>JABWCI010000028.1 GCA_013368515.1 Candidatus Altimarinota bacterium | reverse complement strand
GTCTACTTTTTGTTTTTGTTGATTTCCAGTATTATAGATGATTTTCTACAGTAAACCAAAAACTTTTTTGTGAGTGATAACGAGCTTTTTTAGAGGGAAAAGAAAAAGCCAGCGAGAGCTGGCTAAAATAATTATAAACTTTTTTTAATCTCTTCTGCTTTTAATTCATCTAATCTATTTGATAACATAGTTTTCACTCATTCATAAAATCTTATTTGTTCTAATATTTCAGTTTTAGCTTTTAGTGATTCTGATAGAGATCTTGTATTTGAACTATTATCAATTTCAGGAATATTAATTTTATTAAATTCCGCTATATTAATTTCTAATTTATCATTTACTAATTTTAAAACTGTTTGTAGATCTGAAATTGATAATCATTCAATAGATGCAAAAGCATCTAATATATTTTCTTTTGATTGCTCAATAAGAGATAAATAATATCAAGCTCAAGCTAAATCAATTTTTTCAGCAGAAACACAATTATTTAATTGATACATTGTTCAATTTAAATATACTATATGATTTCATATTTTTGTAATTTCTCACTCAACAGGATTATCATAATCAGCAAAATTTAAAACGGCATGTTCTCAAAGTTCAAAAGTTACTCATTTAATAGTTGTTCTTTGTCCTTTAATATATAAAGGTTTTTCAGATACTCAATTATTCATATTTATAAAAATTAAAAAAATAAAATTTTTGATTGACATTTCTATTCTACTCTTTTTTATTAAAAAATGCAAATTTTTTAATGCTTTTTTCTTTTCCCCCTAAAAAAAAATTTTGGTTTCGCTGATTTTATTATTCAAGATGATATTTTAGTAAAATAAAAAGTAGATGTCGCCTAACGTTTAAGGATATGAGAAGTTGCGACTGTAAGGAGCAATTTGGGTTGAGAGCCTGCAAGGCTCGAACCTCATATCCTTTGTTAGGCGAGGGTGAGCGAGGTACGAGCGAAAGTGCAACGTCCCCTTGAGTTTCCTTGAGATTTTTTATCTAGTTTTAATTTATAAATTTTTATTCTTATTTATCAGACCAAACTGCTAATTCATTTCCAGAAGGATCAATAAAATGAAACCTACGTCCACCAGGAAAAGAAAAAATATCTCTTGAAATTTTACCATTAAATTCAACAATTCTCTCTTTGATGTTCTCAAGATTTTGGTGATATAAAATAACAAGTGCTCCATTTACAATACTCTCGTCTGTTTTTTCAAATCCACCATCAAGACCGCCTTCTGAAAAAGCAACATATGTTGGACCATAATCTGTAAAATTCCAACCAAAGGTTTGGTGGTAAAATTTCTTTATTTTTTCGAGATCATTTGCTTTGAACTCTACGTAGTTAATATGGTTATCTTTCATACAAAAATTGTTAAATGTTAAAAATTTATAAAATTATACTTTTTATTCTTAAAAATCTCAAGGAAATTAACGTTTGCTTCTATGAGATGTTTTGCAAGGAACGAGCAAAATATGGGAGAGCGAAGTGCAACGAGTGAATCTCATAGAAGCTGTTAGGCGAGGGTGATTTTTCTGCAATGCAATGGAAGGAAAATCAAGTGCAACGACCCCTTGAGTTAAAAATAATGTTTTTAAAAAGTGTCTTTTTCGCAATAATGTCTAAATTCATCACATAACCCCATTTCATTTAATTTGATGAGATATACTCCAGAAAAATGAAATTGATTTCCATCTTTACTAAAATATTTCAAATCCCATTGAATGGTATACTTATTATCATCTATTGAGAAAACACTATATCTTAAATCAATTTCATTTTGATCTAAGATAGCCAGCCATTCTTTTTTTATCTCATCTAAACCATTCAGTTTATGAAATGGGGTTTCGTAATATATAACATTAGCAGAAAATAACAACAAAACATCGTCGATATTTTTATTCTCCCAGCTATACTTGAATTTATTTAACCAATCATTGATATTCATATTTTTAAAAACATTATTTTTAATTTAGCCTAAC
>JABWCI010000003.1 GCA_013368515.1 Candidatus Altimarinota bacterium | reverse complement strand
AAGATATAAAAAATCTTTTTTATTTAATAACGCAAATATCAAGAAATATATTAGAGAGAAAATACAGAAAAATATAAGAGTATTTATTCTACTTAGATTTTCAAAAAATGGTAATATGTAAAAGTAAGTAGTTATTCATATAGTTGATAATACTATCATATTTTTAAATAGATATTTTAAATCAAACTCTATTTTAAAATCTTTTCATAAGTGATATTCTCATAAAATCCATATAATTATCCATCACATACCAGTTGCTAAAGCTGCTCACTCTACTCATATAGTATTTATGAAAATTATATTTGTAAAAAAGTTGAAAATTATAGCTATAAAAACTATCTTTAATCTTTGCTTTACCTTTCATATTGCAGCTAGTATACTACCATTCATTTGTAGTAAAAAGTTAAATGCTAGAAATAATATAGCATATTTTAATATATCTCCAGAAGGTAAAAATTTTTCACCAAAAAACATATAAGCTAGATTTTCTGCAAATACAAAAAACAGTATACTAAAAGACATAGATAAAACTAAGAAGTTTTTTTGAAATACAGATTTTATAAGTTTTATTTTTTCAGTTTCTCACTTGCTATGCATCTGAGAAAACATAGGGTAAAGTAAGGCAAATATAGGTCATATAAGCATAAAAGGTATACTTATAATACTTAGATAGTTTGTATAATATCAAGCAGGTTCAGTTCATAGCATATATATGATCATTTGCATATCCATTTGTCCTAGTATTACTCATGCTTGCATACCTATAAAAATAGTTAATGCATATTTAAATATCTCTTTAAATAGATTTTTGTCCCATAGGATTTTTTCATTTTTTAGATATATATTATAGTATTTTTTTATAAATATACTTACTGCAATTATGATTCAAATATATAATCAAAAAACCCAAGCATATGAATAGTTTGCTAGATTTCATAAATCAAGACGAAAAACTCAAACAACAAAAAATAGTATAAAAATCATTCTTAATAATTCTGTAATTTTGTTGTAAAAAGTATTTTGAACTACCATAAAAAATGTGGCAATTATTTGAAAGATGTTTATTCAAAGAAAGAAAAATGCAAATATTTTTAATACATCTATAGCACTTTTTGATTGAAAATAATTATTTGCTATATAGTCACTACCAAAAAAGAAAAACAATGCTATACTTATACCAGTTGTCATTTGTGCAATCAAAGCATAAGTCAGTATAGATTTTACCTTATCATATCTTTTTTCTGTGATAAATTTAGGCACGAAAAAGTTGAGACTATCAGTTAATCATAAGTCATTATAAGCTGAAACAAGAGTTATAAGACTTATAACTCAATAAAGTATTCAAACTTCGCTTACACTAAGTTCTCATGATATAATAATCTTTACTATATATCAAATAGGTCATATTATGAATGAAAAAAGGTATAACCAAAAACCTTTTTTTATAAATTTTTCTGCTAAACTATTGTGTTCTTCTATCATATTTTTTGTTTTATTATTTTCTCTATACCTAACATATTTTAGTTTTCGTAAATTTCTTCAATAAACTCAAAAACTCGACCAATTCAATAAATTGAATTTAGGACTCAACAGTTTTCGTTTATTTCAGAAAATTACCGAAAACCAATTTTATTTGAGTATAATTATATTTAATAAAATAAAATTTCAAATATTAAAAATAATTGATATACTAGTTTTTAGTTTATTTTTTAAATTATAAAATTGATAGGAATAATAACAGCAATGCAAGAAGAGGCAGAGCATATAATAAAAATGTATTGACTTAAAAATACAAAAAAATTGAAAAATATAAGTATCTATGAAAATGATAATATAGTTCTGGCTCTAGCTTGAATTTGAAAAGTACAAGCAAGTATATGAGTTACTTATCTTTTTTTAAATTATGATATTTCTAAGCTTATAAATATAGGTATAGCTTGAAGTCTACTTTGAAAGAATGCTTCTATTTGAGATGTATTTTTAGTAAATAAAATTTCTCAACATGATATGTATCTACCTTTTGATTGAAGTCATCTTGATTATGCAAAAAGAGAAATAGTTATAAATAATAATATATTTTTAGATTGAGATTTTGAATTTAAACTTGTAAATAATTCGTATTGCTTAACAGGAGATCAATTTATAGATGATAATAACAAAGTTTCAGAATTGAGAGGTAAATATAACGCAGATGTGATAGAAATGGAGGCTTTTGCTGTTGCATCTGTTGCAAGAGAATTTGATAAACTTGATAATTGTATTTTTATAAAAGCTATATCAGATTGAGCTGATAGTGATGCAAAAGATGCTCATATGTGAAATCTAGATTTTGCTATGCAGAATAGTTTAAAAGTTTTAGAAAAAATAATTAATTAATATTTAAATAGTTTTGATTTTACTATTTTTTGAAACAAACGAAAACTGTTTGAGCCCCAAATTCAACATAGTTGAATTGGTCCTTGTTTTTGAGTTTGTGTAAAAAATTAGTAAAATTAGCTTATATTTATAAAGTATAATAATATGGAAAAAATAGCTAGTTTTATGATAGATCATACAAGAATGTTTCCTGGAGTTTTTGTTTCTAGAAAAGATGAAGTAGGTAATAGTATAGTTACTACTTTTGATTTAAGAATGACAAAACCAAATGCTGAACCTGTTATGAATAATGCAGAAATGCATGCTATAGAGCACCTTTGAGCTACATTTTTGAGAAATCATAGTCAATATGGAAGTAAAATAATTTATTTTGGTCCTATGTGATGTAGAACTTGATTTTATCTTTTATTAAATTGAGATTATGAATCAAAAGATATAGTTCCACTTTTGATAGAACTGTATACTTTTATGAGAGATTTTATCTGAGAAATTCCTGGACAAAGTGCTCGTGATTGTTGAAATTATCTTGATATGAATTTACCTATGGCTAAATACTTATCAAATAAATATTTAAATGAAGTATTACTTGATATAAAACCACATAATTTATATTATCCACAATAAAAAAAATCTTGATTTTTAAATCAAGATTTTTTTATTTTATCACACTTGCAATTATATTTGCTACATTTTTATCAAGTGGACTAGGTATTATTTCGTTAGCAGTTGGATTAGTTACATAATTTGCAAGAGCGAATGCAGCTTTTAATTTATGCTCATCAGTTATTTTTATTACTCTATTTTCTAGTGCTCACTTAAAAAGTCCAGGGAAAACAAGTACATTATTTAATTGATTTGGATAATCACTTCTACCAGTTGCTACTATTTTAGCTCAAGCTTCAAGTGCATCTTCAGGCATGATTTCTGGAGTTGGATTCGCCATAGCAAAGATAATAGAATCACTTTTCATAGTTTTTACCATTTCTTTTGTTACTACAAGTGGTGCAGAAACTCAAACAAAAACATCTGCTCAAACTAGAGCATCTGCTAGATTTCCTGATATATCATTTTTATTTGTCATATCTAGAATTTCCATTTTTTCTTTATTTAAATCATCTCTTTTTTTAGATATGATTCATTTACTATCACAAACAACTATATCTCAAACTCAGTACAATCTAAAAAGTTTGATTATAGCAGTTCAAGCAGCTCAAAGTCAGTTTACAACTATTTTTATATCATCTTTGTTTTTTCCTACTACTTTTAGAGAGTTTATCAGTCAAGCAAGTGCAACTATTGCAGTACCATGTTGATCATCGTGAAAAACTGGTATATTTAGTTCTGATTTTAATCTTTCTTCTATTTCAAAACATCTTGGGGCACTTATGTCTTCTAGGTTTATACCTCAAACAGTAGGAGAGATATGTTTTATTGTTGCTATTATTTCTTCTGTATCTTGAGTATCAAGAACTATAGGAAATGCATTTACTCATGCAAACTCTTTAAATAGTACACATTTTCATTCCATAACTGGTAATCATGCTAGTCCACCAATATTTCAAAGTCATAAAACTGCACTTCAGTCACTTATCACAGCTACAGTATTTGATTTTATTGTATATTTATATGCATTTTCGCTATCTTTTTGTATATCTCTACAAGGTTCAGCTACTCATGGACTATAAGCAGTAGAAAGCAATTCTTTGCTATCAATAGTAACTTTTGAATTGAAATCGATTTTTCATTTTAGTTTTTCATGTAATTCTAAACTTTTTTCAAAATAATTCATATATTATTTTTAAATATTAATTTATATTTCACTATATAATGTATAGTGATTATATATAATATAATGGTTTTTAACATAAAATCAAAACTTTTTCTTGTTTTATATATTTTTAGAATTAAAATCATAATAATTATACTAAAAAGACTTTAAAGTATAACTACTATATTTAAATATTTTTTAATCTTATAAAAAATGCTTAGTTATTTATTGAAAGTTTTCGCATTACTTTTGTTTTCTTTTTTTATTCTATTTAATTATTATTTTGTATTTCCATGACATACATCAAATTTTGATGGATATCTTTCATACTTTATAGTGGTAGCAATTATTTATGCGATATATAAATATTTTCAACTTGATTATTCTAGAGAAAAATTTTCTATATCTTTAAAATCTATCATATGGTTTTTTTTACTAAATCTATTTATTCTATGTATATATTATTTTAATTTAACTGGTTTTTGAAATAGTTTTTTAAACTGATTTCATTTATTTTTCAAGATTATAATTTATAGTATTTTACCTATAATTATATTTTTTATATCTACATCATTTGGTAAAAAAATTCTTGAAAGATTACCAAATAAAGATGACTTTTGAAAATGAGTTTTTTGGATGTTGGAACTAGTAGTTTGATTTATATCTTTTATATCAATTTTAGTTGTTTTTTGAGTGCTTTGATTTTATAATTTATTTATAGTTTTTGGTATATTAATTTGATTTTTAGCTTTTTCTTATAAACAATTATTTATTATTTTTAGAGATTTATGAGAATTAAAATATGAATTTGATATAAAAAAATGATCATATTTAAATCTTTTAAGTGTAGAGTTTTTTACTATTTTTTCTTTTATAGTTCTATGAGTTTGACTTATATCTATAGTTAGACCTTTCCCAATATGATGGGATGATCTATGAGTATATATGAATTATCCTCATCTTATGGCAGAAGCTTGAAACTTACTTTCTCTTTGAGCTATGTATAGTTGGCAAACTTTTACAGGTATAGGTTATATGTTTGGTTCACCAGTTTTTGCTTTTTTCTTAAATATTTCAGGATTATTTTTAACTTATATAGTACTTTTATTAGTATTTTCAAATCTTATAAAATCAGTTTCTCATAAAAAAGATACTATAATTAATATTCCAGTTATTTTATCAACTATTTTTATATCTTTGCCAATGGTTTGATTTCAAACTACAAAAGATTTAAAAGTTGATGAAGGTTTATTTTTTATAAGTGTAATCTTATTATTTTTCTTATTTAAATATTTTTTATTATTTATAAAAGAAAAAACCCCTTCTATCTTATATATATTTATCATATGATTAATAGCTTGATTTGCTTTTAGTATAAAATTTACAGCACTTTTACTTATTATAGCTATAGTTTGAGTTATATCTTTTGCTAGAGTATGAATAATAGGTTTTTTAGCTTATCTATCTATTTTCTTTTGATTGTTTACTATAGCAAATCTATGGAAAATGATGAATGTAGTTATAAATCCAAATGCTATTTCTTGATTTGAAACTAGTTTTTGATTGTCTAGTATAGTCGTATGACTTATATTATTTTCTTATGTTTTTATAAAATATAAAAAAGATTTTTTACAATTTTTAAAAGAATTTTTAGTTTTTGTATTAGGGTTATTTTTAGTTTTATTGCCTTGGTTTTGAAAAAATATATGAGAATCATATCCCAATTTAAGTATATTTTCTATTATCTGAGGTAAAACAGATGAGTTCAGAGTTGATTATAAAAAAATACATACTAGTGAAGAATTAGTTCAAATATGACAAGAAAAATCTATTGAAAGAAAAAAAGAAAACTCTATAACTACAAATGAAGATTTTTTAAGGTATTTTTGATATGAAAAGGGTATAAATGATTTTGTTTATATGCCTTGGAATTTGACTATGCAAGTTAATCAAAAATGAGAGTATACTGATATTTGATTTTTATTTTTAGCTTTGTTACCACTTATTTTTATATTTTTACCATATAGAAAAAAATATTATGCATTGTTTTTTGTATGATTGTCTATAGCTCAATTTTTATTTTATTTTGAAACAAATAAAAAGCATATTGATAACTCATTATATTCTTCTGTTTCTACTTGAAGTTTAAACAATGTTTTTACTTCAAATGACTATGTTTTTAAAAAAACAAAAAATTATGAAAATATATATGATATAGATATTGGAAAATATATAGATGATAGTGTTATATATACTTGATTAAATGTAGAAGAAATAAAATGAAAGACTAGAGAATATTTAAATAATCTAGCTTTAGAATATACAAATTCTCAAATTGAAAAATCAAATATAAAAACTCAAGAAAATTATAATTTAATTTATCAAAAAAATATAGATTTATTAAATAAGAATTTTGATAGTTATTATAATGAATTATTAGAAAAAGATTTTTTAGAACTAAAAGAAGTTGTTAATACTAATTTTTACTTAGAATTAAAAGAAAAAGTTTTAGACCCATCATTATGAAAAGATTTTACATTTATAACTATCCCATTAGAGGAAGAAGATTATTTATATATTAAAAAATTAAATCAAATTTATAATAATACTTCATTTTTTAATGTAGGAGATATTGTAACTTTAAATCAATTACTAATTAAAAATGATTCTTCTCAAGAAGAATTAAATATTATAAATGAAATATGGAATGAAACTAGAACTATAAAATGAAAAATAGTAGATTTCTTTGCAAAAATTAATCTACCTTTAGGTTATATTTTTATATTTTGATCATTTATTATTCCAACTATTTATTTACTTTTTACTTTAAAAGAATGAAAATTAAATTATATATTTAAATTAAATTTAATTTTTGCATCAGTATATACTTTTTTATGGTTAATATCTGCATTTTGAATAGTGTGGTATGGTATAACTATGTATTTTTCATTTTTGTTAATGATTTGATTATGAGCATTTTTTATAACTAGTTATAATCATGATATAGATGAGAAAAAATATATGTATAAAGTTATTGGAACAATCTCATTTTTACTTTTAGTGCTGATTTATTTTTTAAATAGTTTGTTTCCATATACATTTTCAAATTTAAAATCAGCTTGATATACTGAATTCAAAGTTTGACAATTGAGCCAAGCCGAAGCAATTTTTGCATATCATGATGATTATAAAAATTTACTTTTTACATTAAATATAGATGAATCAAAAAGAGAAGAATTTTTAAAAGATAATATAGATGAGGAATTATATTTGCTTATTTCAACTGTAAAATTTGAAAATATATCTCAAATTATAGATATATTAAAACAATTACAAAATGATGAAAAATATGAACTAAAAGCGAAAAAATCTATACAAAATCTATATAAATCTATACAAAATCCTGATAAAAATTATCTTAATAAAGAAAAAATATATAGAGTTTGAACTTTTTTAAAATATTATATTAGTGAAAATAATAATAGACTTTTTGAAGATAGTTTGATTTTTTCTTTTGATGATTATATATATGATAATGATTCAAATATAACTATAGATAGATTAAAAAAATTGTGATTAAAATATCTACTTGTAGATTTAAATGCTGCAACTATTGATCAATCTGATACTCATGATTTAACAAAAAGATATGAAAATTTATTAAAAACATTTAATAATGATTCTCTTGAATTAATTGAAACAGATAGTGTTTGTTTAAGATTAGCTATTGATTTATATGATAAAAATAATGATATTATTCAATATATGAATATATCTTGAATAAATTATGATTCATATGATGAAAATGATAATAAGATATCTAGATATAAGAAAAGAACTTTTTGTGTAAGTTATATAAATGATTTATTAGATGGTGATAAAATAAATGATAATGATTTTAACTATTTATTACCTTATAAAAATTATTTTGAAAAAAATCCAAAAACTATGCAATCTTTGGATAATGTAATATGAATGTCATATAAAGCACTTTTTAAAATAAAATAAAAAACTCTGGGATTTCCCAGAGTTTTTTATTTTATTATTTTCTCTTTTAATAAACTAGATTTATAAATATCTTCTTTATATGGTTCTATTCTAATTATTTCTATATCTAAATTATTTTCTTTTAAGTAATTTTCTAAATCATTACTAAATCATTTTTGATCATAACCAAGACAAATAACACTAGGCATATACATATCTATCCACTTTAAAGGATCTTCTTCATCTCAAGTTGATACTATATCAGAAATTCTTAATTCTTTTATATGAGAAATTCTTTCTTCTATAGTATAAAGTGGTTTTTTACCTTTAAATTTTTCTATATTTTTATCCGTAGCTAAAATTGTTACAAGTATATTTCAATATTTTTTTGCTTCATTTAAAAAATATTTATGTCATTCATGAACTAAATCAAAAGTTCCAAATGTAAGTACATAATTATTTTTTTCCTTTATTTCTTTTATATCAGATTTTATTTGATTTTTTAATTCTTCAAAATTTGTAAAAGTTCTATTTTCTCTTATTTTTTCAAGTATAATTACCTCTATTTCTTTATCGTAAATACTTTCGTTAAAATCAAAAATAAAACTTTCGAATAAGGCTTTTGTATTGTTTGCACTTCAAGCTCCAGCATAAATTTTTCACTCAATAATTATATTTATTTTATATGTTCAATCTGAAATTAAATCTTTTTCTAGGTTTATATTTGCAGTAGGAAATCCTATAGTTCTACCTATTTGGTTTCATTTTATTACAACTCACCTTATTTTTTGTATCATAATTTATAAATTATGAAATAAACTTTAACTTATTTTTTTTCTTTCACTTAGTAAATTTAATCATGATAATGCATAAGTAGAGCTTATTCTAGCTTTTACTTGTTCTTCATTTTCACATGTTAAAATACCATTTATATATGCTGTAGAAGTATTATCTTCTATACTTATGTTCATAATTCATCTTGCAGATTCTCCTGCTACCATTTCATAATGAGTAGTTTCTCATCTAATAACTACTCAAAAACATATAACTAAATCAGGATTTAATTTTTGCTTTACTAGTTTTACAAAAGCAGGTATTTCATATGCTCAAGGAACTAGAAATTTTTCTACATTATTAAATCAATTATCTTTTAATAATTTTTCATTTACATCTTCTAGTGCTTTTGTAAAATCTCTGTTAAATTCAGCAGTTACAAAAACAATTTTTATATTTTTATCAAGTTTTGAATAATCTCAAAGTTGCATTTTATAATTAGACATATTTTTATTTATTAGATTGTAATTTATTTATATATTTTCATAGAATATCAAATTCTAAATTAACTGTATCTCAAACTTTTAAAAGTCATATATTAGTTATAGTTTGAGTATGTGGAATAATAGAAACACTTAAATAATCTTTTGCATCTTCTACAACTGTTAAACTAACTCAATTTATAGTAATACTTCATTTTTCTATCACTAAATTATTGTATTTTGTATCATATTTAACAAAATAATATTTTGAACCATCATCATTTTCAATTATTTTTTCAACAATTCAAGTAGTATCTACATGACCAGAAACAAAGTGTCAATCCATAGTATCACTCAGTTTTAAGCTTCACTCTACATTGAAAAAATCTCAAATTTGTTTTGTTTTAAAGTTAGTTTTTTTAATAGATTCTTGCATTACAAAGAAACTATATTTTTTTTCATCACTATCTATGATAGTCATACATGCTCAGTCATGAGCCACACTTATACCTTGTTTTAACGGAGTTTTAAATATATTTTCAACAGTAAAATTTCCATTATCTATATCTAAAATACGTGCCTTATTTTCTATAATTCAAGAAAACATATTATATTTTTATTACTATATAAACTATAGTGATTATATAAAAAAATAAACAAAAGGCAAAGCTTTTATTTATTTTTTTAATACATCCTTTGGATATCTTTCCCAAAATTTATTTCTAAATTCTTCATATTTATTTTCTAGTATTGCTGTCCTTGCATTTTTAGCCAAATGAATTAGGAAATGCAGGTTATGATAACTAAGTAATTGCATACCAAGCATTTCATCTTCTTGAATAAGGTGTCTTAGATATCACTTACTATAATTTTTACAAACTTTACATAAGCAATCAGAATCGAGAGGAGTTTTATCTAGTCTAAATTTTAGATTTGTTATTTTTAAGTTTCAAGTATAAGTAAATGCTACTCAATGCCTACCAAGTCTTGTAGGTAAAACACAATCAAACATATCCATACCTCTATAAATTCATTCTACCAAATCTTCAGGAGTACCTACTCACATAAGATATCTTGGTTTATTAGTTGGTAGGAAATTTTTAACAACATCTAGTGTTTTATACATATCAAGTTTTGGTTCTCAAACTGATAATCCTCAAATAGCAACTCAAGGAGTATCAAGTGAAGCCATAAATTTTGCACTCTCAGTTCTTAAATCTGCATAATTTACTCATTGAACAATAGGGAAAAGTGCTTGTTCATAAGTTCACTCCGCTCTTCTTTTTTCATTATTTTCTTTCCATCTATTTACACATCTAACAGCCCATCTATGAGTTCTTTCCATTGCTTTTCTTGCATATTCTTTATTCGATTTTCCAGGTGCACATTCATCAAAAGCCATTATAATATCTGCTCAAATATTACTTTGAATGTCCATTACGTTTTCTGCATCAAAATAGTGTTTACTTCCATCAATAAAACTTCTAAAATGTACTCATTCTTCAGTTATCTTAACAAGAGATTGTTTTTTTTCTCATGGTTTTAGTCCAGTAGTTGGTCTTAGATTTCAAAGTGAAAATACTTGAAATCAACCAGAATCAGTAAGAATTGGTTTGTTATAGTTTTGAAATTTATGAGCTCATCAAAATTCTTTTAGAGTTAAGTCTCCAGGTCTCAGAAATAGGTGATAAGTATTGTTTAAAATAATTTCTGCTCACATTTCATCAAGTTCTTCTTTGTGAATTCATTTTACACTTGTTTTTGTTCAAACAGGCATAAAAACAGGAGTTTTAAAGCTACCATGTTCAGTAAAAAATTCTCAAGCTCTTGCAAATCAATCTGTGTTTTCTAGATTAAATTTAAAATCAAACATTATTTTTTTATTATTTTTATAAAAAATCAGGCAAAATATTAGTTTTTTTTTGTAAAAAAGCAAATAAAAAGAAGACTATAAAATTCAGTCTTCTTCTAACTCATGTATCATTTTTTTTAAGTTTTCTACTTTCTTTTTGTCTCTTTCGAGTTTTTGAGACAAAGTTTTATATTTAAATTCTTTAAGTAATTCAACTGATGCATGTCTCCATTCAGGATCTTTAATTTTAATTTTCTTTACAATTTCCAATTCTTTTTTTATATCATTGTTCTTTTTTAAGAAATCATCTCTTCATAAATTATCCATATCTGCATCTTTTATTATAGCTTCATATTGATTTTTAGGTTCTTTATATGCTGGATCAGTAGCCAATATTATTTTCTCTATTAAATCAATTTTATTATCAGGATATAGTATTCATTTTAAATAATTTCTAGCTATTTTTGCTCAAATTGGTTCATTTTTATCATATTGTATAACAAATCATGTATCATGAAACAATGCTGCTAATCATAGCATTTCTACTTCATCAAAACTCAATCATTCTTTTTCAGCCAAATAAACTGCTCTTGTCATTACATCTATAGAGTGTTCATAACTATGATAATAGTGATTTTCTAATGGCATTAGTAATTTATTTACATACTTTTTAGCATTTTCAATCAAAATAGAATTCATTTTTATTAATTAGAAAATATTAATATTTTATCTAATTGTATTATATTATTTTAATTAAAGCAACTAATTTGCTATTATTTTATTTATATCATTATAAGCTATAAATATACTTAAAATTATAAGTAAAACAAAAAAACTAAAATGAATTACTGCCTCTGTTTTACCGCTGATTATTTTCTTACCAAAAATTTTTCTCAATAATCAATTTATAGTTATAAATATAAATCTTCATCAATCTAAAGCAGGGATTGGTAATAAATTAAATACTCATAAATTTATAGATATAATTGCTCAAATAACTATCAAGAATATAAGTCAAGCACTTAAAGATTTATTTATAAAATCAACTATTCATATAGGTCAACTTAAGCTTTCTATTGCTTCTTGTCTTTCTATTGGAGTTTCAGGATTAAATATTTTTTTAACTAAAATTCATATTCATTTAAAAGTAAGAAGTATATGATTTTTTGTTTCTAAAAAAGCATATTTTAAAGAACCTATTAAATTATATTTTATAATGTATTCTTCATTTATTTCTAAATTTTCTCAAAGATAAACTCATATTTTTCATTCTGAAGGAACACTTACTTTTATAAAACTTCATCAAGAATATCATTTTATTCATTCATTTTCTATAAATCAAGCATTTACATAAAAAGCTATATCTTTTCAGGCATTTTCAGATATTATTTTTATTATGTCATCATTAGATTTTATATTATGATAAACAGCTTCTTCTTTTCATTCACAAAATACAAAATCAAGCATTTTAGAATTACATGTTGCTATTTCATATAATATATCTCAGTTTTTAATTCAACTTTTTTCTGCTGTACTTCAAGCTACAGGTGATAAAATAATTCAAGGATTTTTTATGATAAGCCCAGAATCTATAGCTTGTTCTAAAGTAGGTATAGTTTTTAATTCTAGATTAGTTTCTATTTTTGTATTTATTCAAATTGGTTTTATTCAAATCAAAAAAAGTATAAAAAATATAAAAAAAGCTAAAACAAAGTTCATAAAAATTCAAGCCAATATTATAATTGCTTGCTCTATACTTGATTTATTTGCTAGATTATAACTAGCATTATTTTCATTTAGTAGTCTGTTTATTTCTTGCTTTTCTTGAGTTCAAATTTTTTCTCCTGATTTGTAAAATATGTCCTTTTTTTCTTTTAGAGCTTTTTCTAAATCTAGATTATTGTACAATTTTTTATTTTCATCAAAAACCAAAAAAGTATGAGGTGTTTCTCAAGTTAACTTTACAAATCATCCAAGTGGTAACCAGTTTAAACTAAAAAGAGTTCATTTTTTATCAGTAAATAGTTTTCTAGCACGAGGAGGAATTCAAAGTCAAAACTCTTCAACTCTAACTCCAAATTTTCTAGCTGCAGCAAAATGTCACCATTCATGTACTAAAACTACTATTGAAAATATAATAATTGCAGTAATTATTCACAAAATAAGCATTGGTTTTTAATATTATTTTCTAAAATCTTTTATTTTTTCTACAACTTCATCAAGTAATAAATGTTCTATTTTACAAGCTTCACTTTGAGCTGTATCTTTATTCAATCATATAGATATGAAAAAATCATTTAATATATTTCTTTTATATATTGCTTTCTTTGTTATGTATTCTCATTTATCTGATAACTTTATAAATTTGTTTTCATCTTCTATAATCAAGTCTTTTTTAATCAGATTTTTTATAGATATACTGCAACTTCAAGCAGTTATTCATAAGTTATTTACTATATCAACAGCTCTACAATATCATTTATTTTTTACTAAAAAGTCTATTGCAAACAAATAATGAATAATAGAATGAGTTATTTCTATATTTCAAAATTCTTTCCATGCATCATTTATATGTTCATTCATTTTTTATTTTTTTAATTATTTTTATATAAAACATTATATTTTTTTATAATTATAATTCAAATTTATTTTATATGTATAAAAATAGTTTGACATATATAAGTTTTTTAATACTATCAAAAAACTTATACTTTTTATAATCATTTATGATAGATTATTTTTATACTAGATTGAAGAAATTGGATGATTTTTCCCCTTGAGATGAAACAAATGATATATTTTCTAGTTTGTGTAAATATGCTATGCAAACTCAATGAGAGCCTGAACTTTGAGAAAAAGTTTATGCTATAAATAAATTTTGTAGTATTTGAGAATATGAAATGGAAAAATATTATGCTAAAAAAATAATTTTATCAGATAATAGTGAACTTGAACTTTTAAACTTTATATATTATCAAAATTATCTTGATTTAACAAATTTAGAATATTTAAATATTAGTTTTTTTTGAGATATAAAAAATATATTATTTATTTGATGATGACCTTTGCCTCTTACATCAATAATATTAGCAAAAAAATACAAAATAAAATCAAAAATAATTGATATTGATCCTGAAGCAGTTGATATATCAAAAAAACTTATTATTTCCCTTGGTTTACAAGATTATATAGATATTTCTTTATCTGATGCTATTTATTATGAAGATAAAGATAATTATGATTTATGTTATATTGCTAGTTTAGTTTTTTTGAGTGATGATTGTGAGAGAATATTATCAAATATAGTAAAAATAAACTTTAAATTTATCTTAACTAGAACTAGTGATTGATATAGACAATTGTTATATAAAAAAATAGATTTAGAATTATTAAAAAATTTTTTTGATATGAAACTTATAGTTCATCCAAAAAATAACATAATAAACTCTTTTATTTTATCTACTAAGAAATAAAAATGAAAATTGCCATAATTTGAAAATGATGAGCATGAAAAACTACATTGAGTGTTTGTATGATTAAACTTTTATCAAAAGAGAAAAAAGTTATTGCTATAGATGCTGACTCGAATAAAAATTTGATAGATTATCTATGATTTCAAGAAAATAATGACATATATGAATTGTGAGATCTTAAAAAAGATATTTTTTTAGCAAGTTGAGTTTCAAGTGATGAATATGAAAGAAAATATTTCCCAAAAGATTGAAAATGAGCTTTTTCGACTGATTTACAAGACGAGATATTAAAAAAAGTTATTTATAGTGATTGAAATACAAATTTAATTCAGCTTTGAGCACCAAGAGTAGCTAGAGTCTGAGTTACTTGAATGTGTCCTTACAATGAAACAATAAAGGTTTATTTAGCAAATCTTGTTGAAAATGATGATGAAATAGTTTGGATAGATTTTGCAGCATGAAGTGAAGTAGCTTGAAAATGAATTATTGCAAGTATTGATAATGTAATTATTCCACTTGAACCAAATTCAAAAAATTTGGATGTAGCAAAAGATATATATAAAACTTTAAAATTTATAGATTATAAAAATGTTTATTTTGTTTTGAATAAAATAAGAAATAAAGAAGATGTAGATTTTATAAAAAAAGAGTTTTTAGATGATATAAATATAATTTGAGTTATCCCTTTTTCTAAAGAAATAATGAAAATGGATATAACTTGAAATATAGATTTTGACAATATGAGCTCTGATTTACAAAAAAGTTTTTTAGATTTAAAAAACAATATATTAAATCTAAAAACTGATAAAAATGAGGTACTTTCTAGATTACAAAAACTTGATATTTTAAAATGAGATAAAAAATGTCATTAAAATTTAAAAATTATTAAATATGAAAATAGCTTTTGCTTGAAAATGATGAGCATGAAAAACAACTATTAGTTCTCTTGTTATAGATAGGATTTCTAAAAAATATAAAACATTGGCTTTGGATTTAGATTCAAATGTAAATTTAGCTACTTCTTTATGATTTGAAAATATAGAGCAACTGATTACTTTTTGAACAAAAAAAGAAGAAGTAATGAATTATACATGAAGCACAAAAATGTCTGATTGGGAAAATAGAGTATATTTACCAACAAATACAGATTGATTTTATGATTATGAAAGTGATTTTATAAATAAATACAGTATTTCTAGTGAAAATATAAAACTTATGAGTTTAGGTTTTATAGAAGACGAAAAAAGGGGAATAGAAAGTATGTGTGATTATTATGAAATGTCCAAAGTTTTTATGAATCATATAAATCTTAAAAATGACCAATTTTTGATAGCTGATTTAGCTGCCTGAGTAGAGATGATATCTCGTGCTACTGTTATGAGTTTTGATTTGATTTTTGTTATCACAGATGCAAATTTTAAAAATATAAAAGTTGCTAAACAGATTTTAAATTGATTGGAGTTGATATGATTTTCAAAAGAAGAAATAATTATTATACCAAATAAATATATAGATAAAGAAGATTTATCATCTATAAAAAATGAATTTGATTGATACAATCTAATTGATTGAATGGAATTTGATAGCGAAATCTATGATTTAGATTCTAAAAAACAGTTATTTTTATCAAAATCAAAACAACTTGATGATGTCATTGAAAATATAGTTAGTAATATATTGAAATTTAAAAACTCATCTAATAGTAGAATAATAGAAAGAATAAAAAAAATGGATGAAAAAAAGCAAAATTTTTTAAAGTAATTTTGCTTTTTTATTATATTATTTATTTATATTGACAAAATAATAATATAATTATAATCTATAAATTATTGATACTTAGTTTCAATAATTTATAGATTATTTTAAAAATTAATATATTTTAATAAAAAAATGTTTTTATCATTACAAAAAGAATCTTTAGAAAATAATACAAAAGTAACACTTGTTTTATGACCACTTTGATCTTGAAAAACAAGTTTGGTTAAGAGATTATTACCACACTATCCAGATGATACTATATTGATTATAAACGATGTTTGAGCTATAAATATAGATTCTAAAAGAATTAAATGAAATGAGATAGTTGCATTGCAAGAATGATGTGTTTGTTGCGAAGATATAAAATCCCTAAGAGAAGCTTTAATTAAATTAAAATGAAAAACAAAAAATATTATCATAGAACCAAGTTGAATAGCAGAATGAACAAGTATAAAAAAAGTTCTGACTGATTTATGATATGATGTTTCTACTATATTTTTATGAGATGTAGAACATCATAGACTTCGTGATAATATTGAAAATCAAGTTATAAAAAATCAAATTAGAGTTGCAGATATAGTATGATTGACATGGAATAATTGAGATAAAGATGCTGTTTTAGATTTTCAAAAATGGCTTGATGAAGTGAATCCATGAATAAAAACTATAGATATACCTTTAGTTTCTGATAATCAAGAATATTCTCATGAAACAGAAGATATTTTTAGAGGTATATCTCAGTCTATATTAACTGCTAGACATGACTCTAAGAAAAAAGTTTTTCAAGTATTATGAACTCAAGCTAATAAAGAGTGATCTTATTTTTTGATGTGAAATACAAATAAAAATCATTCAAATAAAGCTCCAGTTTTTACTATTTCAAGAGAAATAAGTATAGATTTAGAGCAATTAAAAAATATATTAGATAACAATAAAACTATAATAAGAGCAAAATGAATAGTTTGAAATAGAGAGTTTGATTATGTACATGGAAGCTTAACTTTGTGAAAATATAGTCAAGAAAAATCATATATTACTTTTATTTCTACTAGAAAAATAGATTTTGATTTGATTGAATCTGATTCTAGCAAATTATTTATTGAGATGGGAAATAAGCAATTAATTGATTTTGAATTATCTCCTTGAAAAATCTCTACTCTTGTTGAGCAATATCATGAATATATGAATTTAGAAAATCAAATACAATTATTAAAAGAAGAATTAAAAAGTTCTAATAATGTTGATAATTCAGATTTATCTAGAAAAATCACTTTATTACAATTAAAACAAAAACATCTTTGAGAATCAATGAAATATGATAATCCATTTATATGGATTGAGTATAAAAGATTGGCTTATGCTTGAACAAGTTCAAAAGTTGAAACTATTTGAGAATTAAGGAATCATTGTGCTAGTCCAACTTATATATGTCATAAAAGACTTATGTTTTTGAATAGTGTTTTAAAAACAAAATATGGAGTAGATATATTTGATACGAGTATAGACGAAAATATGACAATAGAAGACTTTTTACAAAATGGTATTGTTCAAGAAATATCAAGTGATAGTGATATAATGAAAGATTGGCTTAGATATGAGTATTTTGAAGTTGATAATAGAGTTACTAAATGGGAAAATTTTAGTAATTAGATAAAAAATAAAAAAGTAAAATTTATGAAAATAAATTTTACTTTTTTATTTTTTACAAAATCATATTTTTATGCTATAATAAATAAAATATTTTTTAAATTAAATTTATGTCTGATTTAAATATAAGTTCATGAAATGATAATTGAGTAGAGAAAAATACTAAAAAGAATCAAACTTCAAAAGAACTTTTTTTAAAGGAATTTTCTAAAAAAACTATTGATTCAAGAAATGTAGTTATTTTGGATGAGGTTTATAAAATAGACTCTATAGATGAGTCTTCAGAATTAAAAAAAGTAATGAGTGATTTTATAGCAAATACTGATATAGAAGAGCTAAAAGATTTTGATTTTTCTAAGATAACTATTTTTGATTTAAAAAGAAAATTTTCAAGTTACTTTTTTCAAATAAATAACTCTAGAAATATATTAAAATCTATTATTTATAAAAATTATGATGTTTCAGATAAAGATATTAAAGAAATTGAAAAGGAAATAAATAAATTGGATCAAAAAGATTTATTAATAAATATAAAATCAGATTTAAAAATAAAAACTTTATTAAAAAAGGTTTGAAATTTTAAAAAGAAAGACCTAGATATATCTTTTTTAAATTTTTCAGGTAATGATATAAGTACTAGACTTCAAAAATTGATTCCTTATAATATGCTAGATGAAGTAAAAACTATTTTATTAAATATCTATGAATGAAAAATAGTTGATACAGAAATAGTAGATATTTTTTCAACTAATTTTTTCACATCTTTAGAGAAAAAACAACTTGTTTTAGATTTTATACCTACTACTAGTTTATGATTACTAGTTAAAATTTGATATTATTCACAAAGTGATGCTGATAAAATTAAAAAATATATAATACTAGATTTATTTGGTGAAGAATTAAAAAATCAATTATGAGAAGATAATTTTAACAATATAGTATCATCTACTAACTTAGAAGATGTTATTATTGATATAAAAACTCTTAATTTAGATGATGATAGTATTTTGAAAATCTGAAAAGAAATTTGATTTAAAAATTTGGAAGATGATTTTAAATCTATTATTAGAGAAGATATTATAAATAAAAAAAATACTTGACCTCAAACTTTAGAAATTTTAAAGAAAAAATTAGAGGAAAATAGTAAAAATTTAAAAATAAAAGATATAGAAAAATTTTCTAAGGGCAATTTTGTAGAGATAATAATAAAAGATGAAAAATGAAATACTAAAAATACTTTTTTAAAGGTAAAAGATTTTGATGATGATAAAAAGATTTTAAAGTTTTTTGAAGTTTGATCTAACAATATAATTTCTTTCTCTTCTAATACAGAAAAAGAAATAGATTATTTTGATTTTTTAAATTTATCTTTAAAGAAAAATATTAACATTGTTTTTCATAGTGAAAATGACTTAAAGGATAAAGTTAAAACTTGAGAGATTACTACTAATGAACTTTTCTCTTATTCTAAAGAGGATTTAAATAATGATGAAAATAGAAAAAATTATTCAAAAAAGTTTATTGAATCTAAACAAAAAGAACTAGATAAGTTTAAGAAACTTCAAAGTGAATGAAAATTGACTAATTTAGATAGAGAAAAAATGAACTCTATTGAAAAGATTGTAAATTCTTGAGATTTTTCAGATGAACAATTATTAGATTTTTTAAATTTTGAAACTTTATTATCTAAACTTGATGATATAGATCCTGATTGAAAAGATTTAAAACTTTGAAAATGAGTTTTGTTACAAGCTAAAGACTGATGAATTCATGAGATAATATGAGTTCCAGATTGAGAAATTTCAGATTGAGAAATTTCAGTCAAAACTTTATGACAAGATGTTGTATTTAGTTATGATGAATTTTATGAAACTTTTTCTAGATTAAAAACAAAAAGAGTTAAAAAAATAAAAGATTTTTGAGAGTTATTAAGTGATTTTGAAAAAAAATCTGATAAATGGAAATGATTTTCTTTTGAAAATGATAAATTATCAATAAAAGAGGAAAATAAAAAAAATCCAAACAAAAAAGTAGAGTATCTAATTTCTGATAAAAATGATGATATAGTTAAAATACATGAAATTTCTTGAGATAAAATTACAGTTTCATTTTGAGAAAGAAAACAAAAATGAAGTTTAGATAAAAAAGATAAAAATTATAAAGATAAATCAGAAGAAGAAATTTTGTTCATTAAGTGAGCAAAAAAAGTTACTTACAATTTGAATCAATTTAAATCTCAAATTTTAGATGATGAAAAATATTGATTTAGACCTAGTTGGGAAACTTGAAAAACTCTTGAAAATAATGAGGTTAACTCAAACAATAAATTTAAATCATGATTTTTTACTAAATTATTCGATAAATCTTCATTTTTAGACTTGATTTCTGGTTCTAAGATGCTTCTTAATTCTATAGAAGATACTTTAAAAAGATGAAATGATTTAAAGGCAGCTAGATTTGCTCTTTCTATGTGATGATTTCTTCCAGAAGAGCTTAGAGCAGAACTTCAAATCAAAGTAGAAAGGGAAGAGGCAGAGTCTATGGATAAAGCTTTAGATTGATTGTCAAAAGTTGACTCTCCTATTGCAGTTAATAGAATAAAATGATGGCTTTTAAATAAAAATACTCCAGAGTATAAAAAAGAGGCAGGTCTTATGTTTATGCTTTCAAAATATGGACATCTTACAGCAAAATGACCATTATATGAATTTAGATGAAAATATATATGGTATGAGGCATTTGGATGAAAATTTTGAGATCCATTATATCTTGATGTTAAAAAAGAATGTGAAGAATCTGAAATAACTTTTTCAGAAGAATATTTAATGCATAGATTACTAAAAAAACAATGTTTTACAAACTATAATTGAATTAAAAGAAGATCTAGATTACATAAAGAATTTGAATGAAAATGGGGGTGAGGTATAAAAGATGAAGTTGAAAAAGGTTATAGTGATGCATCTAAAAAAAGAAAGGCTTCTGATATGGTAAAATGATGAATGGATGAAGCAAGTTGATGAACTACTTCAAATGCAATATGATGGTTTAAAAAGGCCGTAGAAAGATGATGAAGTATAGAAGATATGAGTGAATGATTTTTTTGTTTACTTTATTCATGAGCATGTTATGAATTAGACCAAAAAACTTATCTAAATATAAGAGACTTATGGGGTTCTGGTATGCCTATAATGATGACTAAATTTTTCTCTACTGTTCCAGAGATGAATTTATTTAATGATACTATTCTTGAACTATCAAAAGAAATATGAAAAGCATATCCAAATAAATTTCCTAACATTGTAAAAGAGGCTCAAGATATATATGACTCTGCTAAAAGTAAAAAATGAAGTGAAAAGGAAAGACTTCTTAAAACACAAAAATTTTGGAAAAATTATGGAAAGCCATTATCTAGATCTCTTAATATGTTACATACTGATAAGTGAGAGTATTCAAAAACAGATAAAGTACTTTTTTTGAAAAAAGATGAAAATCCAATTTTATGAGCTATGTATAGTAAGATAAGAATAATTTCTTGAGAGTGATGAACTTTTAAAGAAGATTATATGTGAGATTCATGTTGAGCTGAATGACTTTCTGGATTAGATGTATATAGGATAGTTATAAAGTATTTAGCAAAAAATACATGATGAGGTTTTGTCAGTAAAGATACTTGACCTGTTATGTGGCAAAAGATTACAGAAGACTTAAAATCTACTAACTCTAAAGTATTTAGTGATGATGCCAATGAAGATCTAAAGCTAAAAAAGATTTATCTTACACAAACTCTTAGAGAAATAGTTTCATGAATAATTGAATTACATTGAGGTAATGAACCAGTTTTATTAGCTTTTAATAATTTAACAACTGAAACTTGAATTGATTTTAGAAATTGGTGACTAAACATATCTGATTTTAAAGAATTTTCTCCTTCAAGAATATTAAAATGAGATTCTGATGATAAACTTATGAACGCAGTTGATAATATATTGTGATGAAGAGATGAATTTGCAAAATCATCAAATAAAATAGAATCAGTTTTTGATACTATTAAATCTAGTATAGATACACATTTAAAATAAAAAAATAAATCCATTTTTGGATTTATTTTTTTATTTGTGGTTAGTTAGTATAGTTTCTAAAACTATTTCATTTATATTAGTTCATCATGAATCAACCCATCTAACAATACTTCTTACTTGTAATCAATTGTTTGTATTTCAATCACCTGGATCAACATAACTAGTTTTTATTTGTCTTGTAAATACTCATTTAGTATTTGTTAAAGTTCTAGTATCTCAAGTATATGTATGAGTATAAAGAGAATTTTGATCTAAGAAAATCTTGTAAAAATCTTTGTAATTAGTTGTAGAAAAATCATCTCAAATTAATCATCAATCAGATTCTAGTTGCCATCTATTAGCACTATTTCTATATACTTTATAATTTCAGTTATTTGCTATATTATTAGGACTTGCATTTCAAATACATCATGAATTATAATTTAGAGTTTTCCAACAATTATTTTTATCAGATGAGTATAAAATCCAATTTGTATCTCTTATATTTGTTATTGCTTCTATTCATTCTCTTGCAATTTGAATTGCTTGAATTTTTATTTCCACACTATTTGAAAGTCTAGAAGATTCAGAATATATCCTGTATATTCAAGTCAAACCAATAACTATAACTGTCATTACCACCATAGCTTCAGCAATCGTAGTTGCTATTTTTGATTTTTTCATTTTACAAAAAAGAAAAATAAAGTAAATTATAATTAAATTACTTTAAATATAATAAATAAAATAAATAATGCAAAAAATTTCTATACATGATGAGAAAAAAGTAAAAGAATTGTTGGAGGCAAATTGAGAAAAAGCTTTTAGATATAGCCAAATAGAGAATGCTATATATAAAAATTTTATAACAAATTTTGATGATATGAATACTCTCTCAAAAAATATAAGAGAGTTATTAAAGGAAAATTGTTTTTTTTATTCGCTTACAGTTGATGATCAAAAAACAAGTTCAAATTGACAAACTACCAAGATACTTTTTAAGACCGAAACTTGAGAGTTTATTGAGTCAGTTATAATGAGACATTTAACTGGTAGAGTTACTCTTTGTATTTCATGTCAAGCAGGTTGTCCTATGGCTTGTACTTTTTGTGCTACTTGAAAACTTTGATTATTAAAAAATCTTAAAAATTATGAAGTAATAGAGCAAATATACTATGCTGCGAAATTATTAAATGATGAGGGTAATAAACTTAGAAATATAGTTTATATGGGTATGGGTGAGCCAATGCTTAATTATGATGTAGTTAAAGAAACTATAAATATAGCAAATGATCAAAAGAAATTTGATTTAGCCAATAGAAGAGTTACAGTTTCAACTTGTTGAATAGTTCCAGGTATAAAAAAATTTACTTCTGACTTTCCTCAAACTAGTCTTGCTATAAGTTTGCATGCACCAAATGATGAAATAAGAAAACAAATAATGCCTGTTGATCATACTTATCCACTTTCTGAATTAATGTCTAGTTTAGATGAATATACGGCTAAAACTAATAAAAGAATATTTTATGAATATATAATGATAAATTGAGTAAATGATAATATTAAATTAGCTCATGAGTTATGAAAGCTTTTAGAGTGAAAATTGGCACATGTAAATTTTATTCCTTATAATGCCTGAGAAGGTACTGGATGAACATATTCTCCAACACCTAGATTTATAATAGAAAAGTTTCAAACTATATTACAACATTATTGAGTTGTTTCTACTATTAGAGCAACAATGTGAGATGATATAGATGCGGCTTGTTGACAACTTGCAAATAAAAAGAAAGACAATGACAATAATTAAATAAAATGTCAAACTAAAAATAATGGCTTTTGCTATTATTTTTTTACTTTTATTTAAAAAATATATAATTAATAAAATTTTTACATTTTTAGTTTTTTTCTATGAGACATCTTATTTTTAGATTATTTTTGATATTTATTTGAGGTATTTTTTTATTATCTTATGTTTTTCCTTGGCATAATTATGGTATTAAAGTACCATTTTCATGATGAGATTATAGATTGTGACTTGATTTACAATGATGAATTGAGCTTGATTATAAAGTTGATTTAGAAGAATTAAATAAATCTTGAGAGGTAGATAAAAATAAAGAAAAAGAAATAATAGAGTGATTAAAATCTATAATTGATAGGAGAATTGAAGCTTTAAAAATCAATGATTCTGAAATAAATGATGCATCATATGGTTGAGAAAGACACATTATTGTACAAATTCCTTTAAAATGAAATGATAGTTTAGAAAATAGTGAAAATATTGAAAAAGCAAAAGATGCAATTTGAAAAGTAGTTAAAATTCAATTTAAAGAAAGAAAAAGTTCTTTTACACAAGAAGATTATGATTTAAGAAATAAAATAGCATCTTTAGTTTTAGATGAAATTAATTCTTGAGAAAAATTTAGTGTTGTTTGAAGTAAATATTCTCTTAACTATGAAAATATAGTTTTAGGAGAAACAGAATCTATAAGTGATTTATTTGTATTTGAATGAGAATTAAAAGAAAAACAAATAAATAATGTAAAATTTAGTTCTGGAGATGATTGATTTTTAATTTTAGAAAATAGTCAAGATAATAAAATAAATTATATTTTTATATCTAAGACTCCTTCTGATTGGACAGCTGCTATAGATTCTAAATGAAGAATTTTAGATGATAAATATTTTGTAAAATCTAGTGTTCAATTTAATGATGCGGCAAGACCAGAAATAGAGCTAGTTTTTAATACAGAATGAGCAGATGTTTTTGCTGATTTAACTAAAAGACTTGTTTGACAACAAATTGCAATATTTGTATGATGAGAAATGCTTACGGCTCCAGTAGTAAACACTACTATTTATGGTTGAAAAGCTGTTATAAGTTGAGAATTTACACCTAAAGAAGCATCTAAATTATCTCAAGATATAAATACATGAGTAGTTCCAGCTCCTATTTATCTTACAAGCGAAAGAACTATTGATTCGAAAATATGAGAATCTTCTCTTGAAAAATTGGTTATTGCATGATTTTCTTGATTTTTCCTAATATTTATATTTTTAGTATATGCTTATAGATTATCATGACTTATGTCATCTATTGCGCTGATTTTGTATGTTATTTTAGTTTTAACTGTTGTTAAGTTTTTTTGATTAGTATTAACTCTTGCATCTATTGCATGATTAATCTTATCTATTTGAATAGCTATAGATGCAAATATTCTCATATTTGAAAGAATAAAAGAAGAAATTAAAAAATGAAATAACCTTCTTGACTCTACTGATATAGGATTTAATAAGTCTTGGTCAGCAATTTGGGATTCTAATTTTACATGATTATTAGTTTCACTTATACTATTTATTTTTTGAATTAATATGATTAAGTGATTTTGATTGATGCTTTGAATATGAATAGTTATTTCTCTTTTTACTGCTATGTATGTTTCAAGAGTTTTCCTATTATGGCTTTCAATAATATTAAAAGATGAAAATAAATTTATTTGAATTAAAAAATAAAAAACCACTTAAGTGGTTTTTATTTTGTATCTTAGATTATCAACATCTCAAGCTCACATAAGTATAATTAAACTATCTTTATTATTATTATCAAATTCATTTATTAGTTTTAAAGTATTTTCTAGTCAATTTCAATTTTTCTTATTTTTATGATTTATATTATCAAGTAATATGTCAGTATTAATTTTTTTCTTATCTTCTATAGAATCTCTAGACTCATATATGTTTGGAATTATTAACTCGTCACTTTCTAAAAAAACATCTTTAAAATCATTTAATAATTCTATAGTTCTATTATATTGATGAGGTTGAAAAATAGTTAATATTTTTTTATCTTTATATTTTTCTCTAATTGCTCATAGTGTTAATTTTATTTCAGTAGGATGATGTCAATAATCACTCATTACTAAATTATTATTTAATGTTTGTCATATTATTTCCATTCTTCTCCAAGCTCAAGAATATGTCTCTATACTGTCAATAATACTTTCATTGTCTATATTTAATATAACTCATAATATATATGTCAATCTTGCATCATAGACAATATGTTGTCATGGTATTTTTAATGACAAACTAGGGAATAAATGATATTGTCAATTATATTTAAATCATTCTTTATCAATTTCTATAAAATTTACATCTTGTCTAATTCATACCAATTGTCTACTATTTTTTTCTTGTCAATCTAATATAATGTATCATCATTTTTTTACGTTGTCTATTAATTGTCTATATGCCAAAATATAATCTTTCTCATCTTTATAATAATCAAGATGATCAACTTCGATATTTGTAATTATGGCAATATCAGGTTTATATTTTAGAAAACTTCTTTTATATTCACATGCTTCAATTATAAAATATTTTTCTTTTTTTTCTTTATCATCTCTATGATAAAAATTTTTTCAATTAAATTCTTTTAGTAAAGTTCATATAACACTAGTGAAATTTAGATTACTATTTTTTAATATAATAGATCAAATAGAAGTAGTTGTTGACTTTCAATGAGTTCATGAAATAGTTATAAGTATCTTATCATTTGCTATTTGTGCTAAAGCTTCTGGATAAGTTAGAGTTTCTATATTTAGACTTTTTGATTTTATTAATTCTTTTTGAGAGTTAGGTATTGCTTCAGTATATATAACTTTTTCAAAACTATTATCTATAAATTCAGATCTTTCTCATATAACTATATCAATTCATTCGTTTTTAAGATTTGAAATAAGTTCACTATCTGTCATATCACTTCAAAAAACCTCAAATCAATTTTGTTTATAATATCTTGCTATAGCTGATATTCATATTCATCAAATTCAGATTACATATATTTTTTTCATATTAAAAATTCTTTATTAATATATTATTTATTTCTTTAAAAACATCATTTTCTAAATCAATTAGTTCTTCCTCACTAAATTTTGATAAAACCCAATCACTTACTTCAAATCTAGTATCAAAACCTATACCAACTTTTATTCTTTTAAACTCTTCTCAAAGATGTTTTATGATGCTTTTTATTCAATTATGTCACCCGGCGCTTCATTTATCCCTAAATCTCAATTTAGAAAAATCCATGCTTAAATCATCATAAATAACAATAAAATCACTTTTATCAATCTTATAAAAATTCATTATTGAAATTATACTGTCTCAACTAAGATTCATATAAGTTTGAGGTTTTATAAGTAGAGTTTTTTCTCAATCAAATATTCCAGAGCTTATTTCTGCTTTAAATTTTGATTCAAAAGTGAAATCACTAAATTTATTTAATTTTTGAAAATAGTCTAAAAACATAAATCATACATTATGTTTTGTTTTTTCGTATTCTTTTCATGGATTTCAAAGTCAAACTATAATTTTCATTTTGAATAATTAATTAGTATTTTTGAAATTATATATAAAAAAAAATAAAAATAAACTTTAAAACTTTAATTTATTATCTATAATAAATTTGTTAATATTAAAAAATATCTATGAGGTTAGAAAAAGTTTTGGAAGTTTTGAAAGATGAAACAAATAAAAAAGACATATTAGAACATCTATGAATTTGTTTTAGATCGGATTATTATAATCAAGATTATTATAAAAATAAAATAAACTCTATGCATAGATGAAATTATTTTATTTCTGATCTTGATGGTACATTTTTTAGATGAGTTTTACAAAAAGAAGCCTTTACTATATTTGTTAAATTTGTAAAAAAGCATAATTATCTTGATTTAGATATAGATAATTATTATGAATTTTTAAAAGATTTAGAATTTTTTAATGCTTTAGAAAAAAAAGCTTACAATAAAGAAATAGATTTTTTTGAGTATTTAAATGCCGGTATTTATTTACTATTGAAACATAAAAATTTAGTTGATTGGCAATGATATATAAATTTTATGAAATATAGTTTTAAAACTAAAGAAAAGATAAATCCTTATAGATTTTCATTTTCAAAAATAAAGGAAGTTTTATTATCAGGTGGTAATTTTTTATTTGTTTCTGGTGCTCCAAATTTTGTTTTTGATATTTATCTTGATTTATTAAAAGATTATATAGCAAAAAATATATGAGACTCTTATGCTAATAATGTTTTTTGATTTTGAAGTAATGTTTTTTTAGAATCAACTGATTATACACCTCTTTGGTGAAGAAATCATAAAAAAGATTTTATAAACCTACTTATAGAAAAAAATATTATAGATAAAACTATTTGAGGTATGTGAGATACTGCAAGTGATTTTGGTATAAGTTATGCTCTTGAAAAATGAAATGATTTTTACTTTGTAAATCCTGAAAGAAAGGTAATAAACAATTTTACAAATTTTAAAACTGAAAATATAAATTATCATCTTATAATAGAAAGAAAAGATTTGATTTTTGAGATAGATAGAGATAATATGAATTTCATTTAAAAATAATAAAAACTGACCTTATGTCAGTTTTTATTATTTAAAAAATTTTGAATGTACATCTTTTAATTTTTTGTTTGTAACATGAGTATAAACTTGAGTAGTTGTTATACTAGCATGTCAAAGCATTTCTTGAATTGATCTCAAGTCTGCTCAATTACTAAGTAGGGTAGTAGCGAAGCTATGTCTAAGAGTATGAGCTGAAATATCTTTTAAAATATAAGCTTTTAGTGCATATTTTTTAACCATATTTGTTATAAAAAATCTCGTAAGTCTCACTTTTTCATCATTTAAAGATGCTATATCATCTTTTTTCATATTATGTCTTATAAAAAGAGGTGAAAAACTATCAGTTCTTTTTTCTAGATATTTTTCTATCAATGTTGCCGACTGCTTTGTTAAATATACAACTCTAACTTTTCTTCATTTTCATCTAACAGCAAATTCTCTTCTTTTTAAATTTATATCATTTTTATTTAAGGATGTTAATTCTGAAATTCTCAGTCCAGTTGAATAAATACATTCCATTATTGCTAAGTCTCTAGCTCATATAATAGTATCTTTATTTGGTGCAGAAAAAAGCCTATCTAGTTCTTCTTGATTTAAAAATTCTACATGCCTATCTTCAGCCTTTATTAGATCTATTGCGGTTGCACTTAGACTCTTATATCATTTTTTTTCTAAGTATTTTAAAAAACTTCTAATAGTTATCATATAAGCATTAGCAGTTTTTATAGATACATTCCTTCTTTTTTCATATATATAACTTCTAAATCATTCAGCTATATCTAAATCTATATCTTCAACTTTAAAAATCTCTATATTTTTATATTTTTCTTCTATATAAATATTAAATTTTTTTAGATGCCTATCATATTGTTCTACTGTTTTAGGTGATTTATTTTTGATTACTTCTAGATAATTTAAGAATTTTGTATGAGCTTCTTTTAATAACATTCCTGCATTTAAAATAATAAATATTATGTTATCTATTATATTTATTTAAAAGTTTTTTCAAATATTATTTTGATATTTGTGAAAAATTGTTATATTTTTCAAATATTATTTATATAATTTATTTATTATGATTGATAAACCTGGATGATGGACATGATGATGGTGATGATTTCCAAGAGAAGAATTAAAAAATACTGAAAAATGAAAAAGTGAAATTTGAAGACCTAAAAAAGTAGAATGGAGATTATGACATACTTTAGCTGAAGTTGAAGAACTTTTAAAAAAAGAAAAGCAAAAAAAGAACTAAATTACTTAGTTCTTTTTATATTATTATTTCAGCTTCTCATTCTGTGATTAAGATAGTATGTTCATATTGGCATCATAAACTACCATCTTTTATAAATATTTCCCAATCTCAATCATCTTCTATTTCTCAACTTGTTTGTCAAAGTATAGGTTCTATTGCGAGAGTCATTCCAACTTTAAGTTTAGGTCATGTTCAAGGAGTTCAATAATTATATATATATGGTTTTTCATGAAGAGATTTTCAAATAGCATGACCAGTTAAATCTTTTACTACCTTAAATCAAGCATCTTCTATTTCTTTTTGTATAGCATAACCTATATCTCAAGTTGTATTTCAAACTTTAGCTGCTTTAATTCAAGCATAAAGAGCTTTTTTATTTGCTTCTATAAGTTTTGCTCAAATAGGATTTTTATCATCTCATCATATTATTACTGAAAATGCAGCATCAGTATTTATACCATATTTTTTATCTTTGATTCAAAAATCAAAAGTTACTAAATCTCAATTTTTAAATACTATTCATTTTCTTGCTCTACCATGAACAACTACATCATTTACACTTATACATATATTATCTGGAAAGTCATATACTCATTTAAATCAACATAAAACTCAATGTTCTTTTGCAATTTTTGCACATAATTCATTTATTTCTACTGCAGTAGTTCATTCTTTTACAATTTCTCTTATAGCATCAAATACTTTTTTATGTACTTTTGCATTTTCTCTCATTATTTCTAATTCTTCTTTATTTAACATTTTTTATATATTATTAATTACATTTTCAACAATTTCAATTACCATAGTCTTGTTCATTACAAACTTGTACAGCTTTAGGACAAGTTAATTCTAAAGTGTTTATTGAATTTGATAAGTCTATATGAACATTTATTATCCTATTTCTTATATTAGTAGTATTCATTTCAGATATTCATTCCAAATTACTCATTTCCAAAAAAGCACGATCTATTGTTTCTTTTATTTCGTTAGTATTTATACTATTTTTTTGAGCATCAAGTATATTGTTTATATTTATATTTTCAGTATTTTTCTTTTCAAAGAAATCTCATATTACTTCTTCTTTAAACTCTTTTAATTTTTTTTCTAATTTTGTTCTTGTATTATTGAAAGTATTTACTACAAAGTTGTTATTTTCAGAAAATCATCATTCTATATTATATTTATCAAGTGCTTCCAACATATTTGTTTGAGAATCTCAATATATTCATTGTTTAGATAATTCTTCCTTTAATAATCTTTTTTCTAGATCTACATATTTTTCATTAGTAGTATCATTTCATAATAATAAATCTATTGCTTCTTGCCATTTTTTTATTCAATCTTTTCAAAGTTTTATATTTTCATTTATTATTAAAATTCATTTTGTATAAATTCTATTAAAAAATCATCATTCTTCCTCACTACATTTACTAAATGAGGCTATATTATAATATTTTTCTATTTCAAGTGAAAAATTGTTACTTACCAAAGTTATTTCTGTAGGATTCTTATATATTTCTCATATAACAGTATTTCTGTATAAATCCATTATTGCATCATTATTTGCAATCAATTTTCATACAACAAATCAAGCTGCTAAATCATTTCATATATTACAATTATTAACTCATTTACAAGCGTTATTTATAATTATATCTCATTTTCATGATTTCAGAATAGATTCTAAATAAGACTTTATTCAATTTCATTCATTTAATAATATATTATAATCTCTTTTTACTTCAAGTGGAACTTCATTTTTTATTGGAAATATAGCAAAATAATTGAAATATGAATAATAGGAATCAAAATTAAATATTTCATTATATATTTTTAATCAACTTGATTTAATATTTTCATATTCTTTTCATATGTTTCACGATACTGTTTTTGAGCTACTATTAGTGTTATTATTTTTTGATAACTCTCAAGTTATATTTTTAATAACTAATCTATTATTTTTTATATACTCCAATAAAACAGGAGCACTTTTATCTTTTATTAAGCATCCTGAAGCTAGTACTTGATTACTAGAAATAAGTAATACAAAAAATGTTAAAAATAGTTTTTTCATTATTTTAAAATTAGTTCATTCAAGTATCTGAAGGAATTTTTAGCATATTAGATATTAATTTATCAAGATTAATTATATAATCTTTTATATTTCAATTAAATGATTCTATTTCTTTAAAATGGTATTCAAAATCATCAATTATTCATACTTTCGTCTCATTTTCAATTATCTTTCACATAAGCTTTTTTCTATCTGTTTTATCATCAAGATATTTTTGAAATTCTGGTATTTTCTTTAGATATTGTTGAGTATTTAATAAAGATGAATTTAAAGCAATTTGTTTATCTGTTTCTATATCTCTAAGTAGAGATAAATCATTTCTTCTTTCATAATCTAGTCAGTACGACTCATAATAAAATTTTAGTTGATTTTCTTTTTCATATATACTTTCATCTACTTTATTTTCTTTTTCTAATTGTAAAATAGGTACAGGTCTTTTTGTAACTTGTATTCAAATATGAAATATGTCAGCTAAATTAAGATCTTTTAATCATAATTCAAAATTATTTATTGTCATCTTAGATCATACAAGTGATGTATTTGTAAATTTTTTCAAATGCTCGTTTGATCTCTTTATTAGATATTCGATTGAAATTTTATTACTTCAAAAAGAAAATAAATTATGTTCATATATCAAGAATTCTATATCTATACAAAATATAGAATCACAAGGCCAGACTCAGTTATCATTTACTTTTTTGTAATCACTAACAGGGTTATCTGTAACATCAAAATTATCTAAACTATTATCTCAGTTATCATAACTTCAAGAATTATTGAGTAAATTATTGTTAACATTATATTTAGAGTTTATAAAGTATAAACTATTATAATTTAATCATGAATTTGAACTATCTATACTACATATATAACTACTATATATATTTTGTGAGTTTATTTGATTATAAGTATTTAATACATTAAATTCTTCATTTGAGTAATTGTTTCAAGTATTTATTATAGTGTTTATAGTGCTTGATTTATTGATTTCATCAGATATATAAGTTAAGTCTGATAATATTGCATTTAAATCAATATCTTTATTTCAATCATATATCTCAGAATCCTCCATAAAAATTATAGTATCTATATTTTTTAAATCTACTATGAGATCAAAAGGACTATTTCATTCAATTCAATCAGAGTATATTCATGTACTACCTATATTAAAAATTTGATTTGTTTTTTCTTTTGCTTGATTTTTATATTCTCTATCTATTTCTTCAATTGCACTTATTAATTTTAATAAAAATTCAGTTGTTAATTCTCAATTACTAGTTTTACAAGAATCACTTATTTTTCAGTATATTGAATCAATTTTTCATTCATTTACAATACTATCAATTTCTTCTATTGAGACATTGTCATTTAAACAGTTATTTTTAATTATATTGTTAATTTTATCTTTAGTTCATTCATTTCATATTATATCTATCTTATATATATCTTTTTCAACTTTATCTATATTTTCTACTATATTAGTATAAAATCAAATTTCTCAAAAATTAGTTCCAAATGAGTAAATATCATTTGAACTTATAAAAAAACTTGTTATTAAAAATAATATGAAAAAGATTTTTTTCATCTACAAATAACTTAAAATTAATTAAAATTATTATATATAAAAAATATTTTTTATCAAAAAAAAAGCTTGTTTTTGACAAGCTTTTTTCATTTTTTATTTTATATTTAATTTATCTTTTTCTATATATAATTCAAAATTATTACTATTTGCATTATTTATTATTTTTTCAGCAATTAAATCTTCTATGTTATCAACTATAAATCTTCTTACTTCTCTTGCTCAAAAGTCAGGATTGTAAACAGCTTTAGTTATAAAATTTACTACTTTTAAGTCATAATTTAAAGTATAATTTCTTTTTTTAAGTCTAGTATCTAAGTCTTTTAGTCATAGCGTTACTATTTTTTTGATTTGGTTTTTATCAAGAGGATTAAAAACAATTATTTTATCTATTCTATTTATAAACTCAGGAGAAAAATAATCAGTTAAATTAGCTTTTATATTTTCAGCAGTTTTTTTATAATCAGACATTACTTTTGTTTCTTCATCTTCTTTTATATCAAATCAAATAGTAGATGCTTTTTTTGTAAATTCTTCTTGACCTATGTTACTAGTCATAACTATTATTGTATTTTTGAAATTTACTTTTTTACCTTTATTATCAGTTAAAACTCATTCTTCAAGTATTTGTAAAAGTAGGTTATATACTTCAAAATCTCATTTTTCTATTTCATCAAAAAGTATAACACTATATGGTTTTTTTCTTACTTTTTCAGTAAGCATTCAACCTTCTTCATATCATACATATCAAGCATTTGATCATATAAGTTTATTTACAGAAGTTTTGTCTGAAAATTCACTCATGTCTATTTTTATAAGAGCATCTTTATCATCATAAAAATTTTTTGCAAGTACTTTTACAAGTTCAGTTTTACCTACTCAAGTTGGTCCTAAGAATAGAAAACTTCAAAGAGGTCTATTTGGATTTCAAATCCCAGCTTTACTTCTCATAACAGATTTTATTATAGAAGTTATAGCATCGTCTTGACCAATTATTTCACTTTTTATATTTTTACTTAAGTCTTTTAGTTTTTGAGTTTCGTCTTTTCATAAATTTGAAACAGGTATTCAAGTCGCTATACTAAGTATTTTTTGTACATCACTACTATCAATAGTCATTCTTTTTTCTTTTGGAACTTGAAATTTTTGTTTTAGTTCGACTATTTTTTTCTCTAATTCTACTTGAAGTTCTTTTAATTTATAAGCTTTTTTATATTGTTGAGATATAACAGCTTCTTCTATCATCTTATTATTTTTAGCTATCCTTTCTTTTAATTTTTTTGTTTCGCTTTCATCGAAATTGTATTTCATTGATTTTATACTACAAGCCTCATCAATTAAGTCTATAGCTTTGTCTGGCAAGTATCTATCAGTTATATATCTTATAGATAACTCAACAGCTTCTTCTATAGCATCTGGACTTATATTTAAATTATGATAATTTTCAAATGATTCTTTAAGTCATTCAAGTATTAAACTAGCAGTTTTTTTATCAGGTTCATTTACTACAATTGGTTGAAATCTTCTTTCTAAAGCGGAGTCTTTTTCTATGTATTTTTTATATTCATTGTGAGTTGTTGCTCAAATGACTCTTATTTTTCATCTACCCATTGCTGGTTTAAGTATATTTGATGCATCAAGAGATCATTCTCAAGATCATGCTCATATTATAGTATGAATTTCATCAATAAATAATATTATTTCATTTTCTACTTTAGATGCCTCATCTATTACTTGTTTTATTCTAGATTCAAATTCTCATCTGTATTTTGTTCCAGCTACAAGTGAAGACATATCAAGAGATAAAACTCTTTTTTCTTTCATAGAAAAAGGGACTTGTCCAGAGGATATTCTAAGAGCTAATCATTCTGCAATTGCAGTTTTACCAACTCATGGTTCTCAAATCAATACCGGATTATTTTTAGTTTTTCTATTAAGTATAGATATAAGTCTTTCTACTTCTATATCTCTTCATATTATTTTATCTATTTTTCATTCTCTAGCTTCTTTTGTTAAATCAGTTGAGAAAAAATCCAACGCAGGAGTTGTAGATTCAATTGCTTTATTTGTTTTTTGTTCTTTGTTTTGATCAAAAGGAGTAGATTCATCTTTTTGTCAACCCATTAAATTTTGAGTTATAGCTCAAAGGAGTTTATTTATACTTTCTTCATCATTTATTTCAAAATCTCAAATATTTGCCTCAAGTTCTATATTCGATTTAATTCAATCAATTGTTCATAATTGATTTAAATCCATTATGTTTTTTTCTATATCTTTTGGAGTTATTCCTATATAGTCAAGAAAACTATTTAACCAAGAATCATTTCTTAGAATTGATAATAGAAAATCTTCTGTTGAAGCTTTTTGTTTAGAATATGATGCTGCTATTTTTACACTTCATAATATAACATTTTTTAGTCTGCTGTTCATACCAGAATAAACTCATCTTCTTTTTTCTAGTTTTTCATTAAAGATTCATTTATTTATTATCTCAATAGTTAATTTTTCATTTATACCATATAAACTAAAAATTTCTTTTATTCATCAAGTTGAATTTTTAACTATTTCTATAAATATATCTTCTATAGTTAATTCTTTCATTCAAATCTCTTTTGCATTGTTTTCTGCATTTATAAGTACTTTTCTATAACCATCAGAAAAATTGTTATAAGACATATTTTTATTTTGTTAATAATTAATTTTTGCAAATATATAAATATTTTATATAATTATTATATCATAAAAAAGACACTAACAAAGTTTTGTAGTTTATTTTGTGTTAAAAACTAGTGGACTATTTTTAATTTTTAATTATAAGATTATGTCTAAGAAAAATTTATTTTTATTGGCTGCTTGATATGTAGCTGGGTGACTTATAGCTTCTTTGTACAATAAAAAAAAGCCAGAACAATTAAAAAAGGAATTAAATAAAGCAAAAGAAACAGGAGAGTGAAGTTTTAAAGTTTTAGTAGACAATTTTTTAGAAACTCATACTAATTTACTAGATGATTTAAAAAAAGAAGTATTAACACCTGAAAACTTAGCAAAGTTTGAATCTCATAAAGAAGATGTTTTAAAAATAATTGATTCATATAAACAAAAATGAAATGAATTAATAAATGAATTAAAACAAAATTGAAAATGATATATTTTAGTTATACAAAAAAAATTAGAAGATTTGTATAATGAAAAATTAAGTGAAATAGATTCTTTAAAAGATCTTGCTCCAGAAAAAGTAAATGAATTAAAAAATAAATTATTTTTAAGTTTTGAAGAACTTAAAAAAGAAATAAAAAAAATAAAAAAATAGAGATTTTAATCTCTATTTTTTTATTTTTCTAATGCTTCAGCAACTTCTCAAGCTATTTTTATAGAAGGAGTAAGAGTTTTTGCTCAAACTGCCCATTTAGCTGGACAAGCTGTACCTGGATGAGCTCTCATAAATTGTAAAGCTTCGATTTTTCTAATCAATTCATCACTATTTCTTCCTAATGGACCACTAGTTACTTCAATACCTCTAATCATCCCATCTGGATCAATTATAAAAGTACCTCTTCCAGCTATACCAGTATCTTCATCCAATATATTATAAATGTCTGCTATTTCAGTATTGTGATCAGCAAGCATTTTATATGGAAATTTATGCATTAATCTTTCATGTTTTACCCATGCTTTATGTGTATAAACAGTATCAGTTGATGCAGCTAAAACTTCAACACCTAATTCTTTAAATTTTTCTTCTTGATCTGCCATATCTTTTAGTTCAGTTGGACAAACAAAAGTAAAATCAGCAGGGTAGTAAAATAAAACAACCCATTTATTTTTTAAATCAGATAATGCAATTTTTTCTTCATCATCAGTCTTTGGATTGTAAGCAGGTAAGTTAAACTCAGGTGCTTTATTATCGATTTTTGCAATCATAGGATATTCAAAATTTTCCATAATTTTATTATAATTAAGTAATAATTTTTGAGATTTTTAATCTCTCACTATTTAGGATATTTAAGATAAAATAAAAGTCAAATAAAAATGAGAATTATTCTCATTTTTATTTGACTATGATTATTTTTTCATTATTTCTAAAGAAATTTCTTTTATAGATTTATTTCAAGCAGAGTCAGTTGCAACTATTTTTATATTATGATTTCATATATCTAATTTTGTTTGTGAGTTTATAGTTGTATTTATTTTTCTATTATCTCATAGTTTTAAATATTCTATATCATTTATAAAAATAACTACATCTATTTTTGAATTATCAAAAATATTTGCTTTAAGATTAAAAAAATCACTTTCATATATTTTTATATTTCAATTACTTGGATTTTCTAGAGTTATTTCTGGAACTATATCATCTTTATTTAATATATTTATATTATTTTTTTCAGATGCCGAGTAAAAATTATCATCAATAGCTCTTATTTCTATTTCTACACTTTGGTTTCTATACATTCAAGGTATAAAAATACTTCACATATATAGTCATTCTTTCTTATTTTCTGTAGGTATAGTTTGACTTACAGCTCAATTTATAAGTATTTCTATAGATTTTATATTAGAATCACTTCTATATGCTATTTCCATATGATTTTCTCAAATAAAATAATTAGAATTATTTTTTATATTTGATTTTATAATCATACTTCAATTGCTACTTGTTCTTTCACAAATTTGTTCACTTCTCGTTGTTATAAGGTTAGATATATTTCAATATCTTTTTTTTGCATCTTCTCATCTAGCCCATTCTTGAACTGGAATTTCCCAGGCTGGATCTTCAGGTTTTAACGAGTGAAATTCTACTAAAGTTGCATTTCTTATAGCCGCCTCTGGTGTATTTTCCGTAACTTTTCAATTACATAATGCATCTACTTCAACAGTTATAAAACTATTGTCATATTTACTTGGTTTGTTAACAAAATATGATTTTACAAGTAAGTTTTGAGCTAATGCATTTTCAGGATTAGGTAATAGTCATGTTATTTCAGATATGTTTATTTCACTCACTGACCTGGGCATAGACCATCTTTCAACTGGTTTATTTTTATGTGCAAATTCCATAAAATCTCTCCAAATTGGTCAAGCTCAGTTTAATCAATCTCATTTCATTCATAATTTTCATCAAGTTGTGTTTCATGCCCATACAACAGTAGTTATTTGTGGAGTATATCAAGCAGTCCATAAGTTTGCAGGAAAAATTTCTGTTTTACTATATTGTTTTGTTGAAGTTCATGTCTTAGCTGCTACTGGTCTTGATTTCATACTTATGAATCAATTCCATGAATCAGGGCGAGTACTTGTGTCGCTAAGGATAGAGTTTATAACATAACTTTGAGCTTCACTAATAACTTTTTCTTTTTTTACATCTTTTTTCTCTTCTACTATATTTCATCTTGCATCTACTATTTTTAATATAGGATTAATTTCAACTTTTTCTCATAAATTTGCAAAAACGCTATATGCTCATGCTAGTTCTAAAGGTGTCATTTCTCATGTTCCCAATGCAAGTGGTGCACCATAAGTATTATTTGATTTAAGAGAATTTACTCATAACTTTTTCATGAAATTTACTATATTTGTTTCTCATCAAGCCATATAAAACATTTTAACTGCTGTTATATTTCTAGAATGATTTAATGCTGATGAAATTGTCATTTTTCACATAAATCATCAATCAAAGTTTTTTGGACTATAGTTTCAAGGGAAAACAGTAGGTACATCATATATAGGAGTTTTTGATCATATTTCCTTATTGAATATTCATAATGAATAAACAAATGGCTTAAATGATGAACCAGGTTGTAAAGGAGATGTTATAATATTTACATTTCACTTATTTTCTGTATCAAAATAATCTACACTTCAAACCATTGAAAGAATATCACCAGTTTTATTATCAATACTTATTAGAGCAGCATTTCAAGCATTAAAATTAGTTTTATTAGCTTTTACTTGTTTAGTAACTAGTTCTTCTGCTTTTTCTTGTAGATCTGGATCTAGTGTAGTATATATATGTAATCATCATACTGATATTATCTCTTTCCCATATTTTTCTTCTAAATATTCTTTTACATAAAATACAAAATGAGGTGCTTTTATATTTTCTTTTTCTTTAGAGAATTCTATTGCAAAAGAACTTGTTATTGCACTTTTATATTCATCAAAATTTATATATCAATCTTCAAGCATTCTTCACAATATAAAGTCTTTTCTTCAAGTTTGGTATTCTATATATTTTCAGTTTGATTCTAGTCTTATATTATTTAAGAAATTTAATAAATCGCTGTATTTTAAAACCAGACATCATTCATTATCAATAGAATAATTTATTTTGAAATCTTTTTTTTCTACATTACAAAGAACTAATCTATCTGTTGATTCTAATCAATCTCATTTTAAATTGTTAATAAAATTAATTAATACAGATAAATCTTGTTTATTTTCTTCAAATTCAGATTTATTTAAGACTTCTATTTTATTTTCACTATCTTCTTTTTCATATAAATATGGATAACCAACTAATCTATCAGGGTGATTATATGGTGAATAAAAAGTTGGTCATTTTGGTATAGATGCAAGTATAGAAGACTCAACTATATTTAACTCAGAGGCACTTTTAGAAAAAAAAGTTTTAGCTGCCTCTTCTATTCAATAAGCATTGTGTCAATATGAGATTTTATTTAAATATAATTCAAGAATTTTTTCCTTTGAAACTCAAGAAGTTAATTTATATGCTAAATAAATTTCTTTAACTTTTCTTTCAACACTTCTTTCATTTGTAAGAATAGTATTTCTTATCAATTGTTGTGTTAAAGTAGAAGTTCATTTTACAGTTCAGTCACTTTTTCAAAGCACAAAATAAATTCATGCTCTAGCAAGTCATATCACATCTATTCAAGGATTTTCCCAATATCTTTTATCTTCTCATGCAACTATTGCATTTATCATATTTTTATTTATTTCATCAAAAGAAACATATGTTCTTTTTTCTTTAAATATTTTATATAATACTCATCAATTTTTATCATATATAACTGATGATTCTGCAATTTCTAGATTTTCTAATTCTTCTATTTTAGGAAGTTCTTTTATATATTTAGTATATAAAATAAGTCAAATAAAAAAAGTAAGAGTTATAAAAAATATTAAAACATAAGATATTATTTTTATTATACTTGTATTATTTTTTTTGTTAGAGTATGATATCTTTCTAGTGTAATTAGTTTTTAATCTATTTCTTCTATTATTAATAGGTGATGAAGCTGACTTTAATTTTTCTTTATTAAAATTCATTTTATAATTTTAAAATTTAAAAATATTTTTTTCTATCAAATAGTCTTTTCAAATAACTACTTCTATTTTCGCTCCGCTTGAATATTTTGGTGATTCTAATTCTGTAAATTCTCAGTTAAAAAATGTTTTTAATGCTTTAATTGTATCAGAATTTTTAGATATATTATTGTAATAAATTTTTGTTTTTTCATATTCTACTCATGTGTTTCATATAGAGTTTTCACTCGGAATTATAAAACCATATTTTTTAAAATCATTAGCTAAAGGTAAAGCTAAATTATTTACTTTTAGAGAGTTAAATATATTCACTTCTGCTTTTTCTCTTTCTATTAATGAGTAATTAAAAATTATATTAGAGTATTTTATAGATTCTTCATAATTTGATAATTTTGATATATCTGTTCAGTTTATAAGTAGTATAGACATTCATCAAAATAAATCTCTTTGAGGAACATAAAGTATTCATCATTTTTCACAACTAGTGCTATAATAAAAACAACTATCATTCATATTTGATGAACTTATTTCAAAATTTTCTTTTGAACTAACTGTGTATGCAAGTTTCAATATCTTTGAAAGTCAAATATTAGTTTTAACATTTTTATTAAAAACATCATATAATTCCTTTATTTTCATTGGTGAAGAGAAAAAGTATCAAGCAGTAAGTTTTTCTCTTATAGCATTTATAACTTTTTGTTGTCTAAGAGATCTATCAAAATCACTTGTTGAATGTCTACTTCTAACATATTTTAATGCATTTTCTCAATCAAATAACCATATTCATTTTTTAAATACCAATGTTCTGTATCATCAGCTTCAATCTGGATATTGATAATCTACAAAATTTTCAGGAACTTCTATTGTTATTCATCAAATTGTATCAATTATTTCTTTAAATCAATTGAAATCAATATTTATATAATTATCTATTTTTTCTCAAGTTATTTCTGTTATTTTCTTTGAAAGCATTTCCATACCATAAGATTCTGATTTTTCTTGATGCATATATTTTGAATATATTCAATTTATTCTTCAATAATAACTTTCATCTCAAGGATATCTTACATACAAATCTCTAGGAATTGATAACATACTTATTATTTTATTCTTTGTATCAATTTTTGTTAAAATAATAGTATCTGTTAAATCAGGAGCATCATGATTTCATCATCATCTTCAAACTAATAATATATTTAAATTATTATCACTATCTTCATTTTCTTCAGTTTCTTTTTTTCATCATAAAACTTTTTCTAGTATATTTTTTTCATTCTCTTGTTTTTCTTCATTTTCTTTTAATATATTTTGTTCATCAATTTTTATTTTAATTATATTTATATTTTTTATCATAATCAATGCTATGATAAAAATTACACAAATTGATATTATTCATATTATATTTATTAAATTATTTTGTTTTTTTATAATTTTCGTTTTCTTAAAATTCATTACTTTTTCTTATATAAATTATTTGTTATATTTTAATAAAAAAAATATATATTTCAATAATATTTTTAAAATAAAAAAATGGCTAATTTTAGCCATTTTTTTATTTTAAACCAGGTAATCATCCAAGCATATCTCACATTCACATTTTGCTCATTACTCATTGCATCTTTTCAGCTGCAACTTCTTGTGATTTTTTAACTCATTTATTTACTGCATCAACAATAGCTTTTTCTAAAGCTTTTTTTTGTTCTTCGTTTAATCCAGGAATCAAATCTTTAGTTTCAAAGTCTGCTTTTTCAATTTTCATTTCTCAGTTTACAGTTATAACTAATCAACCAACCTCAGATTCTATATATGTATTTTCTAATTCTTTTTTTACTTTCATAGCTTCTTGTTGAAGTTTCATTAATTCTCAAGCTTTACTAAAGTCCATTTTTTTATACTTAAATGTTAAATTTTGTTTAAGGATTATATTAAATAATTAAAAATTATCAAATTTTTGCAATTATTTTTTAAATGTGATAATATTTTATTGTATATTAAAATTAACAATTTAAAAATGGCTTGAACTACAAACGATGAAGATTTATTAATATTATCAGATGATAGTGATGCTTGAAGTGAATTCGTTCTTGATGAGCAAATACTATGAGATGATAAAAATAGTTCTTCAAATGATTCTGATTTTATTTCATTTGATTCTGATTTAACTGGTTTTGATATTTCTACTTCAGATGAAACAAATGAAAAATCTCAAGATTTATGAGATAATCAAGACTCTAATGATTTTATGTTATCATTTGATGATGTAACTTCATCATGAGAAATTATTGAAAATATTTCTTCAGAAGTACAAGATTTACCAGTAAATGATGATAATTTATGATTTTCTTTAGAAAAAGTTTCAGATGAAGAAATTTTACCATCATCTATAGAACCTCAATCAGTCTCTGTTTCACCTGAATCTCAAGATATATTTTCATTAGATGAAAATACATCAGAAGATACTTTTTCTAAAGTTGATTTATCTGTTGAAAATCAAGATTCTTTATCTAACAAATCAGATTGATTAGTTTGAACTATGGCAGATATACTTGATGAAGCAATAGCAAAATTTGCTAAAAGAGAAGATATAATAGCTGAAAGTATTTTATCAAAAGAAGAACATATTAAGTCTTTAAGAGAACAAATAGCATCTTTAGAATCAGCAGTTAACACTGATAATGAAGAGGTTTCTAGATTAAATACAGAAAAACAATCTATTGTAAAAAATAGAAAAGCACTTGAAAAAATGAAAGAATTACCAACATCTACAAAATAATATATATTTGTGATCTACGATATCTTAATAATTAACCCAAAAGATACTTATAAAATCTTTTGAATCCAAAATAAAAAAGCCAAAACCCAATAAAAAAGCCAAAACCCAAAATAAAAAGATAACTACAGTTATCTTTTTATTTTTTAAAATAATATTGACATATTTTTATTATATTTTATATTATAATTAATATTTTTATATTATAATATAATTAGTATGTCAAACATAATTATTCCTTGAGAAAAAGAAGATGGTTCAATAGTTGATATGTTTTGAAATAGTATATCAATGGAGGATAGAATTGATATAATAGATACTGTTTCATCATTGCCAGCAACTTTTTTAAAGGATAAAATTATAGATGCCGTAAATGATAATCAAATAATTATTGTTGATTGAGAAACTTGAAGTTGAAAAACTACTCAAATCCCTAAGATGTTTTATGATGATAATAAGTCAATTATTGTTAGTCAACCTAGAGTTTTATCTGCAATGAGTAATGCTTCTCGTGTTGCAAATGAGTTATTATCTGTAGAAGGTGATCCAAAATATACTTTATGATATTGAGTTTGATATAGGACATGACAATGAGTAAGTTCGAAAAGACTATCTCCGCTTTCTTTTCATACTGATTGATTAGAACTTATGAGACAAGTTGTTTCTTGAGTTTCTCCAGATATGTTAGTTTTAGATGAAGTTCATAATTTTTCAATTCCTACCGAAATACTTGCAATGCTTTCAAGAAGTAATAAGAAAATTAAGCTTATTATAATGTCTGCTACACTAAATCCTGAAATATTTCAAGAATACTATAAAAATGTTTCTTCAAATATTCCAGTTGTTAAAATACCTTGAAGAACATTTCCTGTAACAAAATATTATAACTCTTGAGAAAATGTAGTTGAAGCGATTATAACTCAGTTTAATTGAAATAAATCTAGAAAAGGTAAGAATATACTTTTTTTTGTTCCATGAAAAAAAGAAATTGAAACTTATGTTAAAATATTAAAACAAAAATTGTGAGAAAACTCTGAAGTTTACCCTCTTCATGCAGAAATGCCAAAAGAAATGCAATTTGCTCTTTTAAAAAATACTACATGAAAACCTAGAATTATAGTTAGTACAAATGTTGCAGAAGAAAGTATAACTATTGATTATGTAGATTTAGTTTATGATTTATGAACTCATAAAGTTTTGCGCTATAATCATTTATGAATTAGTGAGTTAAGAATAGAAAATACTTCTAAAGCAAATTCAAATCAAAGAGCTTGAAGAGCATGAAGAACACATGAGTGAGAATATATAAGAACAAATGAGACAAATTTTGATGATTTACGTGATTTTCCAGAAGCTCCAATTGAAAAAGAAATGTTAGATAGATATATTCTTATATTGCTTGAAAAGTGAATAGATATACAAACTTATAAAGAGGAAGCAGAAAAAAACGGAGATAATTTATTTTTTCATAATTTTAATGAAAATCTTCTTAAAATCTCATTGTATAGACTTCGTAAATTATGAGCAATTTGATCTAATTGAAAAATAACAAAACTTTGAAAAAATTTACTTTATTTTCCTCTTGATGTATATCATTCTAGAATGTTATTAGAATGAATTAAAAGACATTGTAGTAAAGATATGATTTATATAACTGCAATACTTGAAAAAAAATGATTTCTTTCAAAGGATTGATTATGGAAAAAAATTAAAATTAAATCTCACCATGAATCAGATTTAATTTGATATTTAGAGATTATAAAATTATTTTTAGCAAAAAAATTATCTTCAGAAAAAATTCGTCATTTAAAAGAATTATGATTAAATTCAGAAGAGTTAGATAAATTTGTTTTACTAAAGGGCGAGAAAAAATTATATGAATGCGTTAATCTAGAATGAATTTGAGTTAAAACAAAAAGATTAAGAGATATAGATATATTAGTTGATGATTTATTTTCTCGTTTTTCTTCATCATCTATTCCTGTTGAAAATGAATGAAATATAGATGATAGAAAAATTGCCATACTTTCAGGTTCAATTCATGATATCTATGAGTATGATGAAAAAAATAAAAAATTTAAAAATAAAACACATAGAAAAGGAAAAGAAACAATTTATTTTACAAAAGGTGATATATCATTAGTTGAAAAACTAGATAAATCAAAATTATATTTATGAGTACCGTTTATTATATGAGGTGAAAAATGAAAAGAAGATTTTAATGTTTTATCATTTTTAACTGAAATAACAGAATGACATATTAGTGAAGTTGATAAAATAAGTGTAAATCTACCTTGATTTATTGATTCAAGTGTTAAATGATTAACAATTGAAGAAGCTATTGAAAATGCTGCAAAATGAATAGAAAATTTTTCATATAGATTATGACATGATTGATTTAAAAAACCAGAAGATGCCGAAAGTTTTTACTTAAATAAGTGTCTTCCTGAATTACTTATTTGAAAAAATGTACACATAAGAAAATATCTTGAATGAAAAACTCCAGAGGAAATATATATATTTAAGATATTATTATTAAGGTTATTGCAAAATGAAAAACATAGAATTTCTCATACAACTCCAAGTGTAACTGAAAAACGTTTTATTCATGATACCTGAATAATTGAGCAATTTAAGGAAAGTCAAGATCCTGATATAATAGCTTTTAGAAATTGAGATTTAGAATCTATTTCAAATAATATTGAAACAGATGAAATTGAATTAAAAGTTTCTGAATTTGATTGATTAAATAATAGAGAAATACTTTTATTACAAAAGCAATATGCAGAACTTGTTTGAAAAACTAAGTTAGAACTATTTCAAATTGATCAGAAAGGGATAATGCAAAAAATAGTAGAAAAATATATTCTACATTTAGAATCTTCTTCTTGAGAATTTGCTGAATTAAATGAAAGTTATAATAATTTTTCAGGTTATAGTGTTAAAAATATACAATCTGTATGTAAAGAATTAAAAAATATTAAAAAAAGTAAGATTAATATTCAAAAAATGCATAATCATTTATGAGCATTAAAAGAATTTTTGGATGACATAAAGTTAATAGTAAAAAGATCATCTTTAAAATGAATAGATCAAGATTATATAGATTGATTTTTATCTTGAGCTGAATTTAGTTTTATAAAAATTGATAAAGTTATAAAAGCAATTTCTTTATTTTCTTCTAATGATAAAAGAAAGCATAAAAGAGCAGTTCATTTACTTGAAAATTATTTTATACCTTATATTGAATTACTTATTTCTAAATTAGAAAAAGAAATAGATGAAATTACTGTAAGAATTAATTTAGATTCTATGCCTATAGAAAAAGGTATTTATGAAAATTTAACTATGATTATATCTCAATTTTTTGAAGAAGAATATTATCATATAATGGTTTCAAAACATCGTTTTGATTTACTTAGAAATATAGTTCGTGATAATATTACTGAAAGAAAATGATTAGATAAGATTATCAAAGAATTTTTAATGATGTTTAAATTTACTAAATCTAAAGAACTATCATGAATTTTTACTTTATTTGAAGATTATGATTCAATTATGTCTGAATTAAATGATTATTTTGAAAGTGTTCATAGTTTAGTAAAAGAATCAAAAGATTCTGAATTTATAAATTCTAAAATAAATGAATTTGAACAAAAAATAAGTGAATTTGAAAAATTAAAAAAATTAGTTTTTAGTGTTTTAAAATTAATCTAAAAAAAATCGCCTTAGGCGATTTTTTTTAGATTTGGCTCATTTTGATTATCTATCATCTCTACAAACATAATTTCAAGAGTTGTTCATAAAAAATCTTCTATTAAATTTTTATTTTCTACAAAATATTCTGGTCTATCTTCATAAACTTGTATTTTGTTTGGTATAAATCATAGGTCTTCTATTACATACCTAATAGTTTCATAGATTTTTTCAGGAGCTTTTTCTACTACTATATGGTTATATATATCTAATTTAGTTGCTTTTATTTTTTCTAATTGAAGATCTTTAAATCAAGCTGTTAATATCAAATCTTTTCAAATTTTAAATTGACATATTATATTTTTTGGAAATTCTTTTCAAATATAGTGTTCATTTATAAAATTTTCTAATCAAATAATATTCATTATTACTTGATTTCATAAATCTCATCTGTTTTCTCTTAATAATTGAGATTTTTCAAGCTGATCTTTTCTACAAAAAATAGTATCATCAAAATCACTTATGATAAGAGTTTCATCTTTTTTTTCTAATAAATCTCTTTTCTTCATTAAACTTTCTAGTTTTTCTTTTAAATCTAACATGATTTTTTTCAAAAAAATATATTACTTTCAAGTAATATATTTTTAATTTATTTTTAATCAAATTTAAAGTTATTATTTTCAAGAGAAATTTCTAAAATTTGTTTTGTTAATTCTAGCAGCTTCAATAACTCTAGATATTGTTTGTTTATGTATATCTATTTCAGTTCATATTTCTAATTTTGCAACTACATTTGATATAGCTTTTCAGATTTCATCATAACTATATCATTTTTCACTTAATTCTAGTAATTTGTTTCTTAGATCTTTTTTTCACGATATTTTTCAATTATCTTTAAGTATTTTTGCTATTTTTTCAAATTTAGTTTGAGAATATTCTTCTTCATTTTCTATATATCATCAACTATTCCAAGTATTTAAAATCATAGTTTCTATATTATTTATTCTAGTTTCTTTTTCACTATTTCTTAAATTATTTCATAATTCTAGACCTCTGTTATAACTCATAAAATATAATTAATTATTATTATTATTTTTTTAATTTTAGATTTATTTTTAAATCTTCTATTTCTAAATCTTTATTTATCTCAAAAGTGTCTAGATTTTCCACAATTGTAGATAGTGTTTCATTTTGAATATATTCTTTGAAATCTTTTATCACTTCATCACAACCTGATATAGAAACTTGTATTCTATCATCTACTTTGTAATCTGCTTCTTTTCTTGATTCTTGAATATGTCTAACAATATCTCTTATATAACCTTCGTTTTTTAGTTCAGGAGTTATATTGCTATCCATTGATATAACCATACCAAATCAAGCTTCTATTGCATTTGCAGTATTTCCAGATTCATAAACAAGTTCAAAATCTCAAATTTCAAGAGTAAATTCTCAAACCAAAACACTACCATTTTCCAGTTCTGTAAAATTACCAGATTTAGCCATTTCCATAATAGTTTTTACATTGCTTCCAAATTTTGGACCAATTGTTCTACCATTTGGTTTACATATTTTTTTAGCTAGAGTAGTTCATTCTACAACTAAAACATCTTTTACATTTAATTCTTCTTTTATGATTTCTTTGTAATAATCACTTATTTCAAATGTAATTGTAATAGATTTAAGAGGTTGTCTTACTCTTATTTTTTGATTTGCTCTCCAAGCAAGTCATAGAGTAATTACTTTTTGAACTAAATCTGTATCTTTATTTAATTCTAAATTAATTAAACTTGAATCATATTTTGGAAAATCACATAGATGAACTGATTCATTTCATGTTAGATTTTTATAAATATATTCACTTACAAAAGGCATAAATGGAGCAATTATTTTACAAGTTTCAACAAGTGTAAAATAAAGTGTTTCATAAGCTTCTAGTTTATCACTATCATTTTCAGTTTTCCAAAATCTTTTTCTACTTCTTCTTATATACCAATTTGTTAAGTTATCCATAAATTTAACTATTGGTTTTGCCGCTTCATTAAGTTTATAGTTTTCAAATCATTCTCAAACTTCTTTTGATAGTTCATTTAATTCTGAAATCAACCATTTATCTAGATTGTTTGATAGTTTTTTGCTATCTATACCTTTAGCAGAAAAATTATCTATATTTGCATAAGTTGTAAAGAAATAATAAGTATTCCAAAGAGGTAATATTACTTTTTTAACTACTTCTTCAACTCATGATTCCATAAATCTCAAATCTTGTGCTTCTACTACAGGAGAATTCATAAGATAAAATCTCATTGCATCAGCTCAATAATTATCAAAAATGATTTGTGGATCTGGATAGTTTTTCTTTGATTTTGACATTTTTTGCCCATCTTCAGCTAGTACTATACCATTAACTATTACATTTTTCATAGGAGCAACATCGTATAATGCAACTCATAAAATGATAAGAGTATAAAACCAACCTCTAGTTTGATCAAGACCTTCTGCTATAAAATCTCAAGGAAATTTAAATTGAGAGTCTTTTTCAAAAGGGAAGTGTTTACTTGCATAAGGCATAGCTCAACTTTCAAACCAACAATCAAGTACTTCTGGTATTCTATTTAGAGTATTTCAAGTTTTTGGATTTTTTATTTTGATATTATCAACAAAGTGTTTGTGTAAATCTACTTCCTTACCAGTATCAGTATAATAGTATTTTCCATTTACTTCTTTTATTTGTCAGAAATCTTTGTTAAGTTCATAAAGTTCTTTTATACTTCATATACAAACTTCTTCACTTTTATCTTCATTTTGCCAAACAGGAATAGCACTTCACCAATATCTATTTCTAGAAATATTCCAATCTTTTGCTCATTCAAGCCATTTTCACATTCTTCATGTTTTTATTTCTCATGGTACCCAAGTGATATTTTTGTTTGCTTCTATCATCTTGTCTCTTATTTTTTCAACATTTACATACCAAGCTGAAATTGCTCTATATATAAGCGGAGTATCACATCTCCAACAATGTGGATATGAGTGATCATAAGTATTTATCAAAATAGTAGCATTTTTTTCTTTTAATTTTGTTATAGCCAATTCATTGTATTCAAAAACTGGAATTCAATTATCTATAAGTAGATTTTCAGTATTTCAATTATCAGCTATATGAGCCACAAAACCTAGTTTTTGTTCTTTACCGATTATATTATCATCTTCTCAATAAGCTGGAGCTATATGAACTATACCAGTACCAGATTCAGTTGTAACATGATGACCAGCTACAACACTATAAGAATTAACTCATAAACTCAATCATTGCGGCATAGAATTTGCTTCATTTAGGGTCCAAAAATCATCAAAAATAGGTTCATATTTTATACCAACAAGACAAGCTCATTTATATGTTCTAACTATAGTATAATCTTCCTCATTTTTGTAATAACTAGATATTCTATCACTAGCCAATACATAAGTTTCTCAAGTTTTTTTGTCTAATAATTCACTATATTCTAAATCTGTTCAAACTGCAAGTCATAGGTTTGCTACTAGTGTCCATGGAGTAGTTGTCCAAGCTAATATATATTTACTAGAACTTCAAGCAACTTTAAATTTTACAGTTACAGTTTTATCTTGTTTGTCTTTGTATCATTGATTTACTTCAAAATTTGAAAGGGGAGTACTACATCTAGGACAATATGGAACTACTCTATGACCTTCGTAAATAAGTCATTTTTCATATAGGCTTTTGTAAACCCACCAAACAGATTCCATAAAATCACTATCCATAGTTTTGTATGAGTTTTCCATATCTACCCATCTACCCATTCTATCAACAGTTTTTTTCCAGTCTTCTACAAATCAAAATACATTACTTCTACAAGCTTCGTTAAATTCATAAACTCAAACTCTTTTTTCTATATCGTCTTTTCCAGATATTCACATCTTTTTTTCTACGATATTTTCAATAGGTAATCAGTGACAATCCCAACCAAATTTTCTTTCTACTCTATTTCAAGCCATAGTTTGGTATCTAGGAATCACATCTTTTATTGTACCAGCCAAGATATGACCATAATGAGGAGTTCCAGTTGCAAATGGAGGACCATCATAGAAGTTAAATTCAGGTGCATCTATTCTATTTTCTATAGATGCTTCAAATATTTTATTTTCTTTCCAGAAAGATAGGATTTCTTCTTCCAGTTTTGGGAAAGATTGGCGAGGGTTTACTTCGTTGTATTTTTTCATAGTTTTTTATTTAATAAATATATTTAATATAGTTGCTCAAGTTCATCATATAAATCAAATAATTAAGCTACTTAAAAATGGATAATCTTTTCACCAGTATTCTAATTTTCAAAAACAAGTTTCATATTTATCTATAAAAATTAGAGATTTTTCACTTAATATATTATTATTATTGTTTTCATTACTAATTTTTTTTAATAATATTTCACTTGTTATTTCTTTAAAATATCAATTATCTCTTAAATAACTTTCTATAAAATCTTCATAATTTACAGTTATTTCTTTTGATGTTTCTAATTCAATTAATTTTTTATATATTTTTTTATATGTAGGTTTATAAGTCATATTTTCTTTTTTTAATTTTTAAAGCAGGAGAGCTTTTTTTCTTTGTCCTTTTGTCACCAAAAGTACCAAAAGTGCTTAAGAGTTCGAACTTTCGCAGAGAATTGATTTAAGTTTTATCTCTCGTATCACGGCGAAATCTCACCCTTAAGAATCCCATTGATACATATCGAAAAAGTTTTTTTGTTTTCTGCTAGAAACATCCAGGGGTCTTAGGGGTTGAGATAGTGATTACTTGCCGTAAGAGATAAAACTTAGCAAGCTAGTTCGAAAACCCCTAAAACCTTTTTAGAAAAATCATAAAAATTGAAAATTTTTATAGCTTTTTCTTATGCTTTAGCGAGTTATCTTTTGTAATCAAAAGTAAGGATGTATTTTTTTTTGCTTTTTCACAAAAAGTGATATAATAATAATGTACTTACGGTTTACCCGTGAATTACAAACTTCTAGACTTTGCTCTAGTATGTCCCGAGTGAAAGCTCGGGTTTTTTATTTGTAAATTTTTTCAAATATATTTTGTACTTTTTCAAAATCTTGTTTTTCTAAAGTTCATAACTTAGTTTTTACTCTTGATTTACAAATATCCTTTATATGTAAAAGTTTTAAAATAGAATCTTCTTTTAATCAATTTATTTCAGATTTATTTATTTTAATATCAAACTTATTATATTTTTTATTATTTTTATAAGTTGTTATAGGTATAACTATTACATTTTTTCTCCAAAAAGAGAACTTTGATTTTTCAAATATTAGAGCAGGTCTAGTTAAATTAAATTCACTTCATATATTTATTCAAAAATTTACATAATAAATTTCTTTTTGTTTAAAAATATTTTTTTGTGATTTTAAATCATTGTGTAAAAATATTTTTTCTTCAAACCATTTTTTCAGTTCTATGATATATTCTTTCATTTTCTAAAAATTACTTCGGAGAGCAATTTTTTAGTTTAGTGTCATTGCGGACAATTTCTACTTTTTTGTTTTCAAAGCTTCACTTATTTTATCTGCAACTTCTCTACATTCTTTAACTAATAATTCTTCATTTTCAATTTGCCTTCTTATTTTTAGTATTTCAGGAGAATCTGTGACTTTATAATCTTTTGTTATTTGACTAAGTAAGAAATGATAATTTACAAGTATATCTTGAGATCTCCACATTTCTTGATTTATTCTAGCTAGATTTTCAACACTAGGTTCTTCTCACAATTTTTTAACGTATTCTAACATATTTTAATAATTATTGTCATTTAAGGATTTCATATACTTCAATATTTTGGTTTCTAGCACAAACAGTTGCTTTTCAAGAAGTTTCTGCATCAAATGTAGATTCAAGTCATAATTTTTTTCTAAAATCTTCTATTAAATCATTTACTTCAGCTTCAGTTTTTGTTTCTGATACTACTTCTATTTCATATCTTTTTCAATACTGAAAACTATCAATATCTATATTTATAGTTTCTCATCACATTTTGTATTCAAATTTTTCTCTACTTGTATCAATAAAAATAGCTCAAATAGTATCATCTATACTTATATTGAACTCTTTTTTAAGTACAGAATCTATTTCTTCATCTCAAATTATTTCATCTGAAATAACTAGATTTGTTTCATAGTTTATTCTTGTTATTTTAAGCTCGTAAATACCATTTCTCATCCTCAAATAATACATAGCTTTGAATAATCTATAATCAGGAGTATCTAGATAATAGTCTTTCAATTCTTCTACTCAAATTCTTTTACAATTAGCTATTATTTTTTCATAATCATCAAGTCTAAAAGTATATTTTTTTTCTATTTCGATATGCATTTATTTTATTTTTTAATTTTTAAAATCTGTAATTAAATCAAGAGCTGTTTCTTTGTATTCTTCTTCTCAAAACTCTAAAAATAAAGTTGCTTCATGAAGTATATCATCTATTTTATCCATATCATTTTCACTTAATCAGCTAGTATATAGTGTTTCAACTATATAGTCTATATTGTCCATATTTTCTTGAACTAGAGCTTCTTCTAGTTTAGATAAATAATTTGTGTATAATTCTGCTTCTTTCATAATTTTTAAAATAAAAAAATAAAAGTATAAAAAATAAGTATTTCAATTTTATTGAAATGCATATTTTTTATACTTTCGGTCCTTCTAAGTTTTGTATTTGAAGGAAGATTACCACCTAAAGCAATACTTAATTTTACTTTTTTAACGAGGTGTTTCGCCCCCGAGAGATTCTACTTGGTTTTATCAACTTTTCTTTCTCCAGCTTCGTGAGTTGATAGCTCACTCAAATGCTTTTATTTACGATTTAAATTTATCTATTTTTTGTTTTTTGTAAAGATTATTTTTTAATTGATGTGCAATAATGAGTTGTAATATATATTTTGTAATAATCATAGTCTTTGTAAGTCAAATAGTTATGATTTTCTTTTTTTATAGAAATTCAAAATCATATATAATTTAGATTTTTATGAACTATAGCTCTATAGTGTGCATCAAGAGGGTATTTTAATCATTTTTCAGCCATAAACATATCAAATATTTGTTTACTAGCTTTTATTGCTTCACTAGTACAATCAAGGTTATTTTTTTTACAATAATATGAATGATATCATAAACTTTCAGAACTAGTTATACCATTTACAACACTACATTTTACTCATCTTTCTTGAAACCAACTTTCTATTTCATTATAGTTATAATAATCGCTATTTTCAGTTCTTTTATGATCCATAACTCATTTTTCCATATTGTTATATGACCACTCAAAAGCAGTATTATCAAGTCTATCATCATAAATGTAATTATTTTTTAATTTATGATTATTTCTAGCTTCATTATGCCAAGTTAACCAATTTTGTTTTAGTTTTTCTAAATCTATTTTATTTTCCTTTGCATGATTTTTAGCAAAATCAAAAAATTTTATTTGTTTTATTCTTTTATTTAATTCTTCAATCAAAAAATATGACTTTGTATCTTTTACTATATTTCTCAATATGACTTCATTTTCAGCAATAACTAAATCTCTATAATAAAATCATAAAACATTAGCAGTTTTTTCTATCTTTCTAATAGTTTTATTTATTTCTACTATTTCTTTTCTTTCGAGTTCAAATCAAAAAGTTAAATTTACAGTAGAAAATATAAATAATAGTGATATAATTATTTTTTTCATAAATTGTAATATTACATTTTATAATAATCATTGAAAAAAGGAGAAATTGCTGCTTTGAATGCACTCGTAAATTCATCAATTCTAGTCAACATATCATTACTCCAAGCTCACATACTTCAATTTTCACTTCTTATATCTGTTTTTCCTGATAATTCTCACATAACAGGTCACAATTCTAATCTATCAATATATAATTTTTTCTCAACTAATTGAGGAACTTCCATCATAGGGGAAAAACCATAATGTCATTTTCAAGAATTATCTTCTATATACACTATTCAACCAATATATTTTTTATCTCAGATTTCAGTTGTTCATCATTCTATTCATATATAAAAATCTGCTGTTATTCATGCTTTTTTTAAGTTTCTAGCTCTATTTTTAGCTCAATTCATAGTTTCTTGTATACTTAAAGGCATGTCTGAAATATCTGAAGAAACCGATTCTAATAAATATTCAACCTCTATTCAATTAAAATATGGACACTCTTTTACTCATTTTTTAATTCATTCAACTTTTGGTGCTCTTGTAGTTCAAATTGCTATTTTCATATTTTAGAATTATTATTTAATAAACTTATTTTAATATTTTTTTAAAATAATAAAATATAATTTTAATTTTATATATTTGCTTTGTAAAATTCCATAAATCTTTCAAATACTATTCTTTTTTCACTTTCTCTTTCTTCTTTTGTTTTTCATTGTTTTGCATCAAAAGTTGGTACTTTAAAGTTTATGTCAGTGCTTCTAAAATAATAACTTTCTCTATATTGTAGTATTTCTTCTAAAGTCATTTTTCACATTCATATTATTCTATCAGTTTTCATTTCTTGTAATCTAGAAATTATTAGTTCTAGTGGAATATCTATATAAATTACTTTTCAGTTATTTTTAAGATGTTCCATTGCATCTAATCTAAGAGGAAGACTTCCAGAAGTAGATAGTACTGTTTGAGATTCAAAATTTAGATTTCTTCACATAAATCATTCTAATTCTAAAAATTTTTCATCTCATAAAAGTTCAAGTAACTTTTTTACTTCTTTATATGATAAATTTTCAGGTATTAATCATGTTTTTCTTAAATTTAAAACTCATAATGCTTCCTCTGCAGTAGATAATGTTATTTTTTCAAGTACATCATCATCAAAATCACAAAAATTTATACCTAATTCTTGTGCTAATTTTTTTCATATGTTTGTTTTACCAGATCAAGGCATTCAAGTTAGTATGATATTTCAAGAGTATTTAGGAGAATTCATAATTTTATAATAAAAAAATACTAATAATTTAATTATTAGTATTTAAGTTTAAAAGTCAAATTATCTTTTTGCTATTACTTCAATTTCTATTAGAGCTCATTTTGGTAATTTTGCAACTTCTACTAGAGTTCTAGCAGGTTTAAGTACAAAATAGTTTTTATATATGTTATTAACTATATCGTAGTCTTCGATATTACTTAAATAAATTGTTGTTTTTACAACATTTTTTAGTCATAATCAATATTCTTCTAATACATAAGATACATTTCTGCAAGCTTGTCTAGTTTGTTCCTCAATTCATCATTTTATTAATTGCATTGTATTTACATCTAATGCAATTTGTCATGAACAAAATAGTAAATCTCATGACCAAAAAGCCTTATTATAAGGTCATGCTGCAGCTGGTGCTTTTGAAACAGAAAATAATTGACTTATTTCTGTTTTTTCTTTTTCTATATATGCGTGTTCTTTGTTTGAAAAAATTAAAGGCATATTTATTTTTTTATTATATATTATTATTTATTTTATCATAATATTAAAAACAAATCAAAAAATTATTTATTTTCTATTTTTTTTAATATATTTCTTAAATCACTATACTTTTCTGAAAAAAATCTATTTTCGTTATATAATTTTTTTACTAAATAATTATTATAGTATTTTGATTCCTTATTCCACATATCAGGCAATTTTCATAATCATATTGAATAGTATAATATAGATGTACTATAATCTATATTTTTTAGCAACTCTCAACAAAAAAAATAATTTTCAGCTGTTTTTATTTTTCTTGTTAGTTCAAAACACATATTTTTATAGGATTTCTCAAGGTTTAATATCTTGTACTCTATATCTTCATTTTTTAAATTATTATATAATTGTATTTTTGATTTATTCTCTATATTTTTTTGTAAAATATTTTCTTCTTTTAAGTAAAAAAAACTGCTAAAAACGGAAAAAATAGAAAAAATAATAAAAAATAATTTTAATCATACATATCTTTTATTTGTTAGTTTTTGATTTATTACTATAGATAAAATAATTATAATTAATAAATAATTTATAATAGAAGGGAAGTTAAAAAATAGAAATATGCTAGATAATATTATACTATGAAATAAATAATTTTTTTTAGAGTTTTTAAATAATTTTATTATAAAGTAGATAAATAAACTAAATCAAATTAATCAATAATTTATAAGTATCTGCAAATAATAATTATGAGGTCTATCTGATGTATATCATATATTTTCAAAAATATATAAATAAGGAGATTTAAAGTTATCAAAAACATATTGTAAACTATCATTTCATATACCAAAAAATATATATTTTATATCTGAGATATATATTTTTATAGTTGATTCCCAAATATAAAATCTAGAAACAAAAGAATTAAGTTTTGTTATTATTCAAAAATCAATTATGTAGTAAATTAAAAATATAAAAATTAATAAGTTTAATACATAAAAATATATAGGTTTTAAATATTTTTTAAAGAAAAATATTATATATAAAAAATACAATATTATTCATAAAATAGATTTACTTAAAAATAACGCAAAACTAAAAACTATTAAAAAAAATATATTTATTTTTTTGTCTATATTTTTTAATATTATTGGTATAAAAATCAATATAAAAAATGCTAGAAAATTGGGGTGTCAAAAGTTTCAAAAAGCTCTATTTTCTAAATCTATATAATTAAAACTAGAGAAATAAAATTCTTTTATAGCTAAAAATACAGGTATTATACTTAGATATAATAGGTATTTCATTATAGTTTTTTTAGTATTTTCTTCTAAGTTTATAAGCACTATAAATAATCAAACTAGATTTGTATAAAAGATAATTGAGTGTCATCTGATGTTATTTCAAAATATATTTGTTAGAAAAAAACTAGATGTTGCTATTGATATGATAAATAAAAAAAAGATTAAATTTATACCTTTACTATAATTTAATTTATTTTTAAAATTGTATATAAAATAAATTATTAAAAAAATAGAGTTAATTATGTTGAATACCATAACTTTTAAAAACTCAAAACTTCATCTCAAATCAAAAGATAAATCAACTCAAAACATAGTTAATATTTTTGAATTGATAGTGCTTACAATTAAAAATAGTAAACAAAAATAATATATAATAAATCTTTCTTTCATATCTTTTATTTTTAATTTTTATTATTTTATAATTTATACTTATTTTATCAAAATAAAACTCTTAATTTTATTAAGAGTTTTATTCAAACCATCATCTTTTTTTAAATATAATTCATAGAGTAAAAGATAAAATAGTCATAAGTAATATTATTATCAAAAATGCACTATCCCATTCTCACATTGGAAGTTTTACATTCATTCAATAGATTCAAACTATAAAAGTCATAGTTCAAATTATAAGTGTAAAAACAGTAAGTCTAGCAAGTATAGAATTTATTTTTATACTCATTAAAGAGTTATAAACTTCAGTTAGAGAAGTCACATTTTTTGATTGAATAGTTATATTGTTATCAACTTTATCTAGTTTATAGCTTATATCTTCAAAGTATAAATCAAGTTGTCAGTCATAAAATTTTTCTATAGTTTTTTGCATTTCTCAAATTATTTCTCACTGAAAAATGAAGTTATGTTTTAGAAAAACTAAGTTTCTTTTTTTAACCATTATTTCTTCTAGAAGTTTTTTATTTACTCAACTATTTGCAAATATATCTTCTTCTAAAAGCATGATATCCTTATTTGATTTTGTAAGTAAATCAAGAGTCTTATCATACATCATATCTACTATTTTATATAGTATATAATATGGAGAAATTTTATACTTTTCTGGATCCTCTAAATCAGTTGTTTCGTCTATATAATCTTGTCTAATTTTTTCTATATTATTACTCGGTAGAGAAGTAATAGTTATGATAAAATTTTTTCAAAGTATAAAAGAAAATTCATTTGATTTATATCTTTTATTTGCATAGTCATATTTTGGAAAGTGCAAAACCATGAAAATATGATTATCATAAGTATCTATTTTGTCTTGAGTAGTTTGATCTACTATGTCATCTATAATTATCTCATGCAAATCATAATCTTCTCATATATTTAATAATTCTTCTTTAGTTGGATTTTGAAAATGTACCCAGTTTACAGTTCAGATTTTTAATAAATGTTTCATTTTATTATTTTTAGATAATAAATTTTTATGATTATATTATAAAAAATCTTTTTATAAAAAGATTTTTTATTTTTGCTTATTTCTATATAATTAACTTACTTTTATATAGTAAAATAATTTATGAAAAAAATATTTTTTTTAATTTTTACTTTGTTTTTTGTTATTTCTTGTTCTAAAAATTATTATTTAAAAGAAGAAAATATTGTTTCAGAAAAAACAGAAAAACAAAAAACTATTTTAGCTTTATGAGATAGTTTAACTGCTTGATATTGAGTTGAAATAAGTGAAAATTATCCAACGAAATTAGAAAAAAAATTACTTGAAAACAATTATAATTATAAAGTCATAAATGCTTGAATTTCATGAGATACTTCTTCTTGACTAAAATCTAGAGTTTCTCTTTATCTAGATCAAAATCCAGAAATAGTAATCATAGTTATTTGATGAAATGATGGTCTTAGATGATTACCAACTACTGAACTCGAATCAAATATATTGTCTATTATAGAATCTTTCCCAGCTGGTACAAAGATAGTTCTATGAGGTATGGATATACCTATAAATCTGTGATTAAAATATAGAAATGATTTTAAAAATGTATATAAAAATATCTCAAAACAAAAAAATGATATATATTTTTTACCTTATTTTCTTGAAGGAGTTTGATGAGTTGCTAGTTTAAATATAAGTGATATGATTCATCCAAATAGTGCTTGATATGATATAATAGTGCAAAATCTATATGATTTTTTGATAAAAAATGATGTTTTAATTAAATAATAATAAACGATGATAAAGATAAAGAAACTGACAAAAAGTTTTTGAAAAGACAAAGAAAAAGTTGATATATTTAGTAATCTAAATCTTGAGATAAATTCATGAGATTTTATATCAATAGTTTGACCAAGTGGAAGTTGAAAATCTACTTTTTTAAACATGATGTCTTGAATAGATTTGGATTTTTCTTGAGATATAGATGTATTTTCTTTTGATTATAAAACAAAAAATGAAAATGAAATAACTAGTTTTAGATGAAAAAATATATCTTATATATTTCAAAATTTTAAATTAATAGACAATTTAACAGTTAGAGAAAATATAGATTTGGTAGTTGAACTCAATGATTTAGAAAGAAATTTTTCAACAGATGAGATCCTTAAACTTGTTTGATTAGAAAAAAAAGCAGATAATTATGCTTTTAATTTAAGTTGATGAGAAAGTCAAAGAGTCGCTATTGCTCGTGCTTTTGTCTGAAAAACAAAACTACTTTTAGCAGATGAACCAACAGGCTCTCTTGATGCAAAAAATAAAAAGATAATTATGGAACTTATATCTTCTCTTCATAAAAAAACAAATAATACAATTATTATGATTACCCATGATGATGAAGTCGCTCAGATATCAGATACAATCTATAAAATGAATGATTATAATTTAATTAAATCTTAAAAATATGTTTAAAAAATTTGTAAAGACTATATTTTTAAAAGAAAAAAAATACTTTCTTTTTATTTTCGTATCTGTAGTTTTAAGTATTTTTTCTTATATATTGTGAAACAATATAATTTTGTGAGTAAAAGATTATTTAAAAGAACAAGTTAAGCCATTACTTTGAGCAGATATAGTTTTATCAAGTGATTCTAAAATAGATTATCTTGATTTTTCATATTTTGAAAGTTATTTTAAAAAAGCTGAAACTATAGAGATTGATTCAACACTTTTTGATAAAAATAATAAACCAATTCTTTATGAATTTGTTTACCACTCAGAAAACTATCCATTTTACGAAACTTTTACATATGATATAATAAATGATGATTGATTTGCAGTTGTAGACAAGCTTACTTATGAAACTTTTTGAGATTATCTAGAGATTTTTTGAGAAAAAATCAAAGTAAAATGAATCATAAATAAAAGACCACTTTGAGAGATATCTATTTATACAAATGATAAAAAGATTTACCTACCTTTATCATTATTTAATACTGAATTAAATGAAACAAATTCTAGATTAAATTATAAGATTTATCTTAATTTTATAAATAATTATGATGAAAAAGTAGTTTTATCGCTAAAAGAAAAAGCAAAAGAATTTTCAATAATAGTTAGAAGTATAAATGATAGGCAAGATAGTATAGGTGAGATAACTGATAGATTTTATTTTTTTATAAATGGATTTAATCTAGTTATTTTTATACTTACATTTTTTATTGTTATACTTTCTCTTGAGAGTTTTTTCAAGAAAAATAAATCAAATTTTGGTCTTTTAAATATTTTTTGAATGACTAAAAAAAGTATTTTTATATATAGTTTTATTTCTATATTTGTTTTATTTTTTGTTTCATTTTTATTTTCAATTTTATTAAATTATCTTGCTTTATATTTTTTATCTAGAGAATTTAGTTTTTTTAGTTTTTATTATGAGTCTATAATAAAATGATTTTTGATAATGTTTATATTGCTTTTTGTTTGAGTTTTTTCTCCTTTTTATAAGATAGTAAAAAGTAATATAAATAACCTATTAAAAGACTCAAATGATTTTTCAAATTTTGCTCCCAGAGATTATTTTACCTATCTTTTTTTGATATTTATTTCTTTTTTCCTTATAAATATAATTTCATGAATTGATATGTTTTATAGTTTTATTTTTACTATAGTATCTATCATTTTTGTAGTTTTATTTTATATTTTTATTAAAGCTATATTAAATTTTTCTTTTAAAAAACTAAGTAAGAGAATAAAAAATTTTTATATATTTGATGCTATTCGTTCTACAATAAAACCTTGAAATGTATCATTTTTGATAGTTTTTTCTAGTATTATTTCATTTTTGAGCATATTTGTATTTTTTGTATTTTCTCTTAGTTTTGTTTCATATCTTCAAAATCTGACAAAAGATAGTAATGATATGTTTGTTATAAATGTATCAAGTGATGATTTAGAAAAAATAAATCCTTATTTTAATAGCGATGAAATATATGAAATAGTTAGTTTAAGAATAGAAAAGATAAACTGACTTTCACTTGATAAATATCTAAATACTCAGACTGTAAGTCGTGAATTTTCTCGTGAATTTTTCTCAACAACAAACAATCTAAATAATAAAATTGAAAAGTGAGATAAACTTAAATCTGGTTATGTTTCAGTTGATAGTGAATTTGCTTCTAGATTATGACTGAGACTTTGAGATACTATAAGTTTCAATGTAGCTTGATTACAAAAAGAGCTTATTGTAATAAATTTTAGGGAAGCAGTTAGATCTGGAACTAATCCATTTTTCTTTTTTATGCTTGATAAAGATGATTTTAAAAACTTTCCAAAAACTTATATATTGTCTTATAAACAAGAAACAAAAGAAAAAGATTTAGAAGTTAACTTATCAAAACTTACATCTTGAAATCTTACTTTTATAAATACAAAAGATATAATAGATATAGTTTTAGTTGTTGCTATAAGTATATTAAAAGTAGTTTATTTTTCACTTTTTTATATATTTGTATTTTCATTTATTAGTTTTTTGGTTTCTATATTGTTTTTAAAAAGTTTCAAAGATTATAAGATAAAGATTTTACATATACTTTGATGATTAAAACATAGTTTATTTTTATGATTAAAATTTGAATATTTTTATCTTATACTTATCGGGCTTATTTTTAGTTTATTTTTTGGTAGTTTGATACTTTTTGTTTCATTTTTATTTATAAGTTATTTTTCTATTTCATACTTTTATTATTTTATCTGTATCTTGTTTTTGATTATACTTTTTTTACTTATAAATATATTTATTTACTTTTATTCAAATTAAAAAAATCACAAGCCTTTGGCTTGTGATTTTTTATATTCTTCTAAGAATTTCTTTAAATTGAAAAAATGTATTTTCTAGATTTAAAATCTCATCTTTTGTAAAAAATCTATATTCTTCTATTTCATCGTCTTGTATTTTTATATTTCAACTTTTGATTTCACTTAAAAATATGTATTCTAATTTTTTTACTTTCTTTCCTTTTTCGTATTCAAAATCTAGTTTATATGTACAAATTGGAGCTGGTCTTTCTTTTATATTGTCTATATTTAATCAAAGTTTAGGTCATAGTATCTTTATTTCTAGATTTAGTTCTTCTTTTATTTCTCTTTTTATAGCTTTATATATATCTTCTCACTCTTCTATATGACCACCTGGAAGAGTCCAATAATCTTTTTTATTATGTCTTACAAGTATATATTTTCAATCCTCGTTTCTTAAAAATGTTCTTGTTACTTGTTTCATTTTTATTTTTATTATTTTATAAATATTTTACCATATATTCTCATTCAAGATGATATCATCTTTTTTCATAATAAGCTCTAACTCAAACTCAAGCTATTACTGCCATTTTTTTATATCAAGCCTCAATAGTTATTTCCTCAGATTTTTCTATAAGTCTTCTTCATAAACCTATATGTTGTCCAAAAGTACTTCAAGCTTCTCAAATACTTAATTGATCACCAAAAGTATGGATTTCTCTGATTAAAGCTGCTCATTTTAATTCTGGTAATACTTCAATTATTTCTTTATTTTCACTTGGTAATCTTAGTCTCAAAAGAGAAAAAATAGTTCTATCTTCTTGGTCTTCAAAAGTTAAAAAGTGTTCTATTCAATCAGATGCTTCATATTTAAAATCATTTAGAATAGCTTTTTTAGGATCATTTTTACCAAATTTTATTTCTCTATGTCTTATATCTACTAGTTTTACTCACTCTGCTTTCAATTTATCTTCTACTATTTGTCTCAGGTTTGCAAGATGACTTCATTCTAGTATTTCGCTTGCAGGTATATCTCTATATGTTCTATTAAGTCTCACATATTCAGGGATCATAGATTCTAGTTTTGCAGTCAGATTTATAAGAGTTTCATCGTCATATGCCTTAAATCATCCTGCTTTCCAGATTTCAGTTAATTCTGATTTATCTGTAACTACCATAGGGTATATTTTTAATTCGTCAGGTCTAAATCATTGTTCATCAAAAACTTTTGCTAGAGCTTCTACATCTTTTTCTGGAGTTGATCAAAGTAGATTTGGCATCATGTGTGCAACTACTTTGAATCAAGCATCTTTTAGCATCTTAGTTGCTGCAATTGATTCTGCATTTCAGTGTCATCTTTTATTTAGTTCATTTATTTCATCAAAAGTTGTTTGATAACCTATTTCCACTCTTGTTACTCAATAATCTCTAAGTCTTTTAATTTCTTCCGGTGTTATCCAATCTGGACGAGTTTCAATAGCAATTCAAATAATTCTACATCTAGCAGATTCATTTAATTTTTTTGCTTCTTCTAAACTAGAACTTATTTTTGCTTTGTATGTCTCTTTTATCTTGAAACTAGCAAATTTATCTCAACTAAGTTCTGTTTTTTCTATGTATTCTTTCATATCATCATATGTATTAAAAGCATCATAGATACCTTTAATAAAATCCTGTTGATATTGTAATGGATAAACTGACCAAGTTCAACCTATGATTCTTATATCATTTTTATCTATCTTGTGTCATGTGATTTCAAGAGCTCTAAGTCTATTATGTATTTGCATAATAGGGTCAAATTTATTTAATTCTGCTCTTTGAACAGCTGGTTCATTTGGGATATAACTTTTTGGTAATCATTCAAATGTTGGACAATAAACACACTTACCAGGGCATCACCAAAATTTTGTAAGTAGTGAAATAACAGTAACACCAGATTGGCTTCTAACTCATCTTTTTCTTATAAGTTTTTGAAAAAAAAGATTTTCTTCTATCTCTCAAGAATGAGTTAATTCATTATATCTTTCTATTATTTCTATGCTTGAAATTGGTTTTGCTAGCTTATATTTAGAATAAACTTTATTTTTTAATTTATGAAAATCATCTTTGTTATATTCTCATAATTTTATCTTTACTTCTGCAATACCAAGCTTTATTATTTCATCAATTATTTCTGTGTTGTTCATATTTATTTTAATATTTAAGGGTTTAGTTTAGATTATATAAAATAATAAAAAAATATCAAAATTTTAGAAAAATAAAAAGCACTTTTGTGCTTTTATATTTTATTTATTAAGTACTCTAAGTTCACCACAATTTTCAGACATTAAAAAACTACTTTTTTTATTTTCTAAAACTGCTCAATTTGATTTTAATATAAGTGTTTTTTCTTCTCAATTATAAGTTAATGTTGTACTTAAATTTAGACAAGCATATATTTTTCATTTTATCTTAACTACTCAATCATTTATCATTTCAGTTGATATTTCTCAGCTTCATTCTTCATTACAATCAAATTTTTCATTTGCTACTCTTCAATTTTTTGTATCTTTTGATTCTTGTGCAATTAAAGAACAATTTCTTTTTAAGTAATCAAGTTCTCAAATAAGTTCATCTATTGATGTATTTACAGTTTGTATTTCTCTTTTTACGACAGGATTATAATTTATTTTTGTTATATCTAATCAGTAATTTTGTGTTGGATTTATATTTGCACTACTTTGTCACACTGCCAGCATTGAACTCAATACGATAGCATTTGCTAGTCTCATATTTTTCTATTATATAATTAAGTTTTTAAATAATAATCTAAAAATATATAAAGTCAATAGCTTAATATAAAAAATTTAGTATTTTAAACATATATTTTTATTGATTTTTTAAAAAATACAATATAATAAAAGTATAACTTTTCTTACTTTTCTAACTAGTATAATAATGAAGTGAAAAAAATGTGAAATGAAACTCCATGGTATAACTAATATATGACCAAAAGGTCAAATAGTTATACCAAAAGATGCCAGAGATCTATTATGATTAAATCCATGAGATACTTTGACAGTTATAACAAAAGACGATAAGTTTTTATGACTTATAAGAAATAATGATGTAAAAGAACTTATGGAATTTATACAAAACGATAGTAAATAATATAATAAAATACTTTAAGATTTGATTTTTTTGAAACTAATATTTACTTTATGGTAATAAAATAAAATCTTAAATTGATACTAATTTAACAATTTAATTTAATAATTTAATATATGAAAAAAATAATTTTTATAATGATTTTATCTTTTTTAGTTTTATCTTCATGTTCTAAAGAACAAGAAGTTGTTACTTCAGAAAAAAAAGACTTTTTCATTGATGTAAAAAAAATCTGAGACTTTGATAATATAGCTTATTTAAGTAAAACTTGAAAAATTGATTCTACACAAAATATAACTTTAAATTCAAATGCTAATGGTAGAGTTAAATCTATTTTGGTAAAAAACTGAGAAGCTGTTTCAGAGTGACAACTTCTTGCTATTTTAGAAGACAATATAGCAAATTATAATCTAAATTTAGAGGTTGCTTTAAATTCTCTTGATGCTTCAAAAAATGCCTTAGATGTTACTAAAAATAATTTATCAGTTAGTGAAAATAATTTAGAAAAAGCAAAGTTAAATTATGAATCAACTAAATTGAAGCTTGATAAATCTATATGAGACATAGAAAGAAGTTTAAATAATTTAAATACTGAAGACGATAGTACTAGTACAGCTATAGAAATAAATAAAATAGATAACTCTATTTCAAGAATCAAAATAGAATACGATAATCTTGTTATCTCAAACAATGAAACTCTGTCTTCTTTTAAAAGATCACTAGAAAAAGAAGTTACTGTTTTAAATAATTATTTGTCTGATATAATTTATTTTTCAGATGAGATTCTTTGAGTAACTGAATTAAATAAGAATAAAAATAATTCGTATGAGATTTATTTATGAGCAAAAAATTCTTCTCAAAAATTACAATCAGAAACTTTACTTAAAAATCTTATTTTAGAAAAAGATACAAAATTATCTAACTTAAAAATAGAAATTACAACAGAAGATGATTATAAAAAATATATTAAAATAATAGAAGAAAATTACAATTTAATAAATGAATTTTTAATTAGTTTTGATAATACTCTTTCAAATACTGTACCAAGTGTTTGAGCTATCAGTGAAACTCAAATTTCATGATATAAAGCTCAAATTTCATGATATAAATCTACTTATAATTGATATAAAAGTTCATTTTTGTGATTATCAAATTCTATTTACAGTTTTTTAGAAACTTATAAAAATACACAAAATTCTCTTTTAAAACAAATTGAAAATCTAGAAAAAGATAAAAATATATATTTAAAATCTCTTGATTTAAACAAAACAACTTCTAAATCAACTTTGGATGAAGCTATATCAAATAGAGAGTTAACATTAAAAAACTTAGATTTAGTTATAAAAGATGCTCAAACGGCTATAACTGATTCTCAAACTAGAGTTAGAGATGCTGAAATAAGAGTTAGAGATGCTGAAATAAATTATAAAAAAGCTTTAAATGAGGTTGAAAAATTATTTATAAAATCACCTATTTCATGAATTATATGAAATATATTAGTTGATAGATGACAAGAAATATTTTCTTGAACTCCAGCTTTCAATATACTTAGTGAGTGATCTAAAGAAGTAACAATTTCATTTAACAAAGATGAACTTGATTATGTCTCAGAATGAACTAAAGCATATTATAAAGCTGAATGAAAAACATTTACATGAACTATTTATTCTATTGCAAAAAGTGCAGATGAAAATTTAAAATATCAAGCTAAAGTTACTATGCCAAATGATGCTTCAAATATATGAAATATATTAAATTTAAGCATTCCTATAACTTTAGAACATAAATTATTACCAGTTAATTTAGTTAAAATAAATAGTTTTTGAGTTTGAAGTATAAATTATTATTCTACTTGATGAACTATTGAAAAAACAGATGTAAAAGTTTGAAAAGTTTATGGAGATGAAATTGAATTACTTTGAGAAAATGATAATGAAATAAGTGTTATTTTGAATTATGTTGATAATTTCGATAGTGAAAAATTTATTTTAAAAGTTAAAGAATAATAATGAATAGCGCAATAAATAAAATAAATTCAAATTTGGAAAAATGATTTTTATGATTTTGGGTAAGAAGATATAGAGTTTCATATCTAATAATATTTTTATTATTAGTTTCTTGAATATTTTCAATGTTTACTATACCAAAAGAATCAAGTCCAGATATAAAATTTGGTATAATTTGAATTATAACTAGTTATCCATGAGTGAATCCACAAGATATGGATTCACTTATAACTGATAAAATAGAAAAAGAAATCAAAGATATTGATTGAATTAAAAAAATAACATCTACTTCCTCTGTTTGAAGCTCTTCTGTTACAGTTGAACTTACTAACGATGCAGATGTAAGAGATGCTTTAACTGATATAAAAGATGCTGTTGATAAAGTTTCTTTACCAGAGGATGCAAATGACCCTGTTGTTATTGAGCTTTCAACTAGTAATGAGCTTATGTTTGAAGTTTTACTTTTTTGAGATGATAAAAAGTTTTCAAAATTTGATTTAATGCAAAAAGCTCAATTAATAAAATCTAATCTAGAGTGAAAAATACCATGATTATCTGGAATAGATTTGGTTTGAGCAAATGTAAATATGTGATTCTGAGATTCATCTTCAGATTATGAGATAATGGTTTTACTTGATAAAAATAAAATAGAACAATTAAATCTATCACTTATTCAAATATCAAATATAATAAAAAGTTACAATAAAAATACACCAATTTGAAATTATACTATTTGAGATTTAAATTATGATTTTAGATTTGATTGAGAATTGAAAGATATTGAAGAATTAAAAAATGTAGTTATTAGATCAACTCAAGGTTCAAATATACTTTTGTCTGATATTGCTACAATTGAAAAAAAATATAATGATGACTCTATAAAAAAATTATGATTTAAAGATAATAAAGCATTAAATTATACATCACTTTCTTTTAATAAAAATGAGTGAACTAATGTTTTTGATATATCTTGAGTAGCAAAAAAAGAACTTGAAAATTATATAAAAAATAACAAAGAATTTGAATGATTAGATATATTTTATATAAATGACTTATCTGAACTTATAGTTGAAGATTATTCAAGTTTATCATCTACAGCTATTCAAACAGTTATATTAGTATTTATAACTATATTACTTTTTGTTTGATTAAGAGAATCTTTGATTGCTTCTATACTTATACCATTGTCTTTTTTGGTTACATTTTTAGTATTAGATACACTTTGATACTCTCTAAATTTTCTTACTAACTTTTCTCTTGTTTTGACACTATGAATAGCTATAGATACAGTTATTGTTATTGTAGAAGCTGCAAGTGAAAAAATGAAGATGTGATACAATAAAAAATCAGCAGTATTACTTGCTGTTAGAGATTATAAAGCTCCTCTTATTTCTGGTACTTTGACAACATTGGTGGCATTTTTACCTTTGATGTTTTTACCATGAGTTATGTGAAAATTCTTGGCTTATATTCCAATCACTGTTTTTTCTACACTTGTTGCTGCATTGATTTTAGCTTTGACTGTAAGTTCAACTCTTTTTGTTAAAATGGTTAAAGATAGTAAAACTTATCATATAGATGAAAAGCTAGAAGCTACATTTACTCCAGCTCAAAAAGAATTTTTAGATTTTGAAAGAGAATGAAAGACTCCAGAATCAGAAACTAAGTCTAGTATCAGAGATAGATTTTTGAGAAAAATGTCATTATTTTATTATAATTTACTTAAAAAAGTTATATTAAGTAAAAGTTCTAGAAGATTTTTTATTATTTCTCCAATAATAGCTTTAGTATTAACTTTTGTTTTTTTATCTCCAAGAATAGGTTTTATTCTTTTCCCAAATACTGATAATTGAGTAATTCAAATAGATATAGAAACAAAAGAGTGAACAAATGAGGATTCACTTGTTAAATATTTAGATATAATAGATGAGTCAATTTACAAATATGAAGAGTTAAAAGTTTATAATGTTACTATAAAATGAAATACTATAAATGTTTATATAGAGCTTAAAAATAAAAATATAAGAAAAGAATTATGACTTATGAATGTCTTTGAGTTAGAAGAAAAAATAAGTAATGATTTAAAGGTTTTAGAGTCTTATTGATTAACTGTTTGAATAAAAACTCTTTCAAATGGTCCTCCAGCAGGTAAAGCTATATGACTTAAAATTGTAGCTTCAAGTTCTTCTAAAATAGATGAGCTTAAGGAAGTTGCAAATAAAATTAAAGATGAATTTAGAAAAATTGATGAATTAAAAAATATAACTACTACAAGTAGTGAATCACCATGACAATTTATATTTAAATTTGATAGAGATAAATTAGCTCAAGTTTGATTAAATCCAAATGATATATTAAATGAGTTATATTTTTATACTAACTGACTTAAGGCTTGAAGTATAAAATCAATTTATGAAGATAATGATATAGTTCTAAAAATATCTCAATTTGAAAATAATTTGAGTCCAGATGATATAAATAATTTATTTATAAATACTCAAATCTGAAAAATAAGAGTAGGTGATTTTGTAAATGTAGAATTTGCTAAATCAATATCTTCTATATCTAGAGAAAATGGTAAAATATCTATAACAGTTGAAGCTGATTTACTCCCATGAGAAGTTACTACAAAAGTACAACCTAAAATTGATGAAATAGCAGAGAAGTTTATTTTTCCTGAAGGTATTTTCTATGAAAAATGATGAGAAAATCAAGAAAATTCTGATTTAATTATTTCAACTTTTAGATCTCTTTTTATAGCTATATTTCTTATATTTGCAATACTTGTATTTCAATTTAATAGTTTTAGACAACCTTTAGTTATTCTTTATTCTGTTATACTTGCTTTACTTTGAGTAAATATCTGATTATTTATAACTTGAAATCCTTATAGTATGCCATTTATGATTTGATTTATTGCTCTTACTTGAGTAGTAGTTAATGATGCTATTATATTGATAGATAGGATAAATAAAAATCTAGCAAAGTGAATTGATAATGTACATAGTGTTATTTCAGCAGGGAAGACTAGACTTCAACCAATTATAGTTACTACTTTAACTACAGTTTTTTGAGTTTTACCTCTTGCTTTACAAGATGAATTTTGGGCATGACTTTGATTTACTATAGTATTTTGACTTTTTGCTTGATCTACTATGACACTTTTTGTTATACCATCGCTTTATTATAGTTGGTTTCTTGATTGAAAAGAAACAGAAAAAGAAGACTTTTAAGTCTTCTTTTTTATATTGTTATTATTTGTATACTTGGTATAAATTTACCATTTTTTTCTATATCATAAATTGTAACTATTTTATCTCAAGTTTTCAGTAATTTTTTATCTTGTAAAGTATTAATTGCTATTTCTAAGTTTTTATCATTGCTTGATTTTTCAATTAAAAATGTCTTTAATCAAAATAATATAGTCATTTTTTTTCTTATTTTATCATCATATGTAAATGCAAAAACATGCATATTTGGTCTAAAAGCTGCTACAGCTTTTGCCATAAAACCTGAATTTGTAAAAATTATTATATTTTTTGCATCTATATTTTCAGCTGTTATAACTGCATTTTTAATAATCATTTTTAAATCTTCATCATTTCAAATATTTTTTTCAAAATAATCATGCTTGTATTTTATTTGACTTTCAGTGTATTCTAGTACATTTGACATAGTTTTTACAGCCTCAATAGGATAGTTTCAAGCTGCAGTTTCTCATGAAAGCATAGTACAATCTGCTTTTTGCATTGCTGCATTAAATATATCTGTAATTTCTGCTCTAGTAGGGATAGGATTTGTTATCATAGTTTCAAGCATTTGAGTTGCAACTATAAAAAACTTACCTTCTTTTTTACATTTTGTAGCTATTTCTCTTTGAATTATTGGAAGTGTTTCAAATGCAACTTCTGCTCATAAATCTCATCTTGCAATCATGATACCATGACTCTCATCTATTATCTGATCTATGTTATCAAGTGCTTCTTTATTTTCTATTTTTGATATTATTTGTATTCATCTAGGAGCATTTATTTCTTTTAAAAATTCTTTCATTTCTAGTATATTTTCTCTATTTCTAACAAAACTCATAGCTATAAAGTTTACTCACATAGAAACTGCAAATTTTAAGTCTTCTTTATCATTTTGAGTTACTCATGGTAATTTTAATTTTACTCACGGTAAATTTAAGTGTCTTTTTGATCAAATTACATGATTATTTAATGCTTGGCAAGTTAAACTAAATTCATATTTTTCTATAACTTTTACTTTTAATAATCAAGTATCTATATCAATTGTATCTCATATATTTAAATCTGAAACTATATATTCATAATCACAAACTATTTTTTGTCTGTCTGTTTTTGTTTTTTCTTCTAAATTTAGAGTTGTAAGATATATTATTTCATCTTTTGAAATAACTATTTTTTCTTCTATCTTTTTTGTTCTAATCTCAGGTCATTTTGTATCTGCCATTATACCTAGATTTGTTTCTCATGAATTATTCAATTGTTTTACTATGTTTATAATTCAAGTAAAATATTCATAATTTGTATGGGAATAATTAAATCTTACTACATTTACTCAAGCTTCATAAAGAGCTTTTATTTTATCTTTTGTATCAGTTGCAGGTCATAATGTAGCTATGATTTTTGTTTTTTTCATATTATAGAAAAATTATATTTTAAAACTGATTAACTATATTAAATAGAAAAAAATTGTCAATTAAAAAAGACTTTAATAAAATTAAGTCTTTTTTAAAATATATTTTGGTCTATTCTAGCTATTTTTGTTGTGTCATCTTGTTCTAAAAATATATGATCTACAACTATTTCTATGCCAAGCATTTTAGCAAGAGTTTTTCAGTTGCTTCATAAGAAAAATTCAGGTCTATCTTCATATACTATTATTTTACCTGGAATATATCAAGATTCTAATATTTCAAGTAGCATTTTCATTGGTTTACTTTTACTTTCTTTTACTACAACAACTTTTGGCTTATTTCAAGCTATTCAAACAGCTTCACATTTAAGTTTTTGTAGATCCATTTCTCATGCTGTAAGTATGATAGATCTATGATTATGGTTTTGATTTTCTAAAATCCTTAATAATTTTATTACAGCTCATGTTTTTTTATAGAACTTATTTACAAAATTATCTATTCATATTTGTCTTATTACTCTATTTCATTCACTTCATCTATTATCTTGAAAAATTGGTTCTTGCAGCTGATTAAATCTAGAATATAAAGTATCATCAAAATCTAGAACATTAAGTACAATATCTTTTTTTATAGGTAATTTTGATAATCTTTTAGTTAATCATACTATTGAGTCAACACCTAATCATGTTAATTTCATTATATCATCAGCCAATATTATATCAACTGATTCATTCTTTTGAGAAGAACTTATATGATCTCTAATACTACTTAAATTTGTCATTGAATATACTTAATAATTAATTACTAAATATATTTTAATTCTTTTTTCATAATTTGTCAAGTATTTCTTTTTCTACTTCTATTATATTTTTCTTACTTCTAAATCAAGCTGCTAACATATGTCATCATCATCAAAAGCTAGCACAAAAATCTCATACACTAAATTCTTTTGATCTAAAGCTTGCTTTTACTTCATCTCATAATTCATGAAGTAAAAAAGCTATTTCAACTCAATCTATATTTATGAGTCTATTTATTATTCCAGAAGTGTCTTCATCTCAAGTTTTAGTTTTTTTAAAATCTTTTTTTGTTATAATTGCCCAGATTATTTTACCATCTTCACTTTTTTTCATTTTATCAAATACAAATCAAAATAACTTAGTTCTTTCCCAACTAGACTTTTGAAAAAAATTATACATTGTAGATCTGAAATCAGCTCAGAAATCCATCAATTTTGCAGCAATTCTTAATGTGTGACTTGAAGTATTTTGGTTATAAAATATATTGGTATCAGTATGAATTCAAGCTGTTAATAAAGTAGCTATTTTTTTTGTTATATATTTATCAAGATCTAATTTTTCTATTATATCAAAAGCAAGTTCACAAGTAGAAGAATATTTGTCATCTATTATATTTATACTTCCAAATCAAGAATTAGTCATATGATGATCTATAACAACGAAATCTTTTTGTTTAAATATATTTTCATATTTTATATATGTTTCTCATAGCTGTCATATACTTGCAGCATCAAAACTGATTATTAAATCTGGATTAAATTCAGCTATATCTATACCAGTTTCTATAATATCGCTTGATTCTAAAAACGAGAAATTTTCAGGTGGTAAAAAATCATTAGTAGCTTTTACATCTTTTCATATTTTTTTAAGTATATAATAAAATGCTCATAGACTACCAAAGGCATCAGGATCCATTCTTATATGATTTATAAGAAGTATTTTTTCAGCTTTTTTTATTAGTTTTCAAAATTTTTCTATTTTTTTGTTCATTTTTTTAATTTTACGATTTATTTATTTTTAAATATACTCTTGTTTTTATTTTTATCAAGATTACTAAAACTAAAAAAATAATATTATACATAATATAGGTCTCGATTTTTGAAAGGGGTTTTATATGTATGTTCGAGTTTGGAAATTTTTGGAGGAGTATTCATTACTATTAGTTTTAGGTGCTCTGATTGCCCTGTTTTGGGCTAACCTGTCATATGATGACTATCATCATGTAGGACATATGGTGCTCTTGAGCAATTCATATGTCGGACAGATGATTGATGGACAAAGAGTCTTGACTCTCCATTACCTCATCAATGATGTTTTGATGGCTTTTTTCTTTGCAATTCCAGGAAAGGAAATCTGGGAAGGGATTATATTAAAAAATGGTTCCTTAAAAGGTACAAAAGCCTTGACTCCTTTGGTTGCTACCCTGGGAGGCATTATCAGCCCGGTAGTTGTTTATCTGCTGATTGCTGTTTTTCTTGGCTCGCTTGATACCTTGAAAAATGGCTGGGCTATCTCAACTTCAACCGATATTGCATTTTCTTACCTTGTAGGGAGGTTGATTTTTGGTTCAGGTCATCCAGCTGTTGCATTTTTGCTTTTGCTTGCAGTTGCTGATGATGCACTTGGTTTAACAATTCTTGCTTTGTTTTACCCGCAAGGTGAGATAAAGCTTGAATGGCTTGCATTTTCTTTCTTGATGAGCTTTACTGCTTATCTTGTATTGAATCGCAAGTTTAAAGTTAGAAGTTTTTGGCCTTATCTTGCATTTGGTGCTTTGGGGTGGTATGGTTTTCAGGAGGCAGGTATTCATCCAGCACTTGGATTACTTCCAATCATCCCGGCTATGCCACATGCAGAAACTGACCTTGGCTTCTTTGCTGAAGGAGAAAGACATAGACAAGATACACTTAACCAGTTTGAACATCGAGTAAAACCTTTCGTCGAGGTTGTCCTTTTCTTCTTTGGTTTGTTCAATGCTGGAGTACTACTTTCAGCAGTAGGTGATGCGACATACGCAGTTACATTCGCATTACTGATTGGCAAACCTTTGGGGATTTTCCTTTTCGCATTACTTGCAGTCCGGATTCTCGGTTTGCAGTTGCCAAAAGGGATGACTATAAAGGATACTATTGTTGTTGGTCAAATTGCTGGTATTGGGTTCACGGTGGCTTTGTTTGTCACTGGTGTGGCTCTTCCTGCAGGACCAGTTCAAGATGCTGCAAAAATGGGTGCTCTTTTTTCCTTTGGCTCTGCTGTTTTGTCATTTGCTTTGGCAAGACTTCTTGGTGTCAAAAAAGTGAACTGAGGGCTTTCTCAACTGAAAACCAGGCTTCGGCCTGGTTTTTTCTTTTTAAAAATACTTGAACTTTTATTTTATTACTATATAATATATAGTAATTTATTTTTTTAATTATTTTAAAATGAATTCTAGGATTTCTTTTGATCTATCTTGAACAACTACTGTAGTTACTTGATGATCAAGTGGTATATGACTAGCTACAGCTCAACTTATATCTAAATCTGGTTGAAATGTTGTAGTTACAAGTAGTAGAAGTGAAGAAAAAACTAAAAAAGCACTTGATTTGATAAAAACAAGCGGCTCTGGAAATAATACAGTATTATCTTTTCCTTATGATGCTGCTAATCAAGAATCAGTAAAAGATTTTTTTGATGAAGTTAAGAAAGTTTTTAAAAGAGTTGATTATCTTGTTCATGCTATTTGAATAAGTCCAGATACTCCATTTGATGAACAAGATGCTGATTTATGGAATCATGTATTATCTACAAATGTTACTTGAACTTTTCTAGCACTTAAAAATGCAAAAAATATAATGTCTAATCAAGATATAATAGATGAAGTTAGATGAAAAATAGTTCTTATTACTTCTACAAATTGAGTCGATAGTTATGGTATATTTTCAGCTCCATACGATGCTTCAAAAGCTGCAATGATAAATATGGTTAGAAATATATGAGAAGATTTTCATAAAAATCATCAAATACATATAAATGGTATCTGACCAGGTTGGATTGCCACTGATATGAATAAAACAGTTCCAGAAGATGAGATGAGAAAAGAGCTTGAAAAAGTATGGTCTGCTAGAATGGCTAAACCTGATGAAATAGCTCAAAATATATTGGCATTACTTACTCTCCCATACAATTCTTGAAGGGATCATATGGTTGATTGATGATATAGGTAATAAAAAAAAGAGATTTAAATCTCTTTTTTTGATTTTTAGGCATAAAAAAAACTTGAGTATATTTGGTAATAGTGACTCAAGCTATTAATTGTCTAAATTCACTTCCTAAATGATAAAAAAAGTTTTTTGTAGTCTAATTTAGGGGAATAAAGATCGGTTTTGAAAAACTAATCCTTGATTTTCGTAGTGATTTGCACACCTAATTTTAACCCTGTTTAGGTAATTATTATAGAGCTATTCACCATGCTCTTTTGTTTTTATTTTTGCAAAATTTTTTTGCGATTTTTTTGTTTAGGGTGTTAGTTATATTCATCCAACTATTAATTTATTATTAATAATTAAATGAATATAACTAATCATCCGCTTTTTGTTTTTATTTTTGTGATTTAGTAAACTAAATCAAAGTGTGAGGTATTTTGCTGGATTTTTGCAAGTACCATTCTAACAGAGAAAAAATTAATTTTAAGGATTGTAAGATGTAGTCCTTTGAACTAACTTACATATCTATTATATCAGGTTTTGAAAATTAACTCAAAAAAAATAAAACATTTTTTTAAAAAAACTTTTCTTAACTCAATGTATTGGCTTAAAATAGGTTAAAAGTAACTAAAAAATAAAAAACATTTTTTTAAAAAAACTTGTATTTTTGTATAAAAAAAGTATACATTATTATATAAAAATATTAGCTAAAAATAGGGCTTTTGTATCATTTTTGTATACAAAAAATAACTCTTTTTTATAATGTTAAAAACTAGTAAAAACACTATTTTTTATCTTATATAAGCCTAAAAACAATTATTTTTAACTATATATTATATTTTATTTATTTATTTTTTAACAAAAAGGGGTGTGTTAGAACTATCAAAAAAATACATAAATTTAGATAAAAAATCACTAAAAAAAGAAGATATAAAAGTTTTACAAAGTTTGATATCATATCATAGTGACTTGTATTATAATAAAGATGAGCCAATTATTTCAGATAGTGAATATGACTCTTTATTTAAAAAACTAGAGTATTTAGAAGAATTATATAAATCAGACTTTAAACAAACATCTCTTATATGATCTGATGTTTTAGAATCAACTTTTGAAAAAGTAGCTCATTCTAGACCTATGATAAGTTTGGATAATACTTATGATGAAACAGATTTAAGAGATTTTGATGAAAGGGTTAAAAAAAATATTGATTTTTCTCCAATCTCAATATTGCCATGAGTTTCTGATTACGAAATTAATGAAAATATTAAAAAGATTAAATTAAATCTTGATTATTGCCTTGAATTTAAATTTGATTGATTATGAGTAGAACTTATATATAAAAATTGAGAATTTGTACAAGCTATAACTAGATGAAATTGATTAGAGTGAGAAGATGTAACTATAAATGTATTACAAATAGAAAATATACCAAAAACTATTGCTTATAAAGAGCATTTAGAAGTGAGATGAGAAGTAGTTATGCCAAATAGTGTTTTTGAAGAATTGAATTCAAAGGCAAAGCTAGATTGAACTAAAATATTTTCAAATCCTAGAAATGCGGCAAGTGGTAGTTTGAGAATGAAAGATGCTAGTATTACAAAACAAAGAAAACTTAAATTTTTTGCTTATGATCTAGCAAATTTTGGTGATTATGTACAATCTATAAATAAATATAAATATTTTGATGTAATAAAAAGTTTAGAGGATTTATGATTTGAGATATCTAGTTATTTTAAATGCTTAAATTGAATTGAAGAAATTATTTCTGCAATTGAAAATTTTGGTGATACAAAAAAAACTATAGATTTTGATATAGATTGACTTGTTTTAAAGGTAAATGATATAACTCTTTGGGAGCAAATAGGGTGGACAGAGCATCATCCAAGATATGCTATAGCTTATAAATTTCCAGCTGAAATAGTAACAACAAAGATAATTAGTGTAGATCATCAAATTTGAAAAACAGGAACTCTTACTCCAGTTGCAAACCTAGAGCCTGTAAATATATGATGAGTTATAGTAAAAAGAGCAACTTTGCATAATTATGAAGAAGTTGAAAAACTAGATGTAAGAGTAGGAGATAGTGTATTTATAAAAAGAGCAGGGGAAGTTATACCAAAAATAATTTCTGTTGTAAAAAATGATTCTATAAATAGAGACGATTTTGAAAAAATAGAAACTCCAAAATTGTGTCCTAGTTGTAAAACCATATTATTAAAAGATGAAGATAAAGTTAGATTTTATTGTCCAAACACGATAGATTGTCCAGCTCAACATATAGAAAAACTTATATTTGCAGTTTGAAAAACTGGTTTTGATATAGACTGATTTTGAGAAAAACAAGTAGAATTATTTTTGGAACTAGGTATAATAAAAAGTTTGAGCGATATATTTAGGATAAGTGAAAAAAGAGAGCAAATCTTAGAACTTGAGTGATTTAAAGAAAAATCAGTTAATAATCTGATTTTATGAGTAGAAAATGCAAAAAATATGGATATAACTACTTTTTTAACTGCTTTAAGTATTCCTTGAGTTGGAAAGAAAACTGCAAAAACTATTTCAAAATTATTTAAAAGTAAAATTGATTTATTATTTTTCTCTTATACTATTGGTGATTTAACTTCACTAGAAGATATATGACCAGAAATAGGGCAAAATGTGATTGATTATTTTTCAATTGAGAATCATCTAAAAATTATTAGTGAATTACTTGAACTTCTAAATATAACTTTTTATAAAGAAAAAGAAATTGTTTGAAACTCTATTTTTAGAGATAAAACTATGTGTATAACGGGTAGTTTCATGGACTTTTCTCGTGAAGAGCTTACAAAAAAATTAGAAGATGTTTGATGAAAATTTGTAAGTAGTGTAAGTAAAAATACAGATTTTTTACTTGCTTGAGAAAAAGCTTGAAGTAAGCTAGAAAAAGCTAATAATTTATGAGTAAAAGTTATAACTTTGGATTATTTTATTACAAATTTATAAGAGAGATTTTTATATAAAAATCTCTCTTATTTTGCTTTTAAATAAAAAGCTATTTTTTGCAATATAAAATAAATTCATTTTTTGATTTTCTAACTTTTTTAAGTATATTTTATATAGACTTTATAAGGATTATTTATAATTTATGAAAAAACAAATATTTTCGTTTCTGAAATTCATTTTTTTAGTTTTATTTTTTCAATCATCATTTGTATTTGCTGCAACAAATACATGGGATTTTAATAATCCATGAGATTATACATTATCAAACACTAATAGTTTTGATTTTTATACAAGTAGTATAGAGTTAAAACAAAATACTTTAACTCATCAATGAAGAATAAATAATGCAACAATATATAACTGAGCATATGATATAGTTGTAGATTGAGATTATGCATATATGACAAGTTTTTTATGAGACAGAGTAACTATTTTGGATATAAGTAACCCGACAGCCCCTGTTTTTGTTTCACAAATATTAAATAATTGATGAACTATTAGATTAGACTGAGCAGCAGGTATAGTAAAAGATTGAAATTATCTTTATGTTGCTTCAAATGTTTCTGATGCACTACAAATAATAGATGTAACAAATCCAGCTTCTCCACTTGCAGTTTGACAAGTACTTAATACAACAACTACAAGACTTAATTGAGCAAGATGAATATATAAAGTTTGAGATTATGTATATATTGCATCAAATGTTGATGATTCATTGACTGTAATAAATGTAAATAATCCAAATACTCCTACTTATACTTGAAAATACTATGTTGCAAATTGAAACCTAAATTGAGCTAGAGATGTAAAAGTAGTAGGGAATTATGCTTATGTTGCTACATATGATAGAGATTCTCTAGCTGTTATAGATATATCTAACCCTGTAAATCCTACATTTGTAACAGAACTTCGTCAAACAACTAGGTTAAATTGAGCACATCATGTTGAAATAAGTTGAAATTATGCTTATGTTTCAGCATATTTAAATGCTTCAGTAATGGTTATAGATATAAGTAATCCATTAACTCCTGTAGAAGTTACTAATATAACTTGATGAAATTATAGTTTAACAAATCCAAGAGATTTGATTGTAGATTGAAATAAATTATTTATTACATCTTATTGAAATGATGCAGTTAATGTAGTAGATATAACTGATCCAACAACACCAGTTTATATAACAAAGATATTACATAATGCTGCTGCACAATTACTTGATTGAGCAAATGGTATTTTTAAAGTATGAAATTATTTATATATATCTTCATATATAAGTGATGCTCTTGAGATAATAAGATTTGATTATGATGCTACAAATCCATTTGTAGTATCAAATAATTGAATTTATTTTGAAGAAGATATAACTTCTATCAGTCATATATTGACTCCAACAACTACTTGAGATATAACATATCAAATTTCAAATAATAATTGAACTACTTGGTATTACTTTAATTGAACTTCTTGGGTTACAACAACTTGAGGAGTTGCTAACTCAAATAGTATATCTGTTATAAATACAAATTTATCTTCACTTAATACTTTATTTTGATGAGTATGAGTTTTTAGGTTTAAAGCATTTTTTGTTTCAAATTGACAAGAGCAAGTTTGAATTGATAGTCTATCTCTTCAAACTTCATCTAATCAATTTATATTTTGATTTAATTGAAGATATTATATTTGAACGGCTTGAAGTCCTTTTGTAGAAAGTAATCTTAGACTTATTAGAAATGATACTTCTATAAATTTTAACTGGTGAACTTGAATTCCTCATCCAAATTTACCTGCTGATGGTTTTACTGCTAGATGGACATGAAAAATAACTACAGATATAACGGGAACTCATACATTTAGAACAAATAGTGATGATTGAGTTAGATTGTATATAAATGGTACATTGGTTATAAATGGTTGGGTTGATCAAGCCCCAACTTATCGTACTTGAACATTTTCTCTGACTGCTTGAAACTATTATGATATAGTATTAGAATATTATGAAAATGGATGATGAGCTGTTATGCAATTTGATTGGATGAGACCATGAGATACAGCATATTCATTTGTAAGTTGAGATTATATAATAAATAATACATCATATACAACTCCTAGCGATATTTCATTATCTAATAATACAGTTTTTCATTTAGACTGAGTTTGAACAAGTGTAGGAGATTTTACTAGTATTGATTTAAATCCTTGAAAAACTTTTACTTATAGCTTAATTTCTTGAATAGGAAGTGAAGATAACTCTTCTTTTTATATAACTTGAAATACTCTTTATTTAAATGAGATAGCAGACTCTTTTTCCCAAGATGTGTATTCTATAAGAGTTAGAACTGATGATTGAGAGTGAGGTTTATATGAAAAAGTTTTTTCTATGTTTGTTGTAAATTTATCTACTCTTAATCCTTGATTTTGTTCTAGTTATTATAATTGAGTTTTAGCTCCTCCGTTTTCTCCTAGCTTACTTTTGTATAAAACTTCAACTAATAGTGTAAATTTTAACTGGGGAACATTAAGTCCTGACTCTAGTGTACCAGCTGATTATTTTACATCTAGTTATGAATGATATATACAAACAAGTACAACTGGTATTCATACATTTAGAACAAATAGTGATGATTGAGTTAGATTATATATCGATTGAAACTTAATTATAGATAATTGGACAAATCACTGACCAACTTATGATTATTGAAACTACACATTGACTGCTTGAACTAGTTACAATATAAGGTTAGAATTTTATGAAAATACTTGAAGAGCACTTATACAACTAGATTGGCTTAGACCTTGAGATACTGTATATTCAAATATAACTCAATCAAATGTATGACATGTTTGAAATTGTGTTACTACAGATAACATTGCCCCAGTATTTACTTATTCTACTCCTGTTATAGATTCTGCTCTTATACCTTGAAAAGATTTAAATATAACTTTAAATTATAACGATGGTATAGATGGAACTGGTATAGATTTATCAACTTGAAACTTTTCACTTTTTAGATGGAATTGAACTAGTTGGTGAAGCGATATTTCTCCTACTTATCTTTCTTCAAGTAGTATAAACTCTTTAAATTCAAATTTTTCTTTGGTTTGATTACCATATGGTAGATATAATTATATATTTACTATAGATGACAATAATGGAAATACTTGAACCATATCAAAAATATTTTATATGGATGAACCAAGTTTCAATGTAAGTACTTCAAATTATAATTCAAATGTATGAACTACTTATTGAATTGATGAGATAATAATAACTGTCAGAACTGTTTGAGCAGCTTATAATCTAGAATTGTTAAAAGATTCAAATTTGATAGATAGCAGATGAAATATAATCATAAATTGGGATTGAAATACCTGAGTATGATATGATAATAGTCCATATAGTTGACCAAAAAAAGATATAACAACAAATCCTGTTGTTGCTACAAGAGCTAGTTTGATAAACACTGCATGAGAATTAAATATTTATACACATAGATTGAAAATAAAATCACTAGTATGAGAAGAGCAAGCAGCTTGAAATTATACTATGAATATATCTTTTAGGACAATATTTAATTATTAAAAAATGACTTAATTAATTAAGTCATTTTTTTCTTGCTTTTTTGATTAAAAATCTTAGAATATCCAAGCATTTTTGGATTCTTAGCTCAGTTGGTAGAGCAGCGCCCTCTTAAGGCGAAGGTCCCGGGTTCGATCCCCGGAGGATCCACCATTTAAAATTAAAAAGCAATAAGTAATTTAACTTATTGCTTTATTTTTTATATAAATACTCTTACTCACAAATTTCTTTCAATTTTTCTAATGCTTTAGGGTAGGCATCGTTCATATAATCTACAAAATCATCAGCTGTTTCTAAATCTACTGTAACTATTGTTTTTACACCATTTTCATCAAATGTGTAGTTTTCAAATCAGTTTGCCCATTTTTCTACATCAGGACCTTGTGTTATTTCTTCATCTCATTTTAAAAGTCCATAGTGCTGAATCGAAACAAATTTATTTTGAATATTTTCAACTATTTTTGATACCATTCCACCTTTCTCTCATTTTTCATCAACTCAAATAAACAAGATTTTTTCTCATTTATCCCAACTACCTTCAAAAGTAGATGTAGGATTGAATAAATAAGTCCATTCTTCATATGTTTCTTTTGAAGTTACTCCAAGCATTTTGTCGTAAACATGACTTATAGGTGCATCAATTTCTATTTTGAATTGTAATTTTTTCATAATATTATGTTAAAAAAATTAAAATATATTTACTACCCCATAATAATTATTTTGATTATTTTGGTTTTTTATTTATCCAATTTATAATCCCATAAGACACAATTTTTACAAATAATATAAAAATACTAAAAGAAGTTATTATATATAATTCTCATATATAACTTGCATCAAATCTCATATTTATACATTTTTGCAATGGTATTATTGATAAAAAATCTTGGCAAGAATTTGTAAATAGAAAATTTGATAAGTATGTTATTATAATTGATAATATAACGAGTAGTATTGATAGAATCAAAAATAATTTTATATTTTTTACTTTTTCCATATTTTATAAAAAGATATTTTAAATATTATATTTATTTATTTTATTTTTCCTATTTTAATTTTCATATTATTAATAAATAAATTTGCTTTTAATCAAAAATATTGTATAAAATAGTAGTTTTATATTATAAAAATCTATTATGAATAAAGGTATTGATTGAGTACAATATATTCCATGAAATTTGGACAGTATATATAAAAATTATACATGACTTGAAAAACAATTTTGAAAAGCTATTTGGGAGCAAATTAAAACATATTTTCCAAAATGATTTAATAGAAATTTACTTAGATTGAGTGATATACTTCCTGAAATTGTTTGGAGTGGTATTGTATGAACTCAAAAATCAGTTGCGAAAATATCTAAAGCTGATTATAAAATAGGAGAATTAAGTGAACTTTATTCTCAAATAAAACCAATAAATTGATTAATTATAGATTGATTTAAGATAGAACTAGAATTTGATGAAACAAACGAAAATCCTCAAATAATTATAAAATATATCAAATTAACTAAAGAGCAATTAAAAGAAATAGGTAGAGATGCTAGTGTTGTTTCTAGTGTAGAAAAAATAATAGATAAAAAATAAGCAAATTATTGCTTATTTTTTTGTTTTGTAAAGCCTTATATATTTTACAAATAGGATTTTATTATTAATATTTTATAAATATATCTTAATTTAAACTATGAAAAAAATTGTATTATTTTTAGTTTTATTCTTATTTTCATTGGATATCATATCTGCTTATAACCCTACTGAAATAGAAGAAAAAACACTTTCTCGTTTAAAAGTTTTGTTTGAAAAACAAGTAGAAAAAAAATGAGAGCTTTGGTTAAAAAGACAGATAAATATTTTTGAGTTTTCAAAAAAAAATATATTAGATGAGAGAAAATTATATTTAGTTTCTCATATTTTAAATGATTTAAATGATATTCATATTAAAATTAAAGAAAAAAATGAATTAAAACTTCAAGAACAATTAGCTGCAATAGAAAAACAAAAAGCCGAGGAATTTAAGCAAATACAAGATTATAATACAAAAGCAAAAGCATTTTTTGATTTGTATGGTTCACAAATAACTACTTCTTTGTCTATAAATGAAAAATGTACTAAGTATTTTGATTTTATAGATGAGATAGCAAAGAAAAATGATTTTCCAACGGAGCTTGTGATAGCAACTTGGTGAAGAGAGTATAATTGTACTTTATGAAATCCTGCAAATGGTTGGTGACCATTTCAAATAACAAGTCAGTATTATGCTCCTTGAGATATAAGTTTGGAGCAATTTTGAGAAAGTGTTCAAAAATATATAGATTTTACAAAAGGGAAGTGGGATTATTTTAATAATAATAAATATCATAACTATAAAACTAGATTTTGAAATGAAAATATAGCTATAACTTATGATAATTATACTATAAGAGATCTGAAACTTACAGCTATTTTGTATAACTGAGTAAGTAATAATACAACTCTTGATTGAAATACTTTTGCGAACTCAAATCTAAATAGTAGTGTAACTTCAAATAGTGATTGAATAGTAACTAGATTTTTAAAAGTATTAAATTGGAGAATAAATAGATAAAAAAACCTTTCTTTTTAAAGAAAGGTTTTTTTCTTAACTACTTCTTAATTTAATAAAGTATAATAAAAGTGTAATCCCGGAGAATTACACTTACCACACAAAGTTACCTTTGCTTATAAATAATATTCTTTTATCTAAAAATGTAAAGAAAAATATTTTCTATATTTAGGTTCTAAAGATGATATATAAGTAAAAATGGTAACAAATAATTTAATTTTTTACCTTATTTGCCTATGAAAAATAATGTTAAAATACTTGCTGGTGCATTAATTACTGCTATAACTGCTACTTCTGTTTGAATGACTTTTGCAAATGAAGAAACACAGACTCAAACATGATTACTTAATAAAGTAAAACAAAGAGTTGAACTTACAGTAGAGCAAAAAGCTGAAATGGATGAAATAAAATCAATTTTTGATAAACAAAAATCATGAGAAACTCTAACAGCAGAAGAATCTGCTAAACTTGAAGAATTTAAAGCTAACAACCCTAAAATGTGAAGAGAAGGAAAAGGGAAATGAATGTGAAAATGATTTGATAAAATGTGAAAATGATGATTTATGAATCATTTAACTGAAGAAGAAAAGACTGTGTTAGAATCAATGACTGATGATGAAAAAAAAGCATTTTTTGATACAAAAAAAGCTGAAATGAAATCTAAAATGCAATCTCATGAAGCTGTAATTGATAAATTACTTGCTTGAGAAAAATTGACAGCTGATGAAGAAGTTATAAGAGCTGAAATTATTAAACATAGAGCTGAAATGAAAACTAAAATAACTCAAATCGAAGAATAATATATAAAAATAAATAATAAAATAGTAAAAATAAATTTAAAGTAAAAATTTTTTCATAAACAAAAAAACTAGATTTCATTTTAGAAATCTAGTTTTTTCTTAATTACTTCTTACTCTTTTAAAATATAATATATTGTATATAATAAGTTATATTTATTAAAAAATAAAAATGAGAATACTAGTAATAGAAGACAATGAAATATTATCAAGAAATATAGTTAGATATTTTTCAAGTAGAGATATATTTGCAGAAATAGCTCTTGATGGTAGAGATTGATTATATAAGGCATCTACAAAGTATTATGATGCTGTTATTTTGGATTTAAATCTGCCTTCTATGAATGGTATAGATATATGTAAAGCTCTGAGAGAAAAAGAAAAAGATGTTGCTATAATCATGCTTACTTCTATGTGAAAAAATGACGATATAGTATACGGACTTGATTCTGGAGCTGATGATTATCTAGTAAAACCTTTTGATTATAGTGAACTTTTAGCTAGGATAAATGCTATAACAAGAAGGAAAAATATAAATAAAAGTACTACTATTATACATATCTGAGATTTAGAGATAAACTTACAAAACCAAGAAGTAAAGAAAGAAGATATAATTATACCATTATCAAAACTAGAATTTGAGTTATTAAAATATCTAGCTCAAAATAGATGACTTACATTGTCTAGACAAGATATATATGAAAAAGTTTGGTGAGAATTTGATGGAGATTTTATGTTTAGTAAAACAATAGATGTATATATAGGTTATCTTAGAAAAAAATTGTGAAAAGATCTTATAGAAACTAAAAAATGATTTTGATTTTTAATTAAATAAAAATATGAATGCTAATATAAATAAAACAAAAAAACATCTATCTATTGTTTTTGCAACAATAGTTTTTGTTGTAGTTTTGATTTTAGGTATTACATTTTTTAGTGTTAAATACTTTAAAGAAATTACTTTTGAAGAAAAAGATTTTACTATCCGTACTTCTGTTATACAAAACTCAGGAAACAATTACAATGCATTACTTAATCAACTACCAAAATTTGATAAGTTTTCACCATGAGAAAGAAAAGCTATAAAATGAAATTTCGAAGAAAAGGATTTTTTAAATTTCATCCTTGTAGATAAAAGTAATGTTGTAAAAATAGCCGATATAAGGGAAAATGTAACAGAAGATTTTATCATAAACATACTACAAAATAATAGTTTCCTAAAACTGACACAACATAAATGATATTTTGTTAAAAAAATAATACTAGAAGATGAATCACAATTTATCATATTTAAAAAACTCAGATATGATCTAATTGATTATATAGAAGATGTATCTTATTTTATATTGATTTCTTTTCTTTTTTCATTTTTGATTTATCTTATCTGAACAAGTTTTGTTGATAAGATTTTTATCCCAGTTGAAAATAATATAAAAGATATGAGTGATTTTATTCACAATGCTGGTCATGAGCTTAAAACTCCACTTTCAGTTATAGATTCAAATATTCAGCTTATAAAAGACATGAAAACTTATGATGAGTCTATGATAGATGAACTCAAAGATGAAGTTATAAAACTAAATTCTCTCATCGATTCACTTATAAAGCTTAGTGATATAGATTTATTTAAAGAAACTCAAGAAATCAATTTAGATGATTTAGTTTGAGAGATATTAAATGATTTTAAATCCAAGATAGATGAAAAAAAGATTACTATTACAAAACAAATAAAACAAGATATAACACTAACGGCAAATAAAAGCTATGCTTATATATTTATCTCAAATATAATCTGAAATGCTATAAAATACAATAAGATAATGTGAAAGATAGATATAAAATACAAAAATAATTCTCTAATCATAAAAGATACTTGAATAGGGATAAAAAAAGATGATATAAACAAGATTTGGGATAGATTTTATAAATCTGATAACTCTAGAAACACTCCCGGTTTTGGTATATGATTGTCACTTGTTAAAAAAATAGGAGATATATATAACTGGAAAACATCAGTCGATAGCGAAGAAAATATTTGAACAAAATTTAGTATAAAATTTTAGTTATTTATTTGACAATAATTGTTTTTATGTGATATAATATAAATAATTATATGATATAAAAATATTTATGATATTTAAATCAAAGAAAAATAAAAAAACACTGATATATAACATAAGAGTATTTTTATTATTACTTGCTGTTGTTGTTATATGGAGATGAATCTGGAATATATTTGATCGTTATTTCTTCCCAGATTATTTTATGTTGTCAAATATACTTAGTATAGTTATTTGATTGGTAATTATATTTATAAATGATTATGAATTAGAAGATTTGGTATAAAAATAAAAACTTAGATATTAACTATCTAAGTTTTTATTTACCCATTTACTAAGTGCTTCTATATGGTGAGAAAGTCATTCTCATTTTGTTGTCAGACAATATATAGCTCTATATGGTACTTCTGAAAGGACTTTTTTTTCTACAAATCATTTTTCTTGTAGTTCTTTAAGTCTATTTGAAAGTATTCTAGGATTTACTCATGTTAAGTTTTTTTCTATATCTGTGTAACTTTTGCATCATTCACTTATTGATTTTATGATAACAAGAACCCATTTTTTTGATAAAAATGACATAAAGTCTATAAAAGGACAAAACATTTTTTCATTATCTTTCATAATAATATTTTATGTATAATATTATTGATTATAGTAAAAAAAAATATTTTTCAAATAAAAACAAAAAAATGAGGTAATTATACCTCATTTTTTTTGAAATTATGCTTCTTGTTTTTCAATTGCAAAGTCAACTTTAATAGCTCTTCCATTAACTTCAGCTCAGTCCATAGCTTCTTTAGCTTTAACTGCATCTTCTAAGTTAGCGAATTCAACAAAACCAAAACCTTTTGATTTTCCTGTTTCTCTATTTTTAATAACTTTAACAAAAGTTACTTCTCCGTATTCTTTAAATACATCTTTAACTTCTTGCCAATCTAAATCCCAAGATAAACCACCAATGAATAATTTTTTAGTTTCCATAGACACTAGGTAATAATAATAAACAATAGAAAAATAAACTACTTATATGATATCAGGAGAAGATAATTAACAAGGAAAATTTATTTATTCCTCACTATTATATCTAAAAAAAATATATAGCAAGTTTTTTTAAATTTACAAAACAAAAAAAACAAGTATGACTTGTTTTTTTAATCAAAATCATGATATCATTTTTGAGTTGGTATAATTCTACCGACTCAATTATCTAATAAATCATCGATTTGTCATCTTGTTTCTTCTATCCTTGAGTTTGCTATTTCTTGATGTGCTATATAAATTTCATCTCTAATTTTAGAATTAGCTAGATATTGTTGTAGTGGTATAGCCATATTTTTATTTATTTAAAAAATACTCAGTCAAATCAGGTACTACTTGTTTTTTTCTAGATAATCTTCTTTTTAAATCTATAAGATTATCTTTTACTTCTGCATCAAAAACTTCACTTGCAACTTTTGAATCAGCTCAATCAAGAACTATAGATATATTTTTTTCTCAGATAATATCTACAATTGATAAAAATATAAAATCTAGTTTATCATTGTCTCTTATAGTTTGCATAGCTTTAAGTATTTCATCTTTTCTACCAAGTGCATAGTTTGGGTTTGTAGTTTCTAGTGTTCAAACTCAAGCTTTTGTTCAGTTGAAATCAAATTCTTTGTAATCATACTTTATTAAATCAATAGGATCTATATCTCATAGGTCTGATTTTGCGTCAAACATAGGCATTGCAAATGCTTCTAAATCTGAAATTCCAGTGATTTCTTTTAGTTTTTCAGCTATTTCTACATCTACTTTTGTAGTAGTTGCAGATTTAAACAATAAACTATCTGATAAGATTCAAGCTAGCATCATAGTTCCGATTTTTTTGTCTATTTCAAATCAAGCTTCTATATACATCTTGTACAAAATAGAGCAAGTAGAACAAATAGGTTCCATTCTGATATTTAGTGGAGCAGAGCTTGCAAAATCTATTTTGTGGTGATCGATTATGTATTCTACTTCTAGTTCTTTTATATTTTCTAGAGTTTGAAAATCTTCATTGTGGTCAACTAGAGCAACTTTTGTTCAAGCAGGGAAGCTGTTTTTGATTTCTGGAGTTGCTATATTTAGTAATTCTAGTAAATACTCAGTTTCTTTATTTAATTTTCATTGGATGTATGGAGTTGCTGAATATATCTTTTTTTTGTTTAAATAATCTGCAAAAATAATAGCAGCCAAAGTACAATCAGTGTCAGGAATTTTATGTCATACAACTTTTATTTCTATCATGTTTTTATCTTATTAAGTTTAAAATATTTTGAGCATTTTATAGAAAAAAAGGGAAAATTCAAGATTTTTTTATGTTTACTTTTTTTAAAATTTTAATATAATGAGTTTATTAATATTTCATAATTATAATATTATGCATCCTATACTAGTAGATAAAGAAAATGCTTTATCGTCTGTTCAAAAAAGTTTAGATAATGCATTAAAAGAATATGAAAAATGAGAATATATTACTTTGCTAAGTATAAAATAAAAATATAACTAAAAAAAGTCTAAATTAAATGTAGACTTTTTTTATTGATTAATTCAAAATATTTTGAGCATTTTATAGAAAAAAAGTAAAATTCAATTCTATATTTTTTTATAGTCTTTTCATAAAATAGCAGGTAGTCACATATCTTCATATTCAAAAACATTTATATTTTCTTTTTTAATTCATTGATAAATATTTCATCAAGAATTAATAATTTCATTTATTTTGTTTTTTAATATTTCCTTTAAATTATTATAAAATTCTTCATAATTTCTTTCATTCCAACTATCTTTTGATATATAACAATTAACAAAAATTAATAAAAATAATATATTTTTACAATTATAAATTATATTTTTATATAATTCTAATTTATAATCAGATTTTTTTCTATCATTTTTTATATCTATTATTTTTTGAATTAATGTAGAAATATTTGTAAATAATGATATATTATCTCCAATAAAACAATAATTATTTATATAATTTATGTTCCATTCTATAAATTCATTATGATTTTTTATATAATTACAATGACTAATTACTCTTTTAAATTGAGATTGTTCATTCATAAAATTCACTTTTTCTAGTTCAGTTGAACTATTAAAATTTTCTAATTTGTAAAATAAAAGTTTATCTGATATTTCTTCAGGAATATCTTCTAAAAAATATTTATTAAAATAGTCTGGTAATTCTATTTTCATTGTATTATTCCAATCATAACTATTTCAATATTTTCTAGGTATATTTGCTCCAAAAGCTCATTTAATTTCTGGGAAAAGATTAAAAAGAATTTCTTTAATGTAAGTTTGTTCATTTGTATTATATCTTTTTATTAACATTTCTATATTTTCTTTTATAAATCAGTAATTTTTATTATCTGATCATGAAGAATAAAATTTACTAACATATGCAAATTTTCAATTTTCTATTATATCTTTATAAATTTCTTCATAAAAAACATCTAATATTGTTAGTTCAAATAAATCTGAAATGTTTACTTCATTATTTAATAAATCATATTTAATGTAAAACCTGTTTAAGTACAATTTACAATCTCTTAAATTTTTAATAGAGTATTTGAAAAATCAATTTTTTATATGATAATTTATACCAAAATATGACAAACTTCACTCATCAGTATTATGTCTACTATATATATTATTTGATAAATTATTATTAGTTAATTCTTGAATTTTATCTTCAAAATATTTTTTTAAATCTTTTTCTTTAATCTTTAAATTATATGAGTATTGAATGATTTTTTTTAAGTAATTATTGTCTTTTACAACATCTCTTATTTTTTCTTCTAATAAAGGTTTATCAAATAATAATAAAAATTTAATATTATTATATCTTTCAAATTCTCAAATAATCTTTAATACTTCCATAATTTCTTCTGCTTTAGTTAATCTATCTAAATCATCTATAATTATTAATAGTTTTTTATACTTAAATTTATTATTTATATTATTTTTTAATTGTTCTATAGATTTATTATGAAAAAACAGTTCGATAAACCAGAATGTTTTTTCATTTTTTACCAATAATTTTTTTAAATCCTCAACTTGATTATTTATATATGAAAAATTTTTACTTAATCACTCTAAAAATGATGAAATAATATTTTTTTCAATTGATATATACCAGGGATTAAATTCATAAATCTCAAAAGTTTTATTTAATTCTTCTTTTAATAAATTATATAATGATGTTTTTCATTCTCACCATTTTCAATTTATATGAAAAGCATTTATATCTTGTTTTAATATTTTTAATATATTAATTTTTGTTTTTTCACTAAATAATGAATAAATATCGTCTTCTTTTTTATCTATAGGTTTATCATTAAGAAAAAAAATCGAATCAGTATTTTTAACTAAATAAAACGATTTAATAAATTGATAAAATGTTCTTAATAAATTATTGATGTAACCAATAAAAAATAATAATAAAAATAATAAAATTATTCATGTTAAGCTTAAAATAAAACACAAATAACTAATATTCTCAGTAAGAATATATTTTGATATATACAAGATGTTTCACAATACTATTATTCTTATTATTCAAGAAAACATAAAAAGATTATTTACTACTAAATGGTTTAAATATAACTAATTTCTTAAAACTTGCAAATTTCCACAATTTCCATAAACTAAAAAAGCCAAAATACCACATTATACGAAGTGAAAAATTTAATAAATAAAGAAGGGTAACTTAGTTACTCTCCCTTCTTTGTTAGCTTTTTTGCTTCAAAAAGTGGTGTTTTGGCAAACATTTTAAGAGTCTAAGTTACCCTTTTTTGTTTGCTAAAACACCATTATTTTTTTGAAAAACTACTTTTAAGTAGTCTATTTTGGCATATTAATTTTTTAATATGCTTTTTATTATGGAAAAAAAATCTTGAAATTGAAATCTTAGAAAAGCTAATAAGGCTAAAAATGATGAGTTTTATACTCAATTATCAGATATAGAAAAAGAACTTGGTCATTACAAGCAGCATTTTAAATGAAAAACTATTTTTTGTAATTGTGATGATCCAGAAGAGAGTAATTTTTGGAAATATTTTGAACTCAATTTTGAGTACTTATGAATAAAAAAACTTGTTTCAACTCACTTTGAAGATGAAAAACCAAGTTATAAGTTAGAGATAATTTGAGATAGAAATCATGATGGAAAAATAAATAAACTAGATATAGTAAAAACTCCACTTAAACAAAATTGAGATTTCAGAAGTCCAGAATGTATAGAGATACTAAAAGAGTCAGATATAGTTATAACAAATCCACCATTTTCACTTTTTAGAGAATATGTAGCACAACTTATGGAATATGATAAGAAATTTATAACTCTTTGAAACATGAATGCTATAACTTATAAAGAGATCTTTAAGCTTATAAAAGAAAATAAACTTTGGTCTTGATATTGATTTAATCTTAGTTTAGTTTTTAAATCACCTTATGAAAATAGCTTGGAAGCAAATTTGAAATTTTGTGAGCAAAAATGATATTTTTGAAAAAATTACATAAAAACTCCTGCTATAAGTTGGTTTACAAATTTAGAAATACAAAAAAGACATGAAGATTTAATTCTTTATAAATCTTATAATGAAACTGAATATCCTAAATATGATAATTATGACTGAATAAATGTAGATAAAGTTAAAGAAATTCCTTTTGATTATTGTTGAAATATATGAGTCCCAATAACATTTTTAGGTGTATATAATCCAGAACAATTTGAAATTTTAGATTTAAGTAGATATTTGGAAACAAAATGAATGTCTCAAGAATTTGTAGATGCATATTATAAATCTGGTCAAACTGGTGCGATTAGTGAATGACATCCAGATTTATGCTATTATGATAAAAATAATAAACCTATTGTTCCATATATGAGAATAATCATCAAAAACAAAAAAGTTAATCCTTAAAATCATATTATGAAAATACAATTAAAAGAAATCACTATTAGAGAAGTTTCATCTTGATATTTAAATAATGATGAAGAATGAGTTGTTTGATTAGGTGGTAAATTAAATATCAGACCAAAATATCAAAGAGAATTTGTTTACAAAGACAAACAAAGAGATAGTGTAATAGAAACTGTTACAAAAAATTTTCCTTTAAATGTCATGTATTTTGTAAAAAATAATGACGAAACTTTTGAAGTGCTTGATTGACAACAAAGAACTATAAGTATTTGTGAATATGTTGCTTGAAAATATTCTATAAATTATAGATATTTTCATAATCTAGAAAAAGAAGAACAAGAACAAATTCTTGATTATAAGCTTATGGTTTATTTTTGTGAGTGAACAGATAAAGAAAAACTAGATTGGTTTAAAACTATAAATATAGCTTGAGAAAAACTTACAGAACAAGAACTTAGAAATGCAATTTATACTGGTACTTGGCTGACAGATGCAAAAAAGTATTTTTCCAAAACAAATTGTCCAGCATACAATATCGCTAGTGATTATATGAATGGTTCGCCTATAAGACAAGATTATTTAGAAACTACTATTTCTTGGATTTCTGGTAATAATATAGAAAAATATATGTCAGAAAATCAACACAATGTAAATGCTAGTGAGTTGTGGCAATATTTTCAAAGTGTGATAAATTGGGTAAAAATAATATTTCCAAATTATCGCAAAGAGATGAAATGAGTTGCTTTTTGACCACTTTATAATCAGTACAAAAACACTTTTTTTGATTCAAATAAATTGGAACAAGAAGTTTTGAAACTTATGCAAGATGAAGATGTAACAAAAAAATCTTGAATTTATGAGTATGTATTAACAAGAAAAGAAAGGTTTTTGAGTATAAGAGCTTTCACAGAAAAACAAAAAAGGGAAGTTTATGAAAAACAAGCTGGTATTTGTACACATTGTAAAAAACATTTTAATTTAAATGAAATGGAAGCTGACCATATCACACCTTGGCACGAGTGATGAAAAACAACAAGTGATAATTGTCAGATGCTTTGTAAAAATTGTAATAGAGTTAAGAGTGGGAAATAAAAAAACTTTATTTTGATATTTATAAAAATATTTATATAATATAAATGATATTATAAATAATTATACAAATATGAATCATACTATAACAACAACAATGGAACACTCAATTTATACTTTTTTAGATGAACAATCAAAAGTATTAAAAAAACCTAAAAAATATATTATAGAAGAAGCATTAAAGTTATATCAAAAAAATCAATTAAAAGCTCAAATAGAAGTTTGACTTGATGAAAGATATTGAGAATTTAAAACTATAAATAAAGATTTTTCAGAAGTTCAACTTAATTCTATAAAGATATAATATGTTTCAAAAATATGATTTGGTTTATGTAAATCTAAATCCCAAAAAATGACATACACAAGCATGAATTAGACCTTGTGTAGTTATTCAAAATAATTTATTTAATTCTAAATCAGCTACTTTAGTAGTTATTCCATTGACTTCAAATCTTAAAAAACCTTTTCCTTCTGAATTTATAATTAAATCGAGTAAAGAAAATTGATTAAAAGAAGATTCTAGATTTCTTTGAACTCAAATTATAACTATTGATAAAGATTTTATAGTAGAAAAAATTTGAGAATTAGAAAAAATATATTACAAAGAAGTTAAAAATGCTATTAAAATAACTCTAGATTTAGATGATGATTTCTAATTGAAATAAAAAGATATACAACGAAGTTGTATATCTTTTTATTTCCTCCTATGTTTCTTTCCACTAAATTTTTCTTTTAGTCTTTTAAATTCTTTTTCTCATAGTTTTTCTTCTAATACTAAATTAAGCTCTGCTTCTTCATCAAACAAACTCATATCCATATCTAGATTGTGTTCTATCTTGTATCTATAATCTTCATAATTTCAGTATGAAACAGATAATTCATTGTTTGTGATAAACCATATATTTGTAGCTAGTTTATTTACAAAATATCTATCATGCGATATAAAAAGTATAGATCATTCAAATTCTTTTAATGCTTGTTCTAAACTTTCTCTAGTGTCATAATCTAGATGATTTGTAGGTTCATCAAGTATAAGTAGATTGTATTCTTTTTGTCATAGTATAGCAAAAAGCAATTTAGAAGTTTGTCATCCAGATAAATCACTTACTTTTTTATCTAAATCTTCTTTTTCAAAAAGATAGTGTTTTATAAGTCATATCAAGTTTTGTTCTGGATAATTTATTCCTGCCAATTCAAAGTTTTCTCTAACTGTTTTATCTTTTCTTAGTTCTTCATGTAATTGAGAATAATATCATATTTGAATACCTTTTCATCTGTTATACATACCATCAAGAACATCTAATTCTCTCATGATAGTTTTTAAAAATGTAGATTTTCAAACTCCGTTTTCTCAAACTATTCAAATCCTTTGTTTTTTATAAAGATGAACTTCATTTATAAAAAATAATGGTTCTTTTCTACCAACAAAACACTCTTTAAAACTAAGTACTTTTTCTGGTAATTCTCAAGTAAAATTGAAGAAAAACTTTGGTTTTTTTGGTATATAAGGTGGTTCAATTATATCTCTTCTATCAAGTGCTTTTTCTCTAGATTTTGCCCATCATGCACGACTTCAAGCTCTAAATCTATCTATAAGCTTTTCTTCTTTTTCTATAAACTCTTGTTCTCTTTTGAAGTTTTCCATTTTTTTCTTTTCTATCCTATCTCTTTCTTCCAGGTATCAAGTATAGTTTGTGTGATAAAATGTAATACCTCTTTTTGGTTGTACTTCATAAGTTAAGTCACAAGTTCTGTCTAAAAACTCTCTATCATGCGATATAATTACATAACCACTTTTCCATTTGTTTTGCAAAAAACTTTCAAGCCATTCTACACTTCACATATCTATAAAGTTTGTAGGTTCATCAAGGAAAAGTATATCTGGTGATTCTAGGAGTACTTTTGCTAGTGCTATTTTGGTTCTTTGTCATCAACTAACTTCATTTAATTTTTTATCTAATAGTTCAAGTATTCATATACCACTTGCCACATTATGGATTTTGTTGTTATAGTCGTTTCAACCTATGTTGTTAAATATCTCTAAAAGGGAAGAGTATTGTTCTATGATTTCTAAATCATGAGGATTTTCGGCCATCTTTTTTTCTATTTCGTCTAGAGCTTTTTCAGTTTCTATTATTTGTGTAAAAGCTTCTTTAAGTTCTTGTCTAACTAGTTTAGTTTCATCAGATGAATGAATTTGTTTAAGATATCATAAGCTTAGATTTCATACATTATCAATTGATCAATCATAATTTGTTATTTCTCAAGTTAGCACTTTTAATAGAGTAGTTTTTCAAGCTCCATTTGCTCAAACTATAGCTACTCTATCGGTTTTATTTAGTACAAAATCTATGTCTTTCAATACTGTTTCTCAGTCAAATTCTAGGTTATTAATTTTGATTTTCAGATGTTTCACGATGTAATTTTTTATTTATATAATTGTACCCAGCATGGATTTCTTTAAAAATCTTATGCCATTTATTTTGTTTTACTGTATAACTAAAATGAGAGATAGAGTTAGTATCACTTATTTCTTTATCCATTTCTAGTGTTCTAATTTGTATTTCTACAAGTATTTGAGTATCTCTATATGGACTTATATATTTGTAATGCAAACTTCTATATCCGTTTTCTTTTGGATTATTTATATAGTCTTTTTTATCTATATATACATATCTATTTTCAAAGTTTCATGCAAATATTTTTAAATCATCTATTGTTCAAAATACTAGTCTTATTCATATAGTATCCAGTACTCAGGCTCATTTTTTTCTAACTAGTTTATTGTATATACTAAAATATGTTTTTCTTCTTACTTTTGTTTTTCATATAACTTCAGATTCTGTCATCAATTCTCATATATTGTTTACTATTGTAAACATATGTTCTCAAGGAAATTCTACTTTGCTTATTTTTTCTATATAGTATTTTCTTGTTTTTTCAAATTTGTGAGGATATATTTTTTTAAAATATACATCTTGGAAAAAGCTTAAAAAAGGTGATTCTATATATGTTAGATAGGGAATCAAGTATCATATAGATTTATAATAATTATTTAGGTTAGGAACTATATTTATAAATTTTTTTTCAAAAGATAATATGTTATATTTTATAATAGTTTTAAGTAAGAATAAATCTTTATCCATAACCAAAACTTCATCTAAAAAACTTTTAAATTCTCATTTCGTTTCTAATTTAAAACTATTTTTAAGTATCTTAAGATTTTCTAAATCTTTTTTTGTTATTATTTCATGATTTTTTTCTATGATAGAAAAATACAATAATCAATAAATCAAAGCTAGAACTATAAGCTCTTCATTGTTGCTATGTCTTTTGAAAATCAAAATAACATTTTTTATAAGCAACTCTAAATCATTTGAGATACAATCTTTATTTTCATTATAAAGTATTTCAAATCTGGCTTTCTGAACAGGATTTTTGATTATTATATCGTTCATATATTTATTAGATTAAGTTATACAATAGTATTATACTTATTATTAAAATAATAAAAGAAGAAATTAAAGAACTATATTTTCATAAACTTCAAACTTTTTCATAGGCTTTGTTTTCTAGGTAAACACTGATAAAAACAATACTTACATTATTTTATTAAATTTATTGTATTTTCAATATTATTTAATTTCTTAATATTTTAGAGTATTTTTTATATTATGCTAGATTATTTGATTTATTTTCAATTATTATATATTTAATTTTGTATTATTTTTTTTGACTAAATATAAATTTATTTTATAATCTACTTAATATTTTAAAAATATATTTTTATATTATATATTATGAGGCTTAATAAAAGAGACTTTTTAATTCTAGAGTGAACCCCTGTTTACTTAGATGGCAGACAACTTTTATCGACTTGAGATTTTGTTGTTTCATTTTCTTGAGATGTTTTGAGAGAAATAGAATGAATAAAAAGCTGAGTAAGAAGAATATGATGAGAAAATTTCTTTTTTCCGGTTTCTACTGAACATTGAAGTATACATGTATCTGTTGAACATATGCATAGCATGCATTAATAAAATAAGAAGTTAGATAATTTTATCTAACTTCTTATTTTATTAATTTATCACACTCTTCTTTTTCTATTCACATCCATTTTTTATAATTTTCATTATCATTTATTTGAAGGTAAGATATATTTACTATTTTAGCCATAGTACATATATCTAATTGATTTCATCAAGATTTTGCAGTTATATATTGCGCCTCAAAATTATTATTTGTACTATCTTTTGTTATATTTTTTGAGTCGTATCAATTTTTAATATTAATATTATTTGTTAATATTAATGATATACTAAAAGTTCAAATAATAATTAGTATTATTTGAAATCAATACAATTTAAATTCTTTTTTTAAAAAACCCATATTATTTATTTTATATTTTATGGCATGGACCATACGAATTGCACGTATGCCTCTCAGGGTCGGAATCTGAGCACTCTTCTAATTAAGCTAGGTCCATAAATAATTGTTTTTATTATAATTAAAAAATATTAAAATCAATTATTTATTAGATTTGAGTTTAGTGCTCAGATATATGCAAGTCATATTGCATCTGCGGCATCATCTGGCTTAGGTATATTATCAAGTCAAAATAATATTTTTATAGCATTTTGTAATTGCGTTTTATTTGCATTTCAATTTCCTGTTATAGCTTTTTTTACTTGTAAAGGAGTATATTCTTTTATTTTTAATCACTTTTTAATAGCTTCATAAATTATTACTCATCTTGCTTGCGCTACATCTATTGCAGTTTTAGTATTTGTTTGAAAGAATAATTTTTCTATACTTAAAAGCTCAGGATTATATTTTTCTATGATATAATCTATATCTTTTCATATCTCCAATATCTTATATTCTAATCAAATCTTAGGAGTTGTTTTAAATATACCATAATCTAATAGTTCAATTTTAGATTTATTTTTTTTAACTATACAATAACCTATTGTTGTTGTACCAGGATCTATTCATAAAATAATCATAATTAAAAATAATAATTACAAAAAGTAAAGATAATATTTGACATATTAATAAATATATGGAATAATATAAATGTATACTTAAATTACTTTCTAGGGATTCGCAAACCCTAATAATAAATATTATATTCGTAATATAAAAAAATATGTGAAAACAACAAATAAAAGTTGATGGTAAAGTTTTAGATAAAATAGCATCATCAGAAATCATGACAGAATCAGAAAAACTTAGTTTTATGAAATATGTCTGATATATGACTAATTCAGAACAAAAAGAATTAGTAGAGATTATATAAGATAGGGAAGAGAATGCAGCTCTTCTCTATTGTTTTTGTACATATATTCATGAACTTGTTCATGAAAAATCATCTTCTATACTTATATCCCATATTTTACTACTAGGTAAATTGGTTCTTAAACTAGCTATTAATGTATAATTTATATTATCTATGTTATTTGATATCTCAGTAGCTTGAGTATCACATAATTTTAAGTCATTTCATAAATATATATAGTTTACTCAAGAAGTTATTCAGCTTTTTTCTATACAAGTTTCTATTATAGGGAATAGTAATGTTTTATTTAAATAATTATTCGAATTGTTTATTATTTTATTATTTTCTCATATCATTTTGTATACTCAAAAAACAGATATAGATAATATACTTGTTGCAACGATAACCTCCATTAGTGAAAAAGCTTTTTTTTCCATATATTTATTATTTATTTTGAATAATTAGATATTTATGTTATTATATTTTAAATATATTTTTATTTATAAATACATATGAATATCGTAGAAATACTTAAATTATCATTAGAAAGAGATGCTTCAGATATTATACTTTCTTCTTGAGCAAGGCCAGCACTTAAAATATATGGGGAAGTTACTTACTTGGAAGAATATGATATAATCTCTCAATCAGAATTAAGTAATCAAATTATATCTATAATGAATGAAAAACAAAAACAAACTTTAAAAGAGAAATTAGAGCTTGATTTTCCAATAGATTTAAAGTGATATTCTAGATTTAGAGCAAATGTTTTCTTTTCAAAATCATGAATATGAGCTGTATTTAGACCTATTAAAACTAAATTACCTAGCTTTAGGGAATTATGATTACCAGATAAGTTATTAGAGCTTATTAAAAGAAAAAACGGATTACTTTTAGTTACTTGATCTGTATGATCTGGTAAATCTACTACAATGTCAGCATTGATTGATACTATTTCTGCTAATATGCAAAAACATATAATAACAGTTGAGGATCCTATAGAATATGTTTTTAATAATAATAAATCTTTGATAGAACAAAGGGAAGTAGGTATAAATACTTTAAGCTTTGAAAATGGTTTAAAATACGCATTAAGACAGGCAAGCGATGTTATTATGATTTGAGAAATGAGAGATTTAGAAACATTTAGATTGGCACTTAGAGCAGCTGAAACATGAAATTTAGTTATAGCTACATTGCATACATCAGGTGCAGCTAGAACTGTTTCAAGAATAATAGATATGTTTTCTTGAGATGAAAAAGAACATATAAGATCACAATTATCAGATTCACTTATATGAATTATATGGCAAGATTTATTAAAAACTAAAGATTGAAAATGAAGAGTTTTAGCTACTGAATTGCTTGTAAATAATGTAGGTATATCAAATATGATTAGAAAATGAGTTATTCATCAGATAGACTGAGCAATTGAAACTTGAGTGTCAGACTGAATGTATACAATGAAAATGAGTTTAGATAAACTAAAAGATGCTTGAAAAATATAAGAAGTCAAAAATAAGACTTCTTATATTTTTATTATATTTAAATACACATAAGTTACATTATGTGATATAATAAATATATCGTAATATACTTCTCTAACTTTTTAAAAATATTTATTTCATAAAATTATTTTTATTTAAGATTTTTTAAAAATATTTTTCAATATATATATAAGATTTTTATATTTTAAAAATCTTATATATTTACAATATTACTTTTCCTTTCAATTTTTAATTTTAAAAACATTTATTTCTATTATTAGATATATCTTAAAAATTATGCAAAAATAAATGGCTTAGATAAGCCATTTATAAGGTGAAACTTAAAATTTTGAGTTTTAAGAGATTTTAATATTATTTACTATAACTAAATCGTTTTGTTTCAATATTGTTTAATATATTTTTGAAACTGAGTTCATTTTTCTATAAATCATGACCATAAACCATAACTTGCAGATGCATTTGATAATAAACATATCATTCAAGGTTTTGTATTTTTGTATGCAAATTTAACTGCGGATTCCATAGATCTAGTTTTTATAAAATTTATATCTAATCATTTAATATTTAATTTAAATTCATTATCATATTCATATTGACTTACATCTCAAAAGATTTTTTCTCAGCTGTCTGGAAATAATACAATATTTTCAATTTTGTTTTTTATAATAATTTCAACTAGATTTTTAAAATCAAAACCATAATCATATCATCATAAAAACAATGTTCAAATTTTTTGTTCATATGTATTTATTGCAGCTATAGTTGATTCAGGTGTTGTTGCGATACCATCATCTATAAATAATATATTATTATAAAATCATATTTCTTCCAGCCTATGAGGTAATCATTTAAAGTTTTCCAGAGCTTGTTTTAGTCAATTTACCAGTCTAGATAATATCCATAATGAGCAAAACTTATCTTTTTTAATTTGTTTTAAAATAGCTAAAATTCAAACTATATTTAATCTATTATGTTCTCAATTTATCAGAAATCATTGGTCTTTTAATATAGAAGCTCAATCTATATAGAATTGTTTTTCCTTGTATAAATAATTTGTACCTTCTCAAAAATATTCAACTCAGTCTATATCTTTTATTAAATCCTTGATCTCTATATTTGCAATTTTATGTTTTGAGTTTTTTAATATGTTTAATTTAGAATATGTATAATTTTTCATTCAATTATGCCATTCTAGATGACAATCATATATATTGTTTACCAATCATATATACAATTTTGGTTTTAGTCATTCAAGCATATATGATGACATTTCATATACTATATAATCATATTTTTCTCAGTTTATTATATCTATTTCATCCAATACTGGAGCTCATATGTTTCATACCAATTTTACTTTATATCATGCATTTTTTAGTGCAAGATATGTTATAGTTGATAATGTTGATTTTCATTTTGTACCTGTGATTCAGATAATTTTTCAGCTATATAAACTTGTAAAAATCTCTGTTTGAGTTGTTATTTTATTAGATAGTCATAATAAATTATTTTGATATGGAGATATTCAAGGTGCTTTTATTATTATATCAAAAGTACTCAAGTTTTCTAAATAAGAGTCTCAAGTTATATATTTTATGTTTTCTTTTTTATTTTCTATATCGTTTTTATCCAATATAGTTATATCTAAAACTCATATTTTTTCTAAAAAACTTAGGGAAGACTTCCCTTCTAGTCAAAATCATAAAATGGCTACTTTTTTATCTTTGAATTGATTTAAATTATTTATTTTCATTTTTTATTCTTATGTATGTAGTAGTAAATTATTCATATTATTATTACAAATAATATTCAAGAAATAAGTAATTCTTTACTATATTTTGCTATTAATTCCCTATTTTCTCAAGCTATATAACCTATTATCATAAGCATAAGATTCCATAATCATGCTCACAATCATGTATAAAATAAAAATTTTGGTATATTCATTTTAAATACTCAGGCTGGTAAACTTATTAATTGTCTTACAACTGTTATAAATCTAGCTAGAAATGTTGTTATTACTCAATGCTCTTTGAAATATTTTTCTGATCTCTCGTAGTGTTCTAATTTTATGAACAAGTATTTTCAGTATTTATTTATAAGTTTTTTTATAGCTTTTTCTCACAAATAATAACCTAATACATAATTTATACTAGCTCAAACCAACGCTCATATAGTTCATACTATAAGAGCAATATAAAAAATCATAACTCAAGTACTTGATAGATATCAAGCAGGTATCATGGCTACTTCACTTGGAAATGGAAAAAAGCTAGACTCTAAAACCATCATTAAAAATATACCAGTATATCACATATCTCATACTACTTTTACTATTGCGTCTATAATTTCATGCATTTTAAAATATAATTATTATATAATTTTTAATATTCTATATAAAAAAATATAAAAAGCTAGTTTTTGCTAGCTTTTTATTATGCAAAATATGCATCAAATTCTTCTTTGCTTAATTCTTCTTTCGCAAGTAAATCTTTTGTTATTTTTTCATGAAGTTCTTTGTTTTCTTTTATTAATAAAACTGCTTTTTCATATGCTTGTTTAAGTATTTGTTTTACTTTTTCATCTATTTTTTGTATAGTTTCATTTGAAACAAAAGGTTTTTCTCAAGTCCCAGAGTATTTGTCTATGTTGCTTTCAAAATTTTCAGCTCCTATTTCTTCAAACATACCATATCTAGTAACCATTTGTCTAGCTATTTTTGTTGCTCTTTCTATATCATTACTAGCTCAAGTTGTGATTTTATCTTTTCAGTAAAATACTTCTTCTGCTGCTCTACCTCAGTATAACACAGTTAATTCATCTAGATATTTTTCTTTTGATACAAGTAATGCATCTCTTTCAGGTAAAAACCAAGTTACTCACAAAGCTCATCATCTAGAGATAATCGAAACTTTATGAACTGGATCAGTATTTTTAAGTAGTTTTCAAACTAGAGCATGTCATACTTCATGATAAGCTGTAAGTTCTTTTTCAAAATCATTCATAACTTGAGATTTTTTTCTCAGTCACATAACTATTCTTTCAAAAGCTTCAGTTATCCTTTTTTCACTTATCTCTTTTTCATCATATCTTGCAGTTATTATTGCTGCTTCATTCATCAGATTTCATAAATCAGCTCATGAAAATCAAACTGTTTTACTAGCTAAATCTTTGAAGTTGATATCATTTGATACTTTTTTATTATTAGCATGAATTTTAAGTATATATTCTCTATCTGATAGATTTGGAAGATTAACAGTTATTTTTCTATCAAATCTACCTGGTCTAAGTAATGCTTTATCTAGTACATCAGATCTATTTGTAGCTCACATAACTATGACATTTGTATCATTATCAAATCAGTCCATTTCTGTAAGAATTTGATTTAGAGTTTGTTCTCTTTCATCATGTCATCAACCTGTTCCAGGTCATCTTTTTTTACCTATAGCATCTATTTCATCTATAAATATAATTGCTGGAGCTATTTTTTTTGCATTTGCAAATAAATCTCTAACTCTTGATGCTCAAACTCAAACAAACATCTCAACAAATTCAGAACCAGATATACTTAAAAATGGTACATCACTTTCCCCTGCAACTGCTCTAGCAAGCATAGTTTTACCAGTACCTGGAGGTCAAACAAGTAAAACTCATCTAGGAATTTTTGCTCAGATTTCTTTAAATTTTTTAGGATTTTTTAAAAATTGTACTACTTCTGCAAGTTCTTCTTTTTCTTCTTCTGCTCAAGCTACATCTTTAAACATAACTCTATCTTTTTTGTTATCATAAAGTCTAGCTCTAGATTTACCAAAATTCATAGCATTATTGCTCATTCCTCACATTTTTCAAAGTAATATAAGTCATATCACTAAGAATAATATAAATGTAAGTATAGTTGGTAACATTTCATTCCAAAATTCTTCACTTGTTTTATCTTTAACTAAAACTTTTGTATTTATTTCAGGGTTTTTTAATCATAAGTCATTTATAGAATCATTTTTTGGTAATATAACTATGTCTCTTTTTGTTTTTTCAATTCCATTCTCAGTTTTAGTTGATCAAGATAAAGTTGCAAATGCTTTATTTCAATCTATAAGGATTTCGCTATAGCTTCAACTTAGAAAATTTTGTTCCAATTGATTTAATCAGATTTCATTATCTATATATTTTTGTGCACTATTTAGTGTTTGTAGTATAACTGATAATATCAAAACTATAAGTATAAGTATACCAAAAGATTTGTAACTATTTTCTTTTTTTATTCAAAAATTCTTAGGAGTTTGCTTTTTATCGTTTTTATTTTCTTTCATTATCAAAATTAATTATTAATATTGCGAGAATTATTCTATTTAAAATATGGTATTTTGCAAAAGAAAGTCAGAGTTTTTTATATATTTTATTATTTACTAATTTACTTTTATATTATTTTGATTATATTGTTATAAATTATTATTTTATATTTTTCTTATGAAACAATATTTAGATTTACTAAAAGATATTAGAGATAATGGTATCTGAAAAGATGATAGAACTGGTACTTGAGTTAGAGGTCTTTTTGGTATGCAAGCAAAATATGATTTAAGAGCGGGTTTTCCTCTTGTTACAACTAAAAAAACATTTTTAAGAGGTATAGTTGTAGAGCTTATTTGGCTTATCAGATGAGAAACAAATATAAAATATCTAGTTGATAGAGATGTACATATCTGGGATGAATGGCCATTTCAAAATTATCTTGAATCAAATTGACTTGGTAAAAAATTTCCAAAATATAGTGATTCTTGGCATGAAGAGAAAAAATTATTTATAGAAAAAATAAAATCTTTGAGTGAAAATGATCCTTTTGTTGTAGAATATTGAGATTTATGACCAGTTTACTGACATCAATGGAGAAATTTTAATTGAGAGTGAGTTGATCAATTAAAAAATGCAATAGAGCAAATAAAAATAAATCCAACAAATAGAAGAATAATAGTTTCAGCTTGGAATCCACCTCAAATAGACAAGATGTTATTACCTCCATGTCATGCATTTTTTCAGTTCAATGTCGATACAACTAACAATGTTTTAAATCTTCAATTATATCAAAGAAGTGCAGATATGTTTCTCTGAGTCCCTTTTAATATAGCCTCATATTCTACTCTACTTTTGCTTATCTCAAAAATAACTTGACTGACTCCATGAGTTTTTACTCATACTTTATGAGATGCTCATATTTACAATAATCATATAGATCAAGTAAATCTTCAATTATCTCGTGAACCTTTTCCTCTTCCTGAATTAAAAATCAAAAAAGATATAAAAACTTTAGAAGATTTAGAAAAATTAGAATGGGAAGATTTTGAACTTTTAAATTATAAAAGTCATGATAGGATAGTTGCTCCTGTTGCTGTATAATTTTTAAATAATATATATTATGGAAAATATAAGTTTTAGTATGATTTTGGCTGTTGATGAAAAAAATGGTATAGGAAAATCTTGAGAATTGGCTTGGAATCTACCAAGCGATTTAAAATATTTTAAAAAAATCACAACACAAACTCATGATTTAGCAAAGATGAATGCTGTAATAATGTGAAAAAATACTTGGAAATCAATTCCTAGTAAATATAGACCTCTACCTGATAGAATTAACTGTATATTGAGTAGTGATTTAGAAAAAGATAATATTGGTTCTAGTATAGATAACTTTGTTTTATACTTTAATAGTTTAGAACATTGTTTAAGTGAGTTAGAATGAAAAGAAAATGTAGAAAATATATTTATTATATGATGAGCACACCTTTATAATTATGCTTTAAATAGTGATCTTCTTGAAAGAATCTATATCACAAGAGTAAAATGAGATTTTAATTGTGATGTGCATTTTGCATGAGTACCAAAAAGTTTTGTTTTAGAAAGTTATACTGATTATGAAACTGAAAATGGTATAGAATATAGTTTTCAAGTATATAAAAAGATAAATTATGTTTATGCTTAATAAAATAAGACTAACTTTTTAAAAAAGTTAGTCTTATTTTATATTTTTTAAAATCATAGCATATTCAAAAAATCTATTTCAATTTCTTATTCATACCTTTGATGCATCTGTATAGCTATCTTTTAGTTCTAAAGCTCAATTATTAAATTTATATTCTAGAAAATGAGTATTAAATTTTCATTTTTTTAAATATATATTAGCATAATTATAGATCTCTTTTAAGAATAATTTATAATTTTTAGATATATTTGCTAGCTTCTTTTTTTCTTCATATAATTGACTATTTTTTTCTATCTTGTTATACAATCTAATTATAAGCTCTGTTACTATATTTCTTTTAAATAATGTAAAAATAAGAAGATTTTTCGATATATTTTTTGTACTCAATTTTATTATATTTTTATAATAATTTTGTTCTATTTCAGATATTAGTTTTTTTATAGTTTCTAAATCCTTTTCTTCAATTATTTTATTGTAAAGATTTATATCAATTAACTCATTGTATATATCTACTTCATTTTTTGTAATAAAATAATTTTCTAAATAATCATCGCTTTTTGTATTGTCTAGTCTTATTTCCCTATTATTTTTTATATCATCGACGATATCATCTATAAAACTGATAGCTACTTGAGAATATTTTTCATTCGAGTTTATTTTTTGTTTGTAAGCTTCTAGTTTTTTACTCACATTTGATAGTTCTGACTTATCTTCTTTATCATAAGTTGCAGCGATAAAGATAAGTTCTTTAGTTAATTTTATAAGTTGTTCTTTGTTCATTTTTGTTTTATTATATTTATTTATAAGATATTAACATAAAATTTAAAATATATCAAAAAAGAGCTATTTTATCTAGCTCTTTTTTATATCTTGTATTATTATACAACTATCTGTTATATAATGAGTAAAATTATTTTTTAGAAAATCAATTACTAAATCGTCACTTGCACCTGGCTGACACCAAATAGTTTTATTCCTCAGTATTTCTATATTTTTTTCTAATATTTGTAGTGTTATTTCAGGTTTTACTACAAAATTTACTATTTCAAAATCATCATTTACTTCAGATAAAGATTTATAAGCTTTTATATTTTCTATATAATCTTCTTTTGTATTAATAGGATATACTGTATGTCCTTTTTTAATTAAATCTTTCAGTATCTTATTTCCATATTTTTCAGTATCATTTGATGCTCAAACTAGTGCTATTTTCATAATTATCTATTATTTTTAAATTTGTTTTCATTTCTAATAAGTTCTTTAAAAACTCTATCCCTATAATTATTTAATAATCATTCTACAGCTCACAGTATATATTCTGGTTTAAATTCAACTCAGACTTCTTCATCATTTCATACAAGGTCAATTGCTTCTTCAATTCATTGAGATTTTAAAAACATTTGATCCCAGATTTTTGTAGTGTGTTTAAGTAATTCTCTTTTTCTTAAATCCAATTCTACATTATCATCAATTTTTTCTCTTGAATACATCAAGAAATCATCTATTCAATCATCTATTATTCTATCAATTATTTCTATAATTAAGTCTTGTAATTCATTTATTTTTCATTCTATTTCTCTTTCTTTATTAAATCTTGTTGGTATTTTTATTACTTTTCATTTCAATTCTTCATCACTAGCTTCTCTAGTATTTTCGATCACTTTTTCAGGAAATCTACCTATTCAAATTATGTTTGTCATATTTTAATATTTTAAGAAACTATATTTTTTTTGAGTAAATGTATTATTTAATAATTGAGTTATTCTTTCTTTGTATGGCTGTAAAGAATCATAAATATACATTAATTTAACATCATTTGTAATAGTTATATTTTTGCTTTTCATTTTTGATCAAAACTCTTCACTGAATAATAGAGCACTTAAAAGCATCTCATTGAATAATTTAGTCATTTCTTCTGATAATGATAGTTCTTCTTTTGTTGATAATCAATTAAACTTAGTTCAAGATTCATTAAATTGTTGTGTAAAATCATTTATAGCTCATTTTATAACTATATTAATTCTTTCTATTATTTCTTCTACAAAACTATTTATTTTTTCAGGATAGACTCATTTTTTTAATAATACTATATTTTGTCATAATACTGTAAAATCAATATTTTGAGGTGTTGTGTGGTTATGTTTAGGAAATCTTCATTGTCATAAAATTTTTCACATATATTCTAAAGTTAGGAGATACTTTAAATTATCCATATTGTAAATATTTTGTAAAGATATGCAAGAAATAATTGTATATTTTTTATAGTAAAAACAAAAAAAAGTTTTTTGGAAAGATTTCGTTCCGTCGACAAGAACGCAAAGGCTTCTCTGTGCCGGAAATGGTGCGGAATTTGGTTAGGTAACTGATCCAAAGAGGCCGGTCGAAATCTGACCAAGAGATTTGAGCGAAAGCTCCAACCACCCCAGCTTCGGCTGGGGTTCAACTTTTTAAAAAGAAAAAACTTCCTTATTTATAAGGAAGTTTTTTAGTTTATATTTTTTTGAAAATAAATAAATGTTCATGCATGATAAGTAAAAAATTGGCTTCTTTACTTTTTTTTACCCAAAATCAAGTTGCTTTACAATTATGTTGTACTTTGATTATATCTTCTTTTAGAGCAAATCATGATTTCAGAAATCTATCCATTACTTTAAATGCTAGAGGTATATACATCTTTTCTCTTCTAGTATCTCACATAAGAATAGCACAATATTTTCAAGGTTTTAATACTCTAAAACTCTCATTTGCTACTTTTTCTATTTCATCACAAAATTTATCTATATTATGTATTTGAGATAAATCTCACTCTATTCAATTGCTATATTTTATTATATCTGCATATGGTGGATGCATAAGTATAAAATCTATGCTTTCATCTTTTATATTGTCATTTTTAATAGTTGCATTGTGATTTAGTATTTCTACTTTTCACCATTTTTTAGTTTTTTCATGATGTTCTTTCAGACATTCATTTATTCTTTCTAATCATACATCTTCAAAATCAAGTAAACTTTTTGTTAACTCTATTGCTTCTGGATTTATATCATAGCATATTAAATCTCTATTTAATATTTTTGATTCTATAGCTGTTGTACCTCATCAAATCATCGGATCCAAAATAGTATCGCCTTGTTTTGAATATCTCAAAATAAGGTTTCTAACTACTTCTGGCGACCAATTTCATCTCCATTTACTATTATGAGTAAGCCAATTTCCTCTCCTAGGAAAAGACCAAACTGTTGAACACTCTTGTTCGAAATCTATAGGAGGAGTTTTTAATTTTTTAGACATTTGTAGAATATATTAAATTTAAATCTAATTCATTATCATAATCAATCCAAGAAGTATCTTTTTTAGAAAAATCTCATTTTACCAATTCTACATTTTCCAATTTTTCACAATCAGAAGAGACTTTTTTAGTAAAATAAAATCACCAATTTCTACCACAAAAAATAAAATTTCTTTCCATTTCAGGAGTAAAATCATCACTATCTATATTTTCTAAATAGTATAATTTTTTAAATTTATTTTCCATAAAATATATAATAAAAAAATAATATTTATATATACAAATTATATACAAATATTATTTTAATGCAAGAAGAAAATTTAATTATTTTTTATTGGTAATCATAAAAATTCTAATGGTAATTCTCAAAAAAAATAATGACAATCCATTGCTTGAATATAATTTAAAACATCTTTATATTCTGACTTCATAAACCATTCACTTAAAACATAACAATATCTTACATCAATTCATAAAGGTTTAAATAATCTTCTATATTGTTTATTTTTAAAATCACAAGTTTGTAATTTTTCATCAACTGATCAAGCTACTTGTTGATATTTTATTTCAATAATAAATAAAGTATCATTTGATATAACATAGATTGCATTATCTGGTAGAAGTTTTTTTGAAATTATTTTTTTATATTCTATTCATTTAGGTTCTAATAGTCATTTGTATAATGCATGTTTTTTATATGTTTCAGCTACTTTATTTCAATCAAAAAATACCTCAAAAGAGTCATTAACTCATTTTTTATTTTTAACCTCATATCAATCTAGATTTTCTAAAAGTTGTTCAAAAGAAACTTTACTTTCAAAATGTAATCAAGTTTTAGTATTTCATCATCAAGTTCATCATTCTATCATAATTTAAATTATTAAATATTATTATTTTTTTGTCTATTACAATACCTATGAGCTAATTGTGCATTATTTATATCTGTTTTTCATCATTTTGAAAATGGTATTATATGATCTACTTCAGAGTCATCAATTGATGATATTTGTTGTCAGCAAATTTTACAAGTTTTATCTAATTCAAATAGTGATTTTTTAATATTATAAGGAAATATCCTATTTTCTTCTTTAGGTAATCAAATAATTTCTTCTAATTTCTCAAACCATATTTTAAACCTTGTTTGTAATTGTTCTTTATTACTTGTTTGATTTAATATGCAATCTATAAATTTTTGATTATTACACATTAATTTTATAAATTCTTCTCTAATAATATCTACTTTTTGTATAATTTGATTTTTTGTATATTTAGCAAAACAACACATTTGAATATCATAAATAGCCATATTTATTCTAGTTAGTGCCCAATATCAATTTATATTATCATTATCTCAAGGAATATATCTTCTAAAAGCATTTTCTCAAAAAATACTATAAACTAATTCTGTAGTATTTTTGAAAACTTCTCTATATTCCTTAATTTTTTCATCTGAAAGATTTCTAAATTCTCTTAAGTGTTTATTTGAAAATTGTTTAATGCTAGGCTTGTAGTTTAAGTATGATTTTTCATATAAAGCAAAGAATCTTAAAATCATTCATCTATAAATCATTCTATTTTTATAATTATCTTTTCTAACAAGCTTATGAAAAATTTCGTTATCTTCTAATTCTGATAATAAGTCCATATATTTTCATCTATAAACTGTATTTCTTATTTCATCTTCATTTAATTTGATTGATCAAGTATTTAGTCTTTCAAAAATTTCAAATTTAATATCCTCATTAGATTCTTTTTTTATTATTATTGTATGAAGAGTTGTTGTTTTAATTTTATTTTGACTTTCTTTTTCTAATTGAGAAAAAGCTTTTCAGTTTAATTCTTTTAATATATTTAATCAAACTAATTTAAATTGTTTATTAGTTCAAAAAACTTTTTCTTCAATGAAAGTTAAAAATGAGGTTAATCTTTGTTGTCAATCAATAACACTATATCTTCAATCTTTTTCTTCATTTAAGTATATAACAGGAAGAGGTACATCCATCAATATTGATTCAATTAATCTACTAGATTGTTTTTGATTCATTACGAAATTTCTTTGATAATCTGGTTGTAGTATTAAATCTCAATCTTGTTTCATTGATAAAAATTCTCTGATAGTTATATCTTTTGGTTGCCATATAATATTTCTATTATTTTCATCCATTTCAGTTGATTCATTGTCTTGTTCAATTTCTTCCTCATAGTTTTCTTCTTCTATTTCAGCTACTATTTTTTCTTTTATTAATTCTTCATTTATCTCTTTCATAGTTTTATATTAAAAAGTTAAAACCTTCTTTCATTAGATTTAAGTATATAAGCCATAGATAAAATATAAAAATCATTATAATATATTTTATATAATTAATAGACAATATAAGGTAATACAGTATTTTTATAAGAAATATTATGGTCTTTTAATCTATTATTAATTCATTTATCATATAAGTTATAAGATCTATTTACTCTAGAAAAATATTCATCAAGAGAATTTATATATAAATAATTGCATCAAATTTTATCTAAAATATCATCAACTAATTCCAAATAAAAAAATTCTAAATCATTTATAATTATATTTGTATCAATTTTTTTTCATCAATGAACAATATAATTTCTATATCTATAGATTTTAGTTAATATCCATTTTACTTCATTTTCATATCTTTTTAAAAAAATATGAAGTCTTTTATATGTTCAATCCTTATCTATCTCTATTAGATTTTTTAATCTTTTGTATTTTTGTATAAAATAGGGATTATGTAGTAAAGTTTCAATCTCAGTAAAGTCATTAGTTATAAAATATTTAAATATTCATACGTTATTAAACTTCTCATTATCTTCTCAAAAATTATCCTTCACTTTATTAGAACGACTTATTATATTTTTTATTTTATTATGATTTTTATATTTACTTTCATTTTCATTTTCCATTTCAATTCTATGTAAAATAAAATTTTGAAATTCATCAAAATAATTTTTCATAAGATTCATTGATATTAATTTTGGAATAAAAGATTTTAATTTTTCAAATGATCCATCGCTTGAATCTATTCATGAAAATAATGATTCTAAAGCTATCCATAAATTTAGCAATTTAACTTCAGAATTTTCACTTGCTAAAAATAGTTTATAATATTTTATACTATTTGAAATTTTACTTCTTGTGTCAAAATCATAACTTTCACTATTTAGTATTTTATTTAATGAAATTATATTATGTTCATTTCACTTTTTTCTATTTACATATTCAGAATATCAATCATCTACAATGAAAATTCTTTCATTATTTGATAATAATGAAATTGGAGATATATTTAATTTTAATGCATTAAATTCATATAAAAAAGTATCTAATATTCTATTTATATGTTCTTTAGCTTTTTTATAAATTGAGTGTATATCTTTTCAATTTATTCTTATACAAATAAAAAATATACTATCATCTTCTTTAATAAAATCATTTTTTCTTTCTTTAAAAGAATCTTTTATTTCTTTTCAGCTTATTTCATTATTTATATCACTAATATATTCTATTTTATCATCTTCTATTTTTTCAATCACATATTTTATATTCTTTTTTTCTATTTTTCTTTTATTTGCTTGAATACTTCAAATTTGTATTTTAAAGTAAACTTTATATTCTTGTTTGTCTCAAAAAAATAATTTTGTGAATTGTGAAAATCAATGATTAAATTGTATTGAGTTTGAAGCATCAATGTTGTTTAAATTATTTTCTCTTAAAAATTCTAAATATTTTCTAGAAATTCAAATCTCATCTCTTAAGAATGAAATAAAAATAAAAGTTAATTTTTTAAGTTTAGTAACATTTTTATCATAATTATTTTCATATTCTTCTAGATATAATTCCTCGTTTAGATATCAATTAATTATACCTAATAATGCTTTTATATATTTATCATCATTATTAAAATATTTAAAAATAATTATTAAATTCTTTTTTAATTTAATAATATCTAAATCATTTTTATTTTCTTTTATATCATAAATTATTTCATTAGAGTTTTTTCTAAAATTTGAATTAAAAACAATATCTCAATCAATTAAATTTAAAAATTCCTCTAATAAAATATTGATTTGAGGTTGTCTTATTAAAGATTTTTCTAAATTTAAGTAGTATATAAAATCTTTAATAAGAGAATACATATTGTTATTTCATATTCATCTGTAGTATGGATTACAATCCGTATTTAGTTGCTCCCATAATAAAGAAATGAAAATTTTTCTATAATTAACTATATTTTTTTTTGACATTATGTATAAAATAATATAATATAAACATGTAGGTTCTATAAGTAATAAAAATTTATACAACCACATTTAAATACATTTGAAAAAATGTTTTAAACTCTACTGCTTTAGGTAGAGTTTTTTATTTAATAATTCATCACCACAATTTCTTCAACTTCACCTCTCCCACTTGCTTTACTATTTACATTTCTCTTTGCTTTTACTATCTCAAATCTAAATCAACTATATATTTCTCTTATAAACTCTGTATTATGATTACTAAGCATAACTTTACATCATTTTTTATCTAGTTTTAAAAATACATCTCTTAGTTTTATTTGCATATCTCTTCAGAATCAGCTTTCATTGTAACTTGTAAAGTTCGCACTTGTAGTTAATACATCATATGGTGGATCAAAATACACGAAATCTCAAGCTTTTGCTTTTTCTACCACCTTTTCAAAACTTTGTAATTTGATTTCTGCTTTTGTTTTGTTTAATAGTTTTGAAACATTTAATATATTTTCTCTTTGAATTATATCTGGATTGTTATATGCTCACATTGGAACATTGAATTGTCATTTACTATTTACTCTATATAGTCAGTTGAAACAAGTTCTATTTAGATATATAAATCTCCCTGCTCTTTCTATAGTACTATAATTTTTTTGCCAGTTTTCTTCTCTATCCCAAGCTCTTATTTCTTCATAAAAGCTTTTACTATATTCACAAGTTTCTAAAAAACTGATAAGTTCTTTTGGTTTTGTTTTAATTATTTGATATGTATTTACAAGTTCAGAATTTACATCTGATAAAAAGCTTTTTTTCTTTTGTAAATTAAAAAAAACTGCTCATCAACCCAAGAAAGGCTCAAAATAATTATTAAATTCTAGAGGGAATAATTTATCAAATTGTTTAATTAATTGTCTTTTTCATCATACCCATTTTACAAAAGGTTTTGCATTTATGATTTCTTTGTTTGTACTAAAAAATACTTTTGCATCATTTATATTTGCAAAATTCATATGTTCCCACCAAGATTTCACTATATGAAAATCTAGTCAAAACTCTATTGATAATCTCAGACTATTTATAGCTATAGATGTCATTTTTTATAAAATTATATATTTATGTATTATATTTTCTTTCTACTTTTTTGATAAAATCACTTAATTTAAGTTCATCATTTTTGTTTTTTATTTTTCAGAATCAAGAAATATATGCATCAATAGACGATACTATTAACAATTTTCAAAATTCCTTTTTATTCATAAGTTATATTTTCTATTAATTTTCCAAAAACTATGGTTTTTATATTCTAAATATAATATTTTTACTACAATAATCAATAAAACATAATTTTTTATGTTAAAAAATAGTTATTGAAAATTAATAAAAAGTTTTGCATTTTTTTATAAATAGTGTAATATATATATGTTCATGACGAAAGAGGGACCAAACGGAGAAATACCTAAGGGCATCTCTTTTTTTATTGTTTATTTTTTTATATATTCAAATTTTTTTCTAACATCCTTCAAGCTTAAATTTAATCAATATTCAGGCTGTATCTTTCTGTATCTTTCTATAAAGTGAGGAAAACATTTTATTTGGAAAAAGTATTTTCTTTAATCTTGCTTTTTCAATCAAATATTTTACCAATTTTATATAATCACCATCTCAAGTCACTAAAACTATTTTATCAAAATCATCTTCTTCTATTAATCTGCGCATTATTTGAAAAACTATATCTACATCTACATTTCACTTCTTTTTTCATGACATAGCAGAGTGATGTTCTCTAAACTCTAGTATAAATCCAGCTTTTTGCATTTTTCTATACATATCTTGATGGTCATCATTTATAAATCATAAAAAAATATAAGCTTCATCTCTTTAAATTTATCTTTTAAATATACTCTAAATTTTTTAAAATCTATCTTCCATTTTTCAGAACTAGTTCAAAGGTGGAGATTTTGTCAATCTATGAATGTGATATTTTTTTCTTGTATTTTATTAGACATATTTTTTAATTTTTTATTAAAAAACTCCTAAAAACAATAACTAATTTCTTAGCTATTATTTTTAGGAGTTATGTTTTTTACTTGATTTAAGTAAAATTATATTAATTTTATTATTTATTTTGTCAACACTTCTCTCCAAAACTCTATATCATTTATCTTATTCCAAGCATCTTTTAATTCATCTTTAAATTCATTGTATTCTTCATCTGAATAATCTACTTCTACATATTTATAAACTCAGTCTTTCCCCTCTACGAAATCAAGAGCGAGACTTCAAACACTAAATTTTGAATTAAACTCAAAATCTACTTCACAAAGCAGTTTATAAAACATAAGTTGTCTGAAATATTTACCTTCTCCTGGTTTTTTGTTTCCAAATTTATCTATTCATTTTATTTCTCAGATAGATTTAGCTTTACCTGTTTTGTAATCTACAAGAGCAACTTTGTCTTTGAAAAAAGCAAGTTGTCATGCTTGAGTATCAAGAGAATTTGATTCACCTATTTTTTCTATCTTATCAACTGTTCAAGTCAATGGTATGTTTTCAAAAATTAGATTTTTTCTTCTGAAACTATATTCTAGTACTAGTGGAACTTCTGATTTTTTGCTATATGTATCATAATAACCTTCTAATCATGAAATACCTTTTTCTAATGCATTTTCTAGCTCTTCAGGAGTAAGAATTTCTTTTTCTATAAGTAATCTAAAAGTACTAGTTAAGTATGATTTTTCTGGCAATTTTTGCTCATTTTTAAACTTCAAATAAAATAATTCTAAAGTCCTATGATATACTTTACCAAAAATAGTATATTTATTGTCTATAAAAGGATACTTAAATACTACTCTGTTTAAAAAATCTATAGGATTTTCTAAAAATGTGTTTAAATCACTAGGAGAAATCTTGTATGTTTCTAGAAAATTTTTAATATATTCTAATTCTAAATCAGAGTGTTTTATAAGACTATTTTTAATCATATTTTCTGATATCTGTCTTATTTCATTTTGAGTAGATTGAATATTGTTTATTTCTAAAAATTCACTTATTTCTCAGATAAATGGTGATTCTAAAAGTATTTTTGAACCACTTCAAGCACTATAACTTAAAAATAGTAAATCTTTTGCTCTTGTCAGTGCAACAAAGAAAAGTCTCCTATCTTCTTCGCTTGTTTTTTCTTTTACATCTTGTAATCATTCTCAAACTATTAAATTTGGAAGTTTCAGTTTATCTATTGTTCTCTTGTTATCCCAATTTCAAGTATAAAGTCATGGTATAAAAACAGCATCATATTCAAGTCATTTTGATCAATGAGAAGTAAGTATTTGTACTCATCATTTTTTCTCTGTTAATATTTGTCTAGTAATTGGGAAATTATATTTTTTATATAATTCTATTTTGCTTAATAATTTCTTTATATTTAGAGTTTTATCATTTTGATTCCAATCTTTTATCTTGTTTAGTAGTGTAAAAATATCTTCTAAGTCGCTGAAATCTGAGTGAGTTTCTATATATAACAAAATACCAGTTTTCGATATGAATTCTCAAATAAATTCACCTATGTTTTTACTAACTATATCTTTGTTAAATGATAATAGATTTTCTATAAAATCGCTAAATCATTTTTTATCTTGTAATTCAAGTTCTTCAAATAATTTGTTATCCGTTAAAAAATCTATAAAAGAAAGTTTGTATTTTCTCGTATAGTTTAGTTCATATAGTTTTCTATTTATTTTAAGTATATCTATAGAATTTAATCAAGTTATGCTATTTCTAACTAGATTGATAAGTTTTTCTTCATTGCTATATGGATTTTCTATCAATTCAAGATATGATAATATATAATCTACATATGGAGAATTAAGTATGTTTGATTTTAGTTTTGATTCTACTTCTACTTCATTTTTTTGAAGTAATTCACTCCATAATTCTACTTCTTTGTTTGATCTAACTATTACTGCTATTTCTTCTTTTGATATACCATTTGCTATCAAGTCTTTTATCTTGTTAACTATAAAAGTTTGTTCTTCTAAATCATTTACAGCCTTAAAAATACTAGGTTTATTTTGAGAATCTTTCAGATTTCAAGCACTAGTAAGAGTTTTGTTTATTGATTTGATTTTGTTTGATAATCTTTCAGTATTATTTTCTATCAAAGCTCAAGCTAGATCCAGTATATGTTGATTTGAACGATAGTTTTTATCCAAAACTATGAAATTTGTTTCAGGATATTTTTGAGAAAAATCAAGCATATTTTCTATATTTGCACCTTGAAAACGATAGATTGATTGATCATCATCTCAAACTACCATTATATTTGGTTCTATAGCTTCACTCAAAATCAAATCCATGATTTTATTTTGAGCGTTGTTTGTATCTTGATATTCATCAAGCATAATAAATTGAAAAGTTTCAGCATAAAAAAGCCTAAGCTCCCTATCGTTTTGTAATTTTTCATATACAAAATTAATCATATCATTGAAATCATACAAACTGTTATTTCTTAGATAATGGTTGTATTTTTCATAAATTAAGTTCAATTCCCTAAGTTTGTTTATATGTTTTTCTTGAGATAATTTTGTAGTTTCGTATTTTTTAAGAGTTGGTTTTATCTCACTCAATTCTTCAGCATAAATATCCTCTTGTTTTTTTATGATTATATCAAATGCTTGTTTATTTATTGCTTCTGTTTTAAGTGTAGAAATACGACTTTTTATATCTCTCAAATATAGGTATTTATCAAAATCATTTGTCAGTTCTACTAGTGATTTTTCAGCTACTAATTCATCAATAATCTGTTTAATTATCTCCAAAGATTCTACTTCGTCTATTGCTGTACTAGCTTTGTATTCTATAAATTTTTCTGGAAATGTTTTGATTACATCTTGAGAAAATGAGTGGATTGTAGAAACTGTTACTTTATATCCTGTATTTCAAAGAAATTTTACAAGTCTTTTTTTGATGGCTATAACTCAAGCATCAGTAAAAGTAGTAATCAAGATATTTTCTGGATTTACACCTGTTTTTTCTATGATATTTGCAGTTCTAAGTCAGATTATTTGAGTTTTTCAACTACCAGGCCCAGCTACTACCATGATTTGTCCATATATACTATCAACTGCTTTTTGTTGTTCTGTATTCAATTTATTGTACTCTTCCAAAAAACTACTATTTTTCATAAAAAAAGATTTAGTCATTAAACTAAATCCATTTTATATTTTTATTTTATAATGTCAAAATTATATACAAATTATATACTATTTCAACTCTCATTTAAAAGTATAACTTACTTTCATACCTAAATCTAAGTCAAAATCTCAGTCTATATCTCTAAAGTCTACTTTGTCTAAATCATCTATTTCAGGAGCTTTTATTTCTGGTCTAATTATAGCATAATCATCATATAATTCTTCTATAAATCAAATTTGTTTTGTATTTAATCTAGCTTTATCTTTTTTATCGTATATTTCATTTAATAGAGTTTTTATTGTTTTTACTCTTGTTTTAATAGTTTTTGCATCAATTTTGTTTTCTAGTTTATTACTATCAGCTAGTGGCTCATCGTGATAACCAAAAACTGATACACTATCAAATTCATATTTTTTTGCAAAATCAAGTAACATATTGAAATCACTTTCAGTCTCTCATGGAAAACCTATTATAAAATTTGTATGAAAAAAATTGTTTGGAAATTTTTCTTTTATATAATCTATGATTTTATTTATATGACTATCATCATAAAATCTATTCATGTTTTTAAGTACATTTGGACTTATGTGTTGAAATGGAAAATCAAAATATGGTAGAAGTTTTTTCAGATTTGCTAGTCTATCTATATGAGTCATGCTAAGTATATCTGGATACATATAAAATAATCTGATTTTGAAATCTCATTCTATTTCATCTATTTTTTCAAGTAATTCAAGTAAATAAGGAGCTTTATATAAATCAACTCAATATCTAGTTGTATCTTGAGAAATAATTTCTATTTCTTTTATACCACTATTCACCATAATTTTTACTTCTTCAAGAATATCTTCTATGCTTCTTGATCTTTGTTTTCATCTGATATTTGGTATGATACAAAAACTACATTTGTTATTACATCATTCAGCTATTTTTAAGTATTCATATCATTTATAACTATGTAAAAATGCTCTAACTGATTCTGTTCCATAAATATGTGCTTTTGTACCGATTTGGTCTCAACCTATACTTGATAAATAAGCTTTTAATTTATCTTTTTTAAGTTTTGCTAAACCACTTTGTAGTTTAGTCAGACTTGTATTATTTAAAAGTATACTACTAGTGTTTTTTACTTCTTCATAAGGAATTACTGCTTCTAAGTTTTTTAGACTAGATAAAAAAGAGTCATCTTTTACTGGCACATAACAACCAATTAAAATAACTTTTTTTCACATATTGTCATAATACCAAATTGTTTCTTCTGCTTCATCACGAGAACTAGATAAAAATCAACATGTATTTATTATTACATATTCTACTTCTTCATCTTCTGGATCTGGATAAAAATTTATCTCTACTTCACTACTGTTTAATTTTAGTATTTCTCATATAGTAAATTCTGTATCTACCATATTTTTATTACAACCTAAATTTATTGCTGAAAAATTTACTTGTTTTCTCACTTTTTATTATTTTAAAAATAAAATTCCTTGCAAAGTATATTTGCAAGGAATTTAAAATCAAATTTTAATTGTGATAAGTTATATTATTAGCGATTATAAATTGAGTTTCTCAATTATCTTTGAACCATTTTAATATCATATATCAATCTAAATTGTAATTTATTTGTTCTAAAAATACTTCTATTGTTTCATCTTCAAGTACTATATAATTTAAATTTTTTACACTTTTTTTAGTTCAATTTATAATTATTTCATAATTTTTCATATCTCTATATCCAATTGCATTTATTAAATCATTTGCTTTTATAGATTTTATTGGATCTAAATTATAACTTTCTTTAAATTTAAAAGACTCAAGTAAATTATAATTATTATTTTTGTATTTTGTTGTTAATTTTGATAAATTTGTTTTTATTAGATTTTTTCTATATTCTAGATTAGCTGTTTTAAGAGTCTCAGGAGTTAATCATTTATCATATCTATTTGTATAAAATAAATCTCTAGGTAATTTATAATAATTATATTCTTCAAATTTTTTTGTATTTTCAGCTCAAACTGGATCATCAAAAGTTATGTCATAGTAATAGTCTCATATTTTTACCCAAGCATGTCATATTTGTGGAAAGTCAGCAGCATCTATTACATCTCAAATAATTATTTCAGATTTTATATTATTGAATCATAGCATTAAATTAAATAATTCTACATATCATTCACAAACTCAAGATTTATTTATATATGTTTCTATTCATGAAAATATCTCATAATCTTGCATAGTAAAGTTACTAGAATAGCTAATATTTTTTAATATATAGTCATATATTATTTTAATTTTTTCCTCTTCCTTATATATGTCTTTTGTTAGTTGTCTAGAAATGATTTCTAAATTTTTTATATATATATCGTCATCTCTTGAATTATCAAGCATTTTATTATTTCTAATATTTTTTAGTAATTCATATTTATCTGGAAATCAGTAAATTATATCATCACTTACTAGTTTTACTTTTTTATATTCTTTTATAAAATTTACATTAGTTCCATCATGATATATGATTATGTTTTTATCGTATAATCAATTATATATCAAACTTTCTTTATTTAAATTTTCTGCATTTTCAAAATAGTATTTTTTTGAAAATGTGTATGTATACCATACTCAGTTTTCTTTTATTAATAAATCATTATTATATGAAAATAAATTATAGTTGTTAAATATACTATATTTTTCAATTTTTTGTTTGTTTATTTTTTCTTTATTTTCAAGTTCTAGAATAAATATTTTTTCATTATTTAATTTTTGTAAATCAAAAAAAAGCTTATTATTATTTTTGTCTATTTTTCAATTGTATTTTGAAGATTCCAGGGCTGTATCTAGTATTTTTAAAAATGATAATCAATTATCATTTTTATGTTTTATCTTTATTTTTGAATAAAAATTTTCATAAACTAACTTTGTTTTTGAATCTATATCTTGATATCAAGCATTTGCTTGATATAGATTAGAAACAAAAAACAAAATTATTAAAGATATTAATAATTTCATTTTTTATTTTTTAATAATTAATTGCTTTTTGTAATTGATTATCACTCAAATCATTTTTATATTTTTCTATATCAAGCTCTAATTCTAAATCTGGTTTAAATCATATTCAATCAATTCATGTCATAGTTTTTCAAGTATACCATCTAGCAACTGTATATTTTAAACTAGATCAATCTTGAAACTCTTTCAATGCTTGAACTGATCATTTTCAATAAGTATTTTCTCAAATAGTAACTATATTAGGGAAATAATCTTTAAGTGTTCAAATCATTATTTCTGATGCTGATGCAGTCCCTGAGTTTTGTAATATTATTACTTTATATTTATTTAAATCTAGTATTCATTCTCAACTAGAAAAATAATAATTATTAACTCAGTTATATCTAATTGTTGCAGTTTTTTCTCACTCTTTTATTAACATAGATAACATATCTGTAGCTTCATTTAAGTAACCTCCTCAATTATTTCTTAAATCTATAATTATTTTATTTACTCTATAATCATTTTTAATTTTTGTTAGTACTTCTCTAAATTCACTTGAAACTCATACTCAAAAAGTTCTTATTTGAATATTGTATGTATTTGTATTTGGAGTTTTAACTTCTAGATTTTTTACTATAATTTTTTCTCTTTTCACCTCAATTTCAAATTCTTCTCAATTTCTATAAATAGTTAATTTCACATAAGTTCAAGCAGGTCATTTTATCCATGAAACTACTTCTACTAATGAATTTTCTCTTTTTACTTCTTTAGAGTCAACTTTTATTATGATATCTCATCATTTTAATCCATATCTTTCAGCAGGTCATCAAGGAATAGGTGAAGTTATTTTTACTTCTCAAGGAGATGTCATCTCTACATATGATCATATTCATTCATATTCTCAAGATAAACTATCTTCAAAACTTTTGCTTTCAACAGGAGGAAAATAAACAGTATGTATATCATGAGTTCATCTAGCAAGTCATTCTATAGCACCATAAACTATATCTTCTTTTTTTAGTGTTTCGTAATCATAATGTTCGTTTACTAAAGTATTATAAACTTCACTAAAAATCTCTTGTTTATCTCATAAAATATTGTTTGTTGATTTTGAATGTTCGTATCTTTTTTTGTTATTAAATGTATTAGTAATAATATTTAAATCATTCAATACTACATTTCTATTTGTTAGATATGCGGGATCAATTATTATATCAAGCTCTAAAATCTCTTTTGCTAATGTAAAAAAGACATAAGCATTCATTTCTTTATTTAAATTTAGATTTATTTCTCTATTATCCAATTTATTAAGATAAACCAATTTTTTTAGAGCTGTTTCTATTTCACTTTTTTCTTTTATAAATTTGTATTTTAAACCTATATGTTTATATGATTTTGGTATATCTTTGAAAAAAGAAGAAAAATATATAAAAATATCTTCATTTTTTAGAGTAACAACTTCTACCTCAGCTTCTTTTTCAGTTTCTTTATTTTCTATTATTGTTATACTAGGGCTAGTAGTTTCTATAGCTGCTTTTATTTTTGTTTCATTTGCACTTGTATTACTTATTCAAGTTATTATTAGTAATAAAACTAAGCTTAAAAATTTATTTAATTTATTCATATATATTATTATTTTTTTAAAATTGTCTTTTTAATTGTATTTATTTTTATTTTATATCTAATTTAAAGATAAATTAAGACTTGATTTTTTGTTTTATTGTTCTTTAAATATTAACTCAGTTCATCAAAATGGATACATTGCACCATAAAATACTAATATTAATCATATTAATATTAGTATAAAATATGTTCATCATCTACCTAGATAGTGCTCTGCCCATACAAAATTTCATGTCCATCAATGTAATTGTTTTCTATATCTTATGATAAAGTATCATATTCATATAAAAAAAATTGAGTAAAATAGCTTTACAAATATATCCATTTTTAATAATTATTATTTTCTAAATTTATTTTGTTTTTTAATTCATCTATAAAATTTTCAGAATTTATATTTATTTTAATAGATTGTTTTATTTTATTTATAAGTATTTCATATCAGAAAAGATAAAAATACAACATATATATTATTATAAAAACTCTAAATCACCATTTGAATATATTTTTTATTTTCTCCTTTTTTTCTTGTTTTTTTATACTATCATATATATAGTCTATTTTCTCTTGAGTTGTTAATTCTCTATTTTCCATATTTTTAAAATTATTTAGCTTCTCTCCAATTTGTTCCTATTTTTGCATCAGTTTTAAGTTTTATAGGTTTGTTTTCTAAAACATTTTCCATTATATTACAAACTTCATCTTGTATTATTTGTTCTTCTCAAGGATATATATCAAAAACAAGTTCATCATGCACTTGCATAATCATCAAGCTTTTTAGATTATTTTTTTCTATAAAATCCTCTATTCTAATCATCGCTATTTTTATTATATCTGCACTTGTTCATTGAATCGGCATATTAGTTGCCTCCCTTTCTGATGCTTGTTTTACTATTTTATTTAAATCATTTATTCCATTAATATATCTCTTTCTTCAAAAAATAGTTTCTACATAATTGTTCTCTTCACAAAATTTTATAGTTTCATCTAAAAATAACCTAACTTTTGGATATGATTCAAAAAATTTGTTTATGTATGTTTTTGCATCTCACATTGATATACCAATCATCTTAGATAATCAAAATGAACTTATCCCATATATAACTCAAAAATTTACAGCTTTTGCTATCTTTCTTTCGCTACTTGTTATGGTTTTGTTTGGAAATAAAAATTCTGCTGTTTTATGATGGATATCTATATTGTTTTTAAAGGCATTAAGTAGATTTTCATCTCATGATAATATAGCCAATATTCTAACTTCAACTTGAGAATAATCTATAGCTAGTATTTTTCCGTTTTCAAATCTAGATATAAAAGCTTCTCTTATAGTTCAAGCTATTCAATTTGAAGAAGGTATGTTTTGAAGGTTTGGATTTGTGCTTGATAATCTTCAAGTACTCGCTATTGTTTGATTATAATTTGTATGTAAAAAATCATTTTCATCCAATAAATCTGACAATCATTCTATATATGTTGATAATAATTTTGAATAGTGTCTATAATCAACAATCAATTGTGCTATTTCAAATTCGTGTGCTAGTTCAGATAAAACTTCAGCACTTACACTATATCATGTTTTTGTTTTTTTTCATTTTGGTAATGCAAGTTTTTCAAATAAAACTTCTCAAACTTGTTTTGGTGAATTGATGTTGAACTCTGTTTCAGCTAGACTATATATTACTTTTTCTAATCTTTTAATTTCATTTTCTAGTATGATTCAAATTTCTTTTAATTTATCTCTCGATATTTTTACTCACTTAACTTCTATTTTTTTCAAAACCATCATCAATGGCAATTCTATTTCATTTAAAACTTTACTTTCACTAGTTTTTTCAGATGATTGTTTCTTATAAAGTTTATTTGTTACATATA
>JABWCI010000027.1 GCA_013368515.1 Candidatus Altimarinota bacterium | reverse complement strand
CATCTAACAGCTGATATCTGCAAGGGCTAAAGCCACATTTTGCCACACCAAATTGATTTTTAAAGGAAGTGGCAAAACGTCAGATATCAGCGAACGTTAGGCGACATCTACTTTTTGTTTTAAACAATATCATCTTGAATACTGAAAGTCAGCAAAACCAAAAACTTTTTTTAGGGGGAAAAGAAAAAACATTAAAAAATTTGCATTTTTTAATAAAAAAGAGTAAAATAAAAATGTCAATGTTTTACTTACTAAATTATTAAAATGCATAATTTATCATTAAATCCAGAGATTAATTTAAATAGTAATCAAAAAACGATTTGAATGCCTAATTTTTTTTCATGAGATATTTGATACATTTTATCTTTACAATCAAAAAATGTAAAGGATTTAACAGATGAAGAAATTTTATATATTATTAAAAATACTTGCTCAAAACCAGAATGATTGAAAGCACAAGCTTTTATTATAGATAAAGCTTTTTCAATGACAAAAAAATGAGAATCTTTTTGGGAATGACTAAATTCATTTTTTATTGAATTTAAAATGAAATATGATTTTATTACAAATGTTTATATAGAGTATTATTTAAGAAAACTCAAATCGTTTGAATATGAATATATGAAATTATGACTTGTTTGAGAGGACTTTCAAAAAATAGTTTCTTTTCAAAAGATTCAATTATCTCAAAATTCAAAAATAAAAGTCATAACAAATATAGTAAAACTTTTTTTAATGAAGTTAGATAAATGAAATAATATTTTTGATATAGATGAAAAATTAATAAAGCATTTTGATGATAGATTTGCAAATCAAAATATTAGTTTAGAGTGATTAATTGAATGAACCGAAATAGTAGTTGTTGGAAATAATATACAATTAATTTGTCATAATGAAGATGCAAAAAGTTTTTATGAACTTCTTTTCTATAATTCATGAAGTTGATGATTTAATAGTGATACTAAGTTATTAGGATTATGATGAAATTTAAATTTTACTGTTATTTTACAAAAGAATTATATTTCAAGTTATAATCAGGATGAACAAGCCCATGAGTTTTGGCATGCAAGTGATAATTTTCGCTCAAGTTTATTTTGAGAATTATTTTGAGATGAAAAAAAATCATTATATAGTTTACAAAGTCAGGGGTTTTATAATAATCATTATATATTATCTACTTTAAATGAAATGTTAGTTGATATAGATACACTAGTTAATTCTAGTTTGGGAGAGATGATATCAACAGATAATGAAATAATTAGAAATCAACTAAAGGTACAATTTGAATTACCAGCATTTATATTTTGAAGTATAAAAAAATCTGGAAATTCTATAATTTCAGAACAAGATAAAGATATGATAGCTAGATATATTATTGTTTGATATATATTTTCAAGCTGAATATTAAAAACATTATCTTGATTTACAGAAGAAACAAGAGCAATGACCGTAAATTTATTATTATTGGGTTGATTTATGAAAGTTTTTTGAAATCCAATTAAGGATTGCATAAATCAATTTAATACTTTGTCAGAATTAAGATGAAATGGAACTCAAGCTTTTAAAAAATGGGGGATATATGTTAAAAAAGAACTAAAAAAGCAATCAAAAATATAATTATTTTAGCCAGCTTTCGCTGGCTTTTTCTTTTCCCCTAAAAAAGCTCGTTATCACTCGCAAAAAAGTATTTGGTTTATTCTGGAAATCATCTATAATACTGAAAATCATCAAAAACAAAAAGTAGACGTAAAGGGTCATTGCACTTGATTTTTCTGTAATGTAATGGAAGAAAAATCACCCTCGCCTAACAGCTTCTATGAGGTTCGCATCAAAGCACTTCGCTCTCCCATATTTTGCTCATACTTTACAAAACATCTCATAGAAGCAAACGTTAGGCGACATCTACTTTTTGTTTTAGACAATGTCATCTTTAATACTGAAAATCAGCGAAACCAAAATTTTTTTTTAGGGGGAAAAGAAAAAACATTAAAAAATTTGCATTTTTTAATGAAAAAGAGTAAAATAAAAATGTCAATCAAAAATTTTATTTTTTAATTTTATAAATATGAGGATAAATAATAGTAGAAATGATTATTATGATCAACTTGAAGCTGAAAGATTAGCTAAAGCTGAAAAAGATCAAAGATATTATGATCAACTTGAAGCTGAAAGATTAGCTAAAGCTGAAAAA
>JABWCI010000002.1 GCA_013368515.1 Candidatus Altimarinota bacterium | reverse complement strand
ACATCGTCGATATTTTTATTCTCCCAGCTATACTTGAATTTATTTAACCAATCATTGATATTCATATTTTTAAAAACATTATTTTTAATTTAGCCTAACTAATTTATATGCGAATAATTAATTTGCTTTTATTCTAAAATAGAATAAAATACGAACCAAATTACATTAAAATAGTTATTACTTTTTATTATAATTATTATGGATATTAATCAAGATTATTTATTGAAACTTGAAAGAGAACTAAAATATAGAAATTATTCATCAAAGACAATTGAAACTTATACAACATGTACTAGTTTTTTTCTTAAATATATAAAATATGATATTTCAAAAATTTCAAAAGAAACTATCATAGATTTTATAATTCATTTACAAGAAAAAAAGAAAGCTCCTAAAACAATAAATATCTACAAAGAAGCAATAAAATTTTTTACAAAAGATGTATTAAAGATAAACTTAGATTTTGATATAAAATTATCTCATGAAGCAAAAAAACTTCCAATAGTATTAACTAAAAATGAAATTTTAATATTAATAGAAAAAACATATAATATAAAACATAAACTTATTTTAAAATTAGCATATTGAAGTTGATTAAGAGTTTCAGAAGTTATTGATTTAAAAGTTACAGATATTGATATAGAAAATAAATCTATTCATATAAAATGAGCTAAGTGAAATAAAGATAGAATTACTATTTTATCAGAAAAATTAATCCAAGACATATCTAAGATTATTTTATATAAAGACAAAAATGATTACATTATAGAAAGTGAGAGAGGTTGAAAACTTACAACAAGAACATTACAAAAAATATTTAGCGAAGCACTAAAAAAATCCTGAATCAAAAAAGAAGCAACTTTTCATTCGCTTCGTCATAGTTTTGCAACTCATTTACTTGAAAACTGAACAGATATAAGATATATTCAAGATTTACTTTGACATGCTAGTATAAAAACAACACAAATTTATACAAAAGTTATGAGTAGTAATATAAAAAATATTAAATCTCCTCTTTAAAAAATTAAACAAAAAAAAAATGAGAAAAACATTAAAAAAAGAATTTATTGAAAAATTAGAAAAAATATATTCTCCTTCTGATATAAAAATAATTGAAAAATGATTTAGTGTAAATAAAAGAAAAACTACTTTTAGAGTAAATACTCTAAAAAGTAGTAATTCAGAAATAGAAAAAATACTTAAAGAAAATAAGATAAATTTTAAAAAGGTAGGGTTTTTGAAAAATGCTTATATCTTAGAAGATGCTAAAGAATCTGATCTATGGGAACTAGACATTTTTAAAAATGGTCATATTTATTTACAATCTTTATCTAGTCAAATACCAGTAGAAATACTTGATATAAATGAAAATGATAAGATTCTTGATATAACTGCAGCTCCTGGTTGAAAAACATCTCAAGCAAGTGCAATTTTAAAAAATTCTTGAGAGATAATTGCAAATGATAACAATGCTATAAGAATAGATAAACTTAGATTTACTATAAATAGACAATGATGTAAAAATGTTAAAGTAATTAAAAATGATGCTAGAAATATAGGAAAATCATTTCCCGAATATTTAAATTATTTTGATAAGATAATAGCTGATCTACCTTGTAGTGCAGAGTGAAAATTTAATTTAAACAATGAAAGAAGTTATGCATATTGGTCACAAGATATAGTTAAAAAAAATTATAAACTTCAAAAAGAAATAATCCAAAGTATAATTCCTCTACTGAAAGTTTGATGAGAATTGGCATATAGTACTTGTACTATTTCTCACGAAGAAAATGAAGCTATATGTCATATGATCTTGTGTAATTTCCCAAATATAAAATTAGAAGATATAAATATAAATTATAATTTTGCCCGTAATTGAGTAACAAAAGTATGAGAAACTAGTTTTAAAAATGAAGTTAAAAATACTATTAGAATATTACCAAGTGATGAAAGTGAATGATTTTTTATAGCAAAATTTAAAAAAATAAAAGACTAAATAGTCTTTTATTTTTTTAATTATTGAATTTAAACAACATAACATCTCAATCTTTTACTATATAATCTTTTCATTGTAATGCAACTCTTCAAGCTTCACGAGCTTTTGACCAACCATTATATGAAACTATATCTTCCCAAGAAACAACATCTGCTTTGATAAATCACTTTTCAAAATCTGTATGTATAACTCACGCAGCTTTTGGTGCGGAATCTCCGGCTTTAATAGTCCAAGCTCTTACCTCTTTTTCTCAAGCTGTAAAATAATACATAAGTCCTAGTGCTTCATAACTTGTTTTTATCAAATCATCTAAACCTGTTGTTTTTAATCACATTTCAGTTAAAAATTCTGTTTTTTCTTCTGCTGACATTTCTATCATATCTGATTCAAGTTTTGCACAAATTGCAACTACTCTATTTTTTGTATTTTCAAGTCATAAAATTCTTTTTAATTCTTCTTCTGTTGTATCCATCATATCTTCTGAAACATTACAAGCATAGACAAATTCTTTATTTGTTAAAAGATGTAAATCTTTTATAGCTTTAAGTTCTTCTTCATTTAATCACATATTTGTAACTAAAGTTCAACTATTTAGACTCTCAAGTACTTTATTATAAACTTCAACTGTAAAAGCAATATCTTTATCACTTTTTGCTTTTCTACCGTCACTTGCAATTCTTTTTGTAACTGTTTCAATATCAGCTAAAATAAGTTCAGCATTTATAATTTCTATATCACTTTTTGGATCAACCTTACCATGAACATGAATTATATCATCATTATTAAAAACTCTAACAACTTGAAGTATAGCATCAGCTTCTCTTATATTTGCTAAAAATTTATTTCACAAACCTTCTCATGCACTAGCTCATTTTACTATTCAAGCAATATCTATAAATTCACATGTTGCTGGAATAACTGCTTGTCAATTAACTGCAACTCTTATTTTTTCAAGTCTTTCATCATTTACATTAACTATTCATACATTTGGCTCTATAGTACAAAATGGAAAATTTTGAGCATCTGCACTATAATTTTTTGTAAGAGCATTAAATAAAGTTGATTTTCATACATTTGGTAATCAAACAATTCCTATTTTCATATTTTTCTAATTATTTTTAAAATTTTGCTAATTATATGAACAAAATCATTTTTTCAAAAAAATAATTTAGAGTTAAACTCTAAATTATTTTAATATAAATCTCTATCATCAAAAACTGATCTCATATAATTCATTTGTGCTTCTATTTTTTGAGCAAAAATATCTCTACAAATCATATTTTCCTTTTCACTAAATTCTCTTCTCATATATGCTTTTAAAAAAGTTTTTTCACAAAATCTAAGTTTTTTATCTTCTATACTATCTATTTCTGATAGAGAAACACTATTTACAAAACTGCTTATACTATCTCTAGTATAATCTGCATTTACTATAGGAAAAAAACAAGAAATTAAAACAAATATTGTAAATAATTTTTTCATAGGAAAAACTAAAATATATAACTAAAATAAATATAATAATATTATCTATTTAATCAAATAAAAAAATAAAAAAATGAAAAGAATTAATTCTTTTCATTTTTTTATTTTAATTTACCAAGTTTATCTTCCAATTTTCTAAGCTTATCAAGTGCTTGCTCTTTTTTCTCCATTTCAGCTCTTACTAGTTTTTCTGGAGCTTTACTTATAAATGTTTCATTTAAAAGTTTCTTATCTAAAATAGCAATATATTCTTTCGTATCATCTATTTGAAGCTTAATTCTTTCTATTTCCTTATCTACATCTAAAGCATTTGAAGTATCAACATAAACTTCTACTCACGCTTTTATTACTCAAAAAGCAAAATTATCTCAGGCTGGTTTTTTATCAACCATTTCAAAACTATCTGCTTTTACTATTCAAGCTATAAGTTCCAATACTTCTGAAAGTATTTCTTTATTTCTCAATTTTGCATAGATTTTTAATCAAATTGTTTTACTAGGTAATATATTATTGTCAGCTCTAATTGCTCTTATTTCTCTTATTACATCAAACACAAGTGCATTATCTTTCTCTAGATTTTCATCTCTAGAAATACTTACTTTTCACCAAGAAGCATCTATCAATTTTCAAGAAAATCATAATCTATAATATATTTCTTCAGTAACAAATGGTATATATGGATGTAAAAGTTTAAGTAAGATATTTAATACATAAGTTATAACTTTATCTCCAAATTTTGATTTTTCTTTAGTTAATTTAAATTCTTCTATATAATAATCACAAAATTCATTTTTTGTAAATGTTTGAAGTTCTTGTCATGCATCTGAAAAATCAAAACTTTCCATTGAGTCAGTAACTAAATCTGAAAGATATCTAACTCTTGATAAAATCCATTTTTCATGAAACATAAGTGAATCATAATTTTTTATCAAAGTTTCTTCTAAAGAATCTATATCAGTTTCAATAGAACTCAAATTTGAAGCAACAAATCTAGAAGCATTCCATAATTTGTTTATAAAAAACATGTTATTTTCTACATTTTCTTCATCAAATTTTAAATCATTTCAAGGTGTATTTCAAATAGAAAGAGTTAATCTCAAAGCATCAGTACCATATTTTTCAATCATATCAATTGGATCAGTACCATTTCATAAAGATTTACTCATTTTTCTACCCAATTTATCCCTAACAAGTCAGTGTAAATAAATGGTTTTAAATGGAGTTTGATCTGTAAATTCATATCAAAATAATAGCATTCTAATTACCCAGAAAAATATGATATCATGTCATGTTTCCAAAACACTTGCTGGATAAAATTGTTTTACTAGTGAGTTTTGATTTGATATATCATCCATATTGTAATCTAGAACTGCAAATGGCCATAAAGCAGAAGAAAACCAAGTATCTAGTGCATCCTTATCTCTTGTAAGAACAATTGCATCATTTTTATAATGAGCTTTTGCTTTTTGATAAGCTATTTCTTCATTTTCAGCACAAAACATTTCTCAATCAGAACCATACCAAACTGGAATTTGATGTCACCAAATAAGTTGTCTTGATATACACCAATCTCTTAAATTATAAATCCAATCTTCAAATGTCTTGTTAAATCTTTTTGGAACTATTTCAAAATCTTTTTTCTTGTATCATGCAATAACTTTTTTTGCAATAGGTTCTATTTTTACAAACCATTGTTTTGAAATAATAGTTTCAATTTTTGCATGACTTCTTTCTCCATAACCAACTTTAGAAGTATGTTCTTCGATTTTTACTAAATTTCATTTTGATTTTAAAAGCTCTACTATATTTGCTCTAGCAGTCATAAAATCTTGACCAGCAAATATACCTGAAACTTCTGTCATTTTTCAATCTTTACCAAGAACAACTCTATTTAAAGGTAAATCGTGTCTTTTTGCTACTTCAAAATCATTTGGATCATGAGCTGGAGTTATTTTTACCGCACCAGTTCAAAATTCCATATCTACCATTTCATCTGCAACTAAAGGGATTTCTTTATTTACTATTGGCAATATAAGTTTTTTACCTGCTTTAAGTAATTTTTTATATCTTTTATCTTTTGGATGAACTGCAACAGCAACATCTCAAAGTAGTGTTTCTGGTCTTGTAGTTGCTACAATTATCTCATTATCACTTCCAGAAACAAAATAAGTTATATGATATAATGTTCATTTTTCTTCTTTATAAATTACTTCTTGATCAGACACTACAGTATCTAAAACAGGATCATAATTTACCATATATTCTCATTTATAAATAAGTCATTTGTTATATAAATCTACAAATGCTTTATTTACTTTTTCATTCATATCTGGATCCATTGTAAACTTTTCTTTTGACCAGTCACAACTTGTACCCATTTTTCTAAATTGACTTTGTATTTCTCAACCATATTTTTTAGTCCAATCAAAACATTCAGATAAAAATTCTTCTCTTGAAATATTATGCTTAGATTTACCTTCTTTTGCCAATTTTTCTTCTACTTTTACTTGAGTTGATATACCAGCATGATCAGTTCATGGTAATAAAAGAGTACTATCACCTTTCATTCTGTGATATCTTGTCATTATATCTTCCAAAGTAAGCATAACAGAATGTCATACATGTAATTTTGAAGTTACATTTGGAGGTGGCATAGGTATATAAAAATTTTGTCCTGTTTTTGATGGTTTAGGTAAAAAACATCCTTCAGATTCCCAAGTTTTATATAATTTATCTTCAAAACTTTTAGGATCATATTTTTTTGGGAATTCATTTATATTTGTCATAGTGTTTAAGTTAATTATTAAATTTATTTAATTGCTTGTTAGTAAATTTAAAGGACTCGTACACTTAAATAATATGTTGTCATATTACTATTTTTAAAATTAAAAAATAAGCTTGTTTGTATTATATAAACAAGCTTATTTTTTCAAAATTTAGTTTAAAAATTACATAAAAAACAAATATGCACTATCTTGTATTTTTGTAAATTCTGATATTTCTGGATTAGTAAGTATCAAACTATATAATTCATTTGATGTTGATTCTATAATTTTTAATCAAACTACAATTGATAACAACAAAACTATACTCCACCTAGTATATTGCGGTTTTAATAATTTGCATTTTTTTACAGATTTTTTTAGCTTTTTTAGAAGTTTCATAAATATATGATTAATTATATATAATATATTAAATCATATATTAAATTTTATGTCAAAAAAAGAAGAAGTTTATACTTCTTCTTTTTCAGCTTTTTCTCAAATTCTTTTATTTAATTCATCCCAAACATCTTTTGGTATATTTTTTGCAATCTTAACTGCAGGATAATTTTTAGCTGCTAAAAATTGTCATCTTTTACTATTTTTAATAACTAATTCTTCTCCAGTATCCTCATCAACTAAAAGTCATTTTTCTTTCAATATTTCCTCAAGAAGATCTTCCTTATCATCTTTTATCTTACCTATCCATTTTACTTTTGGATATTCACTACTAGCTAGAAATGGTCCAAATCTACCAGTTTTTACTACTATAGTTCATTCTATACCATCAGGACATGGTTTTCATTCATATTTTTGCCTAAGAGATTCCAACTTATCTGTTTCTTCTTTTGGTTGTTCTATATAATCACACTCAGGATAAGCACTACATCATATAAATTTACCACTTTTACTATGTCTATATATAAGTTCACCATTACATTTAGGACAAGCTTTTCATACTTTTTCTATTACTTTTTCTGCATTATCACCTGCATGTTCTAGATCTTTTTTTAAACTATTATTCCAAAATCTATCAAGCATAGAAACGTAAGTTTCTTTTCATGTAGCTATATCATCGAACTCTGATTCTACTTTTGATGTAAATTTATAATCCATCATATCTTTAAAATATTCTTGCAAGAAGTCATTTACAGTATAAGCAATTTCAGTTGGAGCAAGATATTTTTTATTTACTTTTTCTATGTATCATCTATCAATTATAGTTGAAATAGTTGGAGCATAAGTAGAAGGTCTACCTATCCCCTCTCATTCCAATTTTTTTACAAGAGAAGCTTCAGTATAACGAGCTGGTGGTCTTGAAAAATTTTGAGTTCAAGTGATACCTTTTCAAATAAGTTTTTCTCACAATTCTATATCAGGTAAAACAGCTCAATCTTCTTCATTTTCCTCATTTTCATCATCACTTGATTCAATGTAAAGTTTCATAAATCAATCAAATTTTATAACCTCTCATTTTGTTATCCATAGTTGATTCTGTGCTTTTGTAGGAGAAAACGAAAATGTAGTTACTTCAACAACAGCATCACTCATCTGACTAGCTAAGGTTCTTTTCCAAATAAGAGTATATAATTTTAATTGAGTAGCATCTAAAACTGATGCTAAACTTTCAGGAGTTCTAGTAAGATCAGTAGGTCTAATAGCCTCATGAGCTTCTTGTGCTCATGCTGACTTTGTTTTATAATCCCTATCTTTATGATATTTCTTTCAAAAATCTTTTTCTATCACTTCTTTTGCTTGAGTTTTTGCAAGGTCAGATAAATTTAAACTATCAGTTCTCATATAAGTAATCAAACCTTGTCTTTCATTGTTTCATAAATCCATACCTTCATAAAGTTTTTGTGCAATCATCATAGTTTGTTTTACTCAAAAACCAAATTTTCTAGATGCTTCTTGTTGAAGTGTAGAAGTTGTAAAAGGAGCTCATGGAGTTCTTTTACTATCCTTTTTTACACTATCAACCAAAACAAATTCTATATCTCCTAATATAGATAATTCTAAATTGTCTTTTTTATTTTTTGATTCTTTAATTAAACTCAAATCATCATAAAGAACTGAAAGTAATTTTTCAACTTCACCTTTTGATTTAAAAGTTTTAACTTTTCAAGCAACTTTTGATAATACTGATACAAATTTAAAATTACCATAAGATAATTCTACACTTATTTTCCAAGATTCTTCTGGTTTAAAAGCATTTATTTCTCTTTCTTTTTCTACTATCAATTTTACTGCAACAGATTGAACTCTACCTGCCGATAATCATTTTCTTATTTTTTTCCATAATACAGGACTTACTTTATATCAAACGAGTCTATCCAATATCCTTCTAGCTTGTTGAGCATCAACTAAATTTAAATCTATTGTTCTAGGATTTTCTATAGCATGTGTTATAGCTTTTTTTGTGATTTCATGAAATACAATTCTTTTAGTTGTTGCTGGATTTACATTTAAAGTATGACAAAGATGCCATCCAATAGCTTCTCATTCACGATCCTCATCGGTTGCTATCCAAACTTCACCACATTCTTTAGCAAGTTTTTTTAGACTATCAACAGTTTTTTTCTTTTCATCTGTAATCCCATAATCAGGAGTAAAACCATTTTCTATATCTATTCATAAAGTTTTTACAGGTAAATCTCTGATATGTCACATAGAAGCAACAACCTTGTAATCAGGTCATAAAAACTTTTCAATTGTTTTTCATTTTGCAGGAGACTCAACTATAACTAGATTCTTAGCCATAAAAAAAAGTTAGAAAATTACTAACTAACTTTTTAATCTTTTTTATATTTAAGTCAAAAGAAAATTTTTTATTATCACATATATTCAAATCTACAACTATATCAATGACCTATTTTTCATAAATCTTCTGTCTCATCAAAATCATTTTCTTCTCATGTTGCATCATTTAAAATAGATACAGGAACATATCAAACTGAAATAAAAAAATGATATATATTTAACTTTCTTGTATATTCTTCACTTGGTAGTCAAAAATTTTGTTTATATATCTCAAGTATTTTTTTTCATAATCATTTTCATCTATATTTTTTATCAAGTTCAATTAACAAATGGTTGTGTGATACTATTTTTCAAAATTTATACATTCATGGCGATATGATTCAAACTTCTTTTCAATCATAAAAAAATAATATTTTTCTTTTATCACTATCTATTTCATAAGTTAATTTTGAAAATTCTAATACATCTAAAGTTTTTCTTCTAAATCTAAGTGGTTCTCTTTTAAATCACAACTCATTATCTATATTTCACTCTGTTTCATCTAAATAAGCTTCCCAATCAGCTGGAGACCATGTAGTCATATCTCTTTCATTTAATCCCATTTTTTTAATTATTATTAATAATACTATGATAGTTTAGCATAATAAAAAAATCTTGTAAAATTTTACAAGATTTTTTATATATTAACTACATTTTTAACTAGATTTTTATTATCAAATGGAAATTTATAATTTTCTAGATATCTAACTAAAGCATAAAAGATAGACCATTTATCTAAAGAAGAATATATATATGAATTTCATTCATTTTTAGCTGGGATAAATTCTTTTAACAAAGAACTTAAATGGTTTTTATTAGAAACAATAGGAGTAATTCATAATTCAAAATAACTATTTAAATTATCTATATCATCATCACAAACTAAAAAATCAAATCCAATAAGAAGAGAATTATCAACTTTCGAAATAGCTACTACATTTTCAGCCAATTTTTCATTATTTGCTCATTCTACTTCTATAACAAAATCACAAGGTAAAACAACTAAAGCATCTCTAAGTTCTTTTATAAGTGTCTTACTATTTATTTTAATTAATCAAATTGCTTTATTTTTTGAAGTTAATAACAATTTTTTCTTAAGTAAAATATTTTTCTCCTTCTTTTCTTTCAAAACCATATTTAAATCCATATAGAAAAGTTAAATTAATAAACTAAAAAAATTATATCATATAAAATACAATTATGACAAAAATAAAAGCTTGACTTTTAATTAAAAAAGCCTAAAAATATATTTTTGCTTTTTTAGTATTTTTAAATAAAATCTGCAAAACAAATAATAAATTAAATAAAAAAATGAAAGATTTCTGGAAAAAACAATTAGAGAAAAATAAAAAACTGGTATTTTTAGCTCCTATGGACTGATACTGAGATAGTGCTTATAGACAAGCAATGAAAAGAGTTTCACCTCATATTTTTTGTGTGAGTGAGTTTTATAGTGCAGATTGATTGATTCATTCTAGATTTTTAGCTGATAGTGTTTTACCACATACTGAGATGGAAGATCCTCTTATTATCCAAATATTTTGAAAAGATCCTGAAATTTTTGCAAAAGCGGCAAAAATAATAAGTGAAAGTAAATACAATATAGCTTGAATAGATATAAATATGTGATGTCCAGCTAAAAAAGTAGTTAGAAGCTGACATGGTTCATGTTTACTTATAAATGAACAAACAGCATTTGAAATAGTAAAACATATGCATGAAGCTACTCATTTACCTATAAGTGTAAAGACAAGACTTAGTTTTGATTGAAACCAAAATCTGATAAATTTTGTAAAATGACTTGAAAATGCTTGAGCAAGTTTAGTAACTATTCATGGAAGAACTGCAAAACAAGCATATACTGGACATGCTGATTTCACAAATATCTATGAACTTAAAAAACATGTTTCTATACCTGTTATATGTAATTGAGATATAATAAACTATACTGATTGAATGAAAAAAGTAAAAGAACTTGATGGTATAATGCTTGGAAGAGCTAGTTTTTGAAATCCTTGGTGTTTTATATGAGAACATCAAATAAATGATGATGATTTTATAGTAAAAACATGAGTTAAAAGAGAAAATTTTATAGATGGAGTTTATCATCCAACTCTAGATGAAATACTAGAAGCAATGGAATTTCATGCTGAAAAACTAGTAGAAACGAAATGAGAAAAAAAGTGAAGTTTAGAGATAAGAAAACATCTAGTTCAATACTTAAAAAACTTCCCTTGAGTTAAAAAATATAGAAAAAGACTTGTAACAACTGAAAGTGTAGAAAATACAAGAGAAATATTAGCTGAAATAAGAAAGGAATTTAGTGAGGAATTAAATAAAAGACCTAGTCTAAACGAATTAGATGATAATAAGATTTCTGGATAATAATTATCAAAAAATATATATAAAGATTTAAATTTACAATGAAAATGCTATAAATTTTTATAAAAAATTTTGATTTGATATAATAAAATTAAGTAAATATAAATACAAAATAATATATGAGGTGTCAAAAAAAGTAGAAATGTCATAATAAAATAAAAAATAGAAATGTCGTGTTTTGTATAAAAACTTAGCCTCAAAAGTTGATATTAGAAACTAAGAAAACCGTATAAAATTTTTTCATCTTGTATACTAGTAGTATATAAGCAATATAAAACAGTTTCTGTATTTCTTTTTCATAAAAATAATTTGAAAATATAATCAGGTTGTGTAGAAACATTTATGAATAAAATCACTCGGAATAAAATAAAAAGAGTTATTTTATATACTAATGCTAACTACTATGTACAAACTGACAAAAATTACTCCACTTATTAGAGAAGAAATTTTTAATAAGTATAAAGAAAAAATGAAAATTACAAAATGAAAAAATAAGGAAGAATATTATGAAGAATTAGCTTGATATTATAGAGATCACCTTAACACAATAAGAAAAATAATTTCTAGATGAAAAAACTGAGATTTTACTATTCATAAAAGTACAATAAAAGCTAATTTATGACATAATTTCAAAAATGTTTTAAAAGTAGAAGCTAAAATTGAAAGAAAATTAAATAGAGATAAAATTTTGAGATATGAAAAAGAAATGGCTTGAGAGTTGGTTCATATAGATGTTCATAAAAGAAAAAATATTAAATGAGAAAATCCAAATAAAAAGAAATATATGGCTGCAATTATAGATGATTCTACCAGAATGAGTTATACAGAAGAATTACCAAACAAAAAAGCAAAAACATTGGCAGAGTTTGTAAAAAGAGCTTACAATGGTTTAAAAATAAGGGGGTAACAATTAAAAAATTACTTTCTGATAATGGTTTAGAATTTACTACTCATCATATATCTTCAAGGAAGCACCATAGTTTTGAGATAATGCTTGAAAAACTACAAATAGTACACAAATACACAAGAGTAAGAAGACCTCAAACTAACTGAAAAATAGAGAGATTTTGGAGAATATTTGAAAAACAATTTTTTAGAAAATATGAATTTTTATCAAACAAAGATTTTAATTTGAAACTTATGGATTGGCTTGTATTCTACAATACAAAAAGAAAGCATTGATGAATAAAATATATTACACCAATGCAAAAATTAGAAAATCTTTTGAAAAATAATCTTGTTTGTTTATAATATTTTCAAGCCTTAGTGATTTTATGAAAATTTACTACATAACCTGATAAGTTTGTACAGACTTGACTTTAAACAATAAATATATATAAAATAATCTATCTTTATTTTTTATATATATTTCATGGATGTATTAGATGAAAATCTTTGACAGCAAACTGAATATGAGGAATATTTAAATGCCAATTTTAAACTTGCTCTTGAGACAATTCATAAGAATTTTGGTATCTTTGCATGAGTTGAGTTATCAGATTTTTCTTTAGAAGTAAAAAAATTTGATACTTCTCTTACTTCTTTATATGCTAGTTTTTGATTATATTTTTCATGGCTTTTGAAAATTGCACAAAAACAATGAGATAGTATTTTAAAACATCAAGAGATTGTTGTATTTATTATGAGATATTTATATGTTTCATTTGATGTTGATTTTTATGATAAAAAAAACCTTGATAGATTTGTTGGTTGTCAGTGAATTGATTATTTTTGTAGTATTTATTACAAAAATATGGAACATATATCTCAAAAGGATATGAAAGATTATTGTAATTCTATTCATAAAAAAATACAAATTTTTCTTAGAAGAAAAGGAATTGAGTTTGATATAGAAAATTTTCAATCAAGTGATTTTCAAGCTATTGAAACATTAGTATCCAATCTTTTATTGGATGAAAAGGAGGTTAATTTTTTAAGAAGTATTATCTCATATATTCATAATTATTTTATATTAAATAATTTATTATCTCAAATAAAATATAGCGAAATTATAAAAATTGATACCTTAGAATGATTCAAAGTTCACTCTGAGTATTCAAAAGTTATACTTTTCTTGTTATTTTCAGTTTATAGTATTATAAATTATAAATTTATCGTTCAAAATGATACTGATTTTGAAACTCTTCATGATGTCTCTATGTTAAAACACCAACTGGGAACTGAGGTGGAAATCTGAGAAATTATGGCTCTACAAAAAAGTTATTTATTTCAAGAATATTTTAATAAAAAAATTGAAAATATAAAACTACTTCTTATTTTTTTAAAAAATCCATCTCTTTTTTTGCATCCCAAAAAAATACCTTTTCATCAACTATTTGAAAAAATAATACATATTTCAGATGAGGATGTATTGGAAAAGATAGCAACATTTTTATACGAAGCAAAAGGATCAAAAATGAAGCAGGAAGTTCTTTTACATATCGTTGATAATATTATAAAAACAAATGCTGTTATAAATAATGAAACGGCACAATTTTTTATAAAATATATTTGATTTTGATTTGATATTAATGATCTACTTCCTTTATGAATAGACTTATTTAATAAAGTAGAAAGTTATTCTGGAAATAAAAAAGAATTATTACAAAAATTGGTAGAAAATCCAAATTATTTTGAACAACTCCAAAAAGATACTTTTATTAAACAATTACAAGAAGAACTCTTGTATTTAAGAGATACTGATGAGGGGAAAATAAAAATACAACAACTCATTGATACTTCTGATGAGATGAATCTAGAAGTATTAAAAATTCAAGTAATCAGTATAAAAATTCAATTTCATTTTGATGAAAAAGTTGCTTTTCATAAGACTATTTTTTGAAAAAATACAAGTAATATAGATAATTTATTAGAATGGTTAGATGATATTCGTATTAGTCTATGACATTTAAATAATATTTCTGAAATACTTACTATTATTTTTAGTTATGATGTAGAAACGATTCAATTTATAGCTTTTCTTCTTGCCTATATTGATTTTCCTCCTTCTTTAAAAAAAGAGGAATTTCAACAATGTCTTGATGTGTTTCTTCAAAAGAGGCTTCTGGTTCAAAGTCTCGAACTCAAAGAAAAAATGTCTTTACAAGATCTAATAGAACAACTGAAAGGAACGATATTAAAAGATAGGTTTATTCTTCAATTACAAGATCTCTATAGTCAGCAACAGTATGAAATATTATACGAAGAACTAGCTTTAGATACGACTGAGATAAATGAAGAAAGAGTATATACGATTATAAATATATGAAAAAAACTTTCCCCTGTATTTAAAGATGATTTTGTATTGCATTTGAATGAATTATCAGATAGATATTTAATATTTTTATGTAGATTAATTGATATATTACAATATTATCAAATTCAAATTGATACTTTTTGAGAATATCTCTTAGTATGTAAGGATTTTGAAAGATTGAATATTCTAAAAACTCTTATCACAAAAGATCTTCTTAATGGAATTTCACTATTTGATAAAGAGGATTTCAAAAAAGAAATACTGGATTTTTTACAATGAGGAAGTCAAGAAACTTTAAAAGTATATATTGAACAATTAAAAGAAAAACAAGAAATTATCACTTTTTCAAATGATTTGGATATGTATTTAGATGAAATTTTGAAATGGCGAGATACAGCAAAAATAAATATACTCTGAGTTTTGATGAGTAAATTTATTCAAAGATTATTAGATTCATTTCATCCAGATAAACTCAGTTCCACGATTACAGAAACTTGAAGTGGTTCTTGAGGTTTTTCAAAGAGAATTAATCATTATTTATTTTCTCATTTAAAAAAATCAGAAACAGAAAGTTATGAAGAATATATAAAAAGAGTAAAAAGAATTAATTGGCTTCGTATTTCTGATGGAATGAGTGTATTAGATAAAAATAACTCTGATAGAAAATTAACTTCCATCATACAATCACTATGAGATGAAAATATAAATTTTTTTGAAGCATTGATTGATTTTTGAAATACTTATATTTCAAAATTTAATGAAAACTCTTGAAATAGTACGAACTTGAGAGATATTTTAAAAGAATATAATAAAATCATTGATGAAGAATTACAAAAAATAAAAAGAAGTTTAGATTTATAAAAAAGTAGAATTTTCTACTTTTTTATCTTTTATAGTTTTATTTTTAATATTCATCACCACCATTACCTCATCATCAATAATTTCTCTCAACCTCAACAAATTTTTGATTATTTTTTTGAAACATCAACTCTATATTACCTATTGGTCAATTTCTATTTTTCCTTACAAGTACATCTGTAATTCATTTTTTTTCTGTAAATTCATCATAATATTCTTCTCTATAAAGCATCATAATGATATCTGCATCTTGTTCTATAGAACCTGATTCTCTTAAATCTGACATTATAGGTCTCTTATCTGGTCTTTGCTCAACAGTTCTAGATAATTGAGAAAGCGCTATAATTGGTACATTTAATTCACGAGCTAATGATTTTATTCATCTAGAAATCTCACTTATTTCTTGAACTCTATTCATAGAGTTTCAATTACTCATAAGTTGTAAATAATCTATAACAACTAAATCTAGTCATGACTCCATCTTAAGTCTTCTACATTTTGATTTTAAATCTACTAAATTTCATCAAGCAGTATCATCTATATATATATTTGCTTGACTTAATCTCTCCATAGCTTCTCATATCTTTGCAAATTCATGGTCTTCTAATTCTCATTTAGCAAGTTTCCAACTATCAATTTGCATAGCACTTGCAATCATTCTATCTGTTAATTGTTCTTTACTCATTTCAAGAGAAAATATAGCAACATTTTTTCAATTATATCATACATTTTGAGCTAAATTTAAAGCAAAAGCAGTTTTTCACATAGATGGTCTAGCTGCCAATATAACCATATCTCATCATTTTAAACCATTAAATTTATGATCTAAATCTTTAAATCACAATTGTAATCTATGTTCTTTTATAAGTTCTGGATTTTCATGTATTTCTGCAAATTCTTCAAATCTTTTTTCAAGTATTTCATTTATATGTACAAGTTTATTTTGTATAAAAACTTGAGTTACATTAAAAACAGATTTTTCTGTTTTTTCAAGAAGCTCATTTATTGGCTTATCTTCATCATAACCAAATCAAATTATCTCATTTCATGCTTTTACAAGATTTCTCAAAACAGCTTTATTTTTAACTATCTGAGCATATTCAAATACATTTGCAGTAGTTGGAACTATTTCAGTTAATTCTGCTAAATAGCTTATTCAACCTATCTTATCCAATAGTTTTTTATCATCTAATTTTTCTTTTACAGTAATTAAATCTATTGGTTTGTTATGTTTATACAAATCAAACATAACAGCAAAAATAGAAGCATTTGCTTCCACATAAAAATCACTTTCTTTTAATAAATCTCAAATTGTAATAAAACAATCTTTATCAATAAGTATACTTCAAAGTACTGATTGTTCAGCTTCTATAGAATGTGGAGGCACTTTCAACATTTTTAAAAATTTAGGAGATAATTTTTATAACGACAGAATACAAAAAAAAACATAAAAGTAAATTTATGTTTTTTTTTAATGTTTATAATATGTGAAAAAAAATGTTAAAAAATTTGCATTTTTTAAAAAATTTCTATATAAAATCACTAAGTTCTCTAACTTTATCTCTTGATACAGTATTATATGGTTGCAATTCAAGTATTCTTTTATGTGTATCTATTGCATCTTTAAAATCTCTTGCTTCTTCATAACAAACTGCCTTCATATTCATTTTATCAATATCTCTTGGTTTAAATTTAAGGTATTGATTAATATATTTTAGTGAACTTTTAAAATCTTTTAAATCATAAGTTATTTCACAAAGCATATTAATTACCTCTTCATCTGCTGGTTTTTTTCTATGAACCTTTATGTAATTATCCAATGCTAAATCCAGCTTTCATTGCATAGCATATATGTAAGCTATTTTCTTGTACAAATCAGTATCATCTTTTATAACCTCTAGTAAGTCTCTATAAATTATTTCAGCATTTTGATAATTCTTTTCTTTTATATATATGTTAGCAAGCTCTAAATTTAAATCTTTATTAAATTTATCTATTGAAAGTCACTCTATAATAAGTCATTTAGCTGTATCAAAATAACCTTTAGAAGAGTTATTTTTTACTCTTTTAAGTATTTCAGTCAATTGATTTATCTCTTCATCAGTTAATTGTTTTGTATTTTTTTCCTTTTTATAATTTTTTTCCTTTGTAGTTAAATCTACTTTATTTAAAGCTGTTTTTACATTTGAAATTTCTTCTTTAATTATAACACTTTTCACTTTAAAATATGTCTCGTAAATTTTTCAAGACATATAATAAATTACATAAAACAAGCTCATAAAAAAAATAATAATTTCCAACTTTAATAAAAACAAATTTTCCATAAATAATAGATACTTAATATATAATTTTATTTTAGGAATTTTTTTAATTTAATCAACTAAATTATTTCATATTTTCAAGAAATATTTTTATTTACAATACCTGAAAGCTCAAGTATAGCTATTTTTAACAAAATAATTTGCATATCAAATCATGTTTTAAATACTAATTCATCTATAGTTAAAGGTTTATTTAAAAGTAAATCATATATTTGTTTTTCTATTTCATCTCAAAAATGATTTTGTATTTTATTGATTTTTTTATTTGATATATTGTATTCTAACAAAACATCCTCCGGATATAAAACCATTTTTGCTTCTCAAGAATATATAAGTTTATTACATCATAGAGAATTTTGCTTATATATTTCTCAAGGAACGCTAAATATATCTTTTCATAAGTCAAGTCACAATTTTACAGTAATAAGTGAACCTGATTTTTCCCTAGCTTCAACTACAAATATTGCCTGACTTAATCAAGCTACTATTTCATTTCTTATAGGAAAATTATATGAATTTGGAGGTTCTCAAAAAGGAAATATAGATATAATAGCTCCTTGTTTTTTGATTATTTCATCAAATAATTTTTTATTACTAGATGGATAATTTATATCTATTCATGTTCAGATTACACTTATAGTTTTAATATTATTTTTTAAGGCTATTTCATGAGAAAAAGAATCACAGCCATAAGCTCAACCTGAAACTATAGTAAAATATTTTCAAATTTCTGGAACAAAGTCTTTAATTATATTTTCTCAATAAGATGTCATATTTCTTGAACCTATAAATGCAATTCAAGGTAAAGATATATTTCATCTAACATAAATTAAAAATGGTATATTAAAAATGTGTTTTAAATTTGTTGGATAATTTTCATCAAAAAAAGTGTATATTTTTATATCTAAATCTATTATTTTTTGATACAATAAATTGATATCTATTTTTTTCTTATTTTCTAGTATTTCTTGGATTTTTACATATTTAAAACCATATTTTTCAAGACTAGATATAGAAACTTCATCATAAAATCATTTAAAATTTTGTTTTTTTTCAAAAATAGAAAACAATTTTTTATGACTAATTCAAATTTGGTGGAGAGCAACTAAATAAACTTTTTCATTCATAAAAAAAGAGTTATAGAAGCAAATGTAAAAACATATTACTCATAACTCTTTTAAAATAAAATTATTTTATAATTCTTTTTCTTTTTTTTCTATCTCTTCTATATTAGATATATTATTTGACTCAAAAACAAGTCTTTTATAAAAAACATATATAAATATATAAATAAAAACACTACCTATAGTTTTTATAAGATTTTCAAAAAATCATGAAACAAAATAATTAAAAAACGAAAATTGGTCGATAAAACTTTGTATAGCAACTGTATTGATATTTTCAAAATCTATATTTGAAAAATCTCAAAAACTACCAAAAAATATAGAGAAAAAATTAGAGGCAATTCATGATAATAATCCAACTATTAAACCAATTAATACTAAATTTCAAAATATTCTCCACCAATTTTTATTTGTTATTGAAACAGATTTTAAAAAATCTTCTTTTGTATATAAATCATTATCAATAGCACTATATAAAGCAAATGTTGATTTAATACCTCTATAAATCATATTGACTATAAAAAGTAAAAATCAAGTCAGCATAAATGCTCATCAAATCATTTTATAATCGAATTGTAAATCATAAAAATAACCTACATTAAAAATAACTCATCAAATTATAAAAATAATAGATGGTATTAAAGCTAAATAAGCAAATATATACCAATAAGTTTTCATAATATCAAAAAATCTAGATGTTGCATACAAAAAATTGGATTTAAAATCTATTTTTACTTCTCAATTATAAAAATCCCTTATAGTTTTTATAGTATAAATCAAAAAAGGTATAAAAATAAGTACATACAATAAAAGAAAAAATAAAGACAAAGTTGATAATATAACAAATTTTGGATTTGAAAAGAATAAAAAGAAATTATTATAACTTAGTAAATCAGCTAAAGAAATTAATACTCAAGAAAAAATTAAATAGTAAATAACAGAAGTAATAAATATAAATGAAACTATATTGTAAACAAATAGTGGTAAAACTAGGTAAACAAAAGCCATCTTAAAAATTAAAAAACTTTGTTCTATTCTATCAAGCACTTTTTCACTTGCTATCATAATATAAATTTGATTAAATAATATAAATAAATAATATATAAATGTTTATAATAAACAAAATTATTTTTTAATTTTTATTTTATGGATGAAACTTTAAACGATATTTCAATAGATGAAATGTGAAATGTTGATTTAAGTTGAGTAGATTTTTCAGCATATGAAAACATGGATTTTTCTACAACTTGATTAGATACAACTATGATGATGGATCCTTCTATCGCTGCAACATTATGAGTAGCATGAACTATAATAAATATATTAAGTATAATACTTTATATTTCTTGAGCATATTGATTATATCTTATAAATAAAAAATTAGGAGAAAAACATGCTTGGTTATCATTTGTACCTATTTTACAAATATATAACTATTTTACAGCATCTCAAAAATCATTTGTAAAATACTTACTTATTCCATTTATTGTAATGATATTATGAATAATATTATGAATAATATTATGATGAATAATAAGCTGAGTAGTAACTCCTATACTTTGAGTATTAGTAATGATAGCATCTTATGTTTATTTTTTCGTTATGTGGATAAAAGTACTTCATGCTATATCTCTTAGAACTGGAAATGGAGTTTGGACAACTGTTTGATTTATATTTGTAAGTTTTATTATGTTCCCTATTGTTTGAATAAAAATGAAAGATAAATCAAATGATGAAGCTTTTTCTACAGAAAACAATCCTCCTGTTTTAACTAACAAAAGTGAAAATGAAATAGAGTTATAGAAAAATAAAAAAGAGCAATTGCTCTTTTCTATTTTTCTTCCAATTTTAAACTTTCGCTATGAATTCTACTCCATATATCTAAAATAAATTCATCATTTAATCAATATTCTCTAGAAAATTCAAGATTTTCATTTAATAATTTTTGCCATCTATTATTATCAAGAGGAACTATATTTTCTGCTTTTTTTATAAGTCATATTTGTTTAACTATCTCAAATCTCCTAAAAAAAAGATAAATAAGTTCTTTATCTAAAGTATCTATTTGTTCTCTATATATTTTTAACAATTCCTTATTTTCCATCTTATTAAATTAATAAATATTTAAATACATAATAAAAAAAAATACTAGAAAATCTAGTATTTTTTAATAAATTATAACATCAGAGTAAATTCATTTTTCAATTTTTTCTTTTATCTTAATTTCTTCATCTTTTTTTATAGTTGTATCAGCTATCATAAAAACCCAACCTCTAGTAGCATAAGTATTGTAATCTGTAAATTTTGATTTAATTACTCATTTTGAAAAAGCATAATCAACTATTTGTTCTTGCCAAGATTTAGGATTTTTTGGATCAAAGCTATAATCAAATCCTATTGATCTAATAAGCATTCAAAGAGTTTCTGCTTTTGTAATATTGTGCTCTGGTCTAAACTCAGAATTTTTTGTAATAAGACCTTTATCAACAAGTGGTTCAATACTTAAACAAGCCCAAGTATTTGGTTTTACAGCACTTACATCACTAAATATACCTTCACAAAATGATTTTTTTGGTAATCAAGCAACTCATCTAGAAACAGCTGCTATTTCTTGTCTCAAAACAAAATCTTTAAGATTATATTTTTCTGGATTATCTTTATTGTTATTGATAATTCATCTACTTGCTAAGCTATTAGCAGCTTCAATTTCAGTAGTTGAATATTTAACAGCAGTATAACTAGCAAAAGATTGACTAAAAACTAAAAATGATAATAAAACTAAAAATATTTTTTTCATAAAATTAATTTAATATATAAATCTAAAATATTATACTTAATTATAAATTAACTCAACAAAAAAAACTAGACATTTGATTAATGTCTAGTTTTATAATTACATTTTTAATTCTAGTAAAGCATTTATTCTATCATCTAAATCTGGATGAGTAGAAAATAAAGACATAATTCCGCCTCTTCATTTAGTTGAAATTTTCATTGCAGCTAATTTTGAATCATCTGAAGATGCTATTGATTGCATCTTTTTTAAAGCTTGTAATGCAGCAATCATTTTATCTTTTCAAACTATATTAGCACTTCAAGCATCAGCTCTATATTCTCTATGTCTAGAGAACCACATAGCAATAAGAGAAGCTAATATACCAAATATAATTTCAAATAACATTGATAAACCTATATATGCCCAAGAAGGTCCATCACTTTTTTCTCATTTATTTAAATAAGTATCTACAATTCATGCCAAGACTCTTGAGATAAATATAACAAAAGTATTCAAAACTCATTGTAATAAAGTCATAGTAACCATATCTCAGTTCAAAATATGTGCCATTTCATGAGCTATAACTCACTCTATTTCATTATTTTGCATAGTATTTAATAATCCGCTTGAGACAGCAACTAATGAACTATTTTTTGTTGCTCATGTTGCAAAAGCATTTGCTTCAGGAGAAGCATAAAATCATACTTCTGGCATATTTATATGATTTCTTTCTGCTATATCTCTTACTAGATCATAAACAAGTTTTTGTTTAGAATCAAGTCTTGAATAATCTTCAATATTAACAGGCTCAATTGAATAAGCTCTTTTTGCAATCCATCTAGACATCATTAAACTTATAAAAGCTCAACCAAATCAGAAAATAAGAGCAAATATAAGCAATCAAATATATCAACCTCAAACATATCAAGTTACATCAATTCAAAAAAATCTTTCAACTAAAAATATAGCAAAACTAAGTACTATAATTATAGCAAGATTAGTAACCAAAAATAAAAATATTCTTTTAAACATATTTTTTCATTAAATTTTAATATAATATTGAACTCATATTTTATATAGCTAGACTTATTTGTCAACTAAAACTTTCATTACTTTCTTCAAAATCTCTAGACAAAAACATATCAATTATTTGTAAATCATATTTTAAATTATGTCATACAATAAGTAAATCCATATCAAAAATAGTTTTTAAAAAATTTTTCAATTTTACACCACTAACTCAATTTCAATTATGTAATCTATTTATATAATAAATCCTATTGTCATCTAAGTAAATAGATATTCAAACAAGCTCAGCTTTCATTATATCAAGTCATGTTGTTTCAGTATCTAATACTATTTTACTCTCTTTTTTAATTGACTCAAGTAATTTAGCTAGATTTTCATCATTATCAATTATATGAACTTTTAGATTTAGATCTTTCCAAGTTTGGAGTTTATTTACTCAAGAATCTCAAACAAGAGAATTAAATTCATATTTTTCAAAAAATGATAAAATATCTTCATTTAAAAATGTTTCTGGTTTAAAAGAAAATCTTTCTATATCAAAATTATCTAATTTAACATCTAAATCTATAGTTGCCAATTTCTTACTAAGAAAAGCATCTTCTTTTGATGAAGTTAATTTTTCAAAAGTTTTTCATTTAAAACAAGTATTTAATTTTTTAAATGATTCAGAATCTAGACTAGAAAATATATCTTCAAATCTTTCTCAAGAATTTATTCTTTCTACTATTTCATATATACTTTCAATAGTTCAAATATAATTTATTAAATCGACTGCTTTTGCAGGTCAAAATCAATCAATGCCTGGTATATTATCAGCTTTATCTCAAACTATTGATAGATAATCAATAATCAATTTTGATTCTACTCAAAACTTTTGTTTTGCTTCTACTGGTCAAAACTTTTGTTTTTTCATAGTATCATAAATTTTTATATTTTCTGACACTAAACTATATAAATCTTTATCTCAAGTTAATATATCTATTTCAAAATCTTTATTTCAATCAAATTTTTTTGCTAAAGTTCAAATAACATCATCTGCTTCATAACCACTTATTTCTATAGTTTCAACTCAAAGTTTTTCTATCATTTCTTCTATAAGTGACATTTGACTTCTTAAATTATCTGGCATACGATCTCTTGTAGCCTTATATTCACTATACAAGTGATTACGAAAATTATCTCCTGGAGCATCTTTTACAAATATAAGATAATCTGGATTTTCTTTTACAAGAGTACTAACAAAAAATTTTGCCATACCAAAAAGTGCATTTACAACAGTTCAATCTTTTGTTGCAAATTCAGGAAGTGCAAAAAACATACGATAGATAAAGCTGTTTCCATCAATTAGATATATTTTTTTCATAAAATTATGATTTTATTAATATTTATAGTAGAATAATAAAAATATAAACTAATTTGTAAAGAGATTATGAAAAGTGGTACAAGTCAAAATTTAAAAATAGATGAATATGGAAACTCATATACATTTAACTTCAAAAAATTTAAAGAATGGAAAAAAGAATTTTTAAAAAGATTTCAAGAAAAAACTTGAAAACATTTCAATGAAACTTTTCCAAATAAAGAAGAAAAAGAAGCATTATTAAAAGCCTTATTATGATTCAAATGAGAAACTGATATATTTAGTTCAGGTAGAAGAAAAGATATTAGAGATTATGATTTTACACCTGAAGTTATAAAATTAATAGAAGAATCTAAAAAAATATCTAATGAGTTACTTTCTATATTAAAATAGTAAAAAACTTTTGAAAACTAAAGTATAGTTTTATATAATAAAAGTCTAGGATTAAAAACCTAGCTAGCTTGTGATTGTCACTTTCTAGAAAAAAGGAGATTTTCAAACATGAACACTGTATCTATTGACCCTGAGGTAAAAAAACGTGTTTGTGCAATTGCACAAAATAATCACGGGATTTGCTTCAAATCAACAATTCCTGCTGATGACAGAAGAGCCATCTACAGAACAGTTCAAAACGGTTGTCTCAATGATGAAGAGATTACCGAGTACCTCGCAAGAAAAATTAAAATCCAATAAAATTGGTGATTTTGCAGGGAGAAAAAAGACGAGCTTCGCTCGTCTTTTTAAGTTTTTTTGATTTTATTAACAAAATTTATATAATCAAAAAAATACTATTTAACTGTAAAAAAGTGTTACAAAATTTTAAACTAATAAATAAAAAAAATCTCACGGATAATATATTTGAACTTATTTTCGAAGCAGAAAATAACTTCAATTTTAAACCTGGTCAATTTATTACTTTTTTAATTCCTGTTTGATGAAGAGCTTATTCTATACTTGAAGAAACTTGAAAACAATTAAAATTAATTATAAAAAAACGGGAACTTAATGAATGAGGTAAATGATGAAGTAAATATTTATGTGAACTTGAAATATGAACGAGTGTTAGATGAGTAGGACCAGCATGACATTTTACACTTAAAGAAAATGAAAATAATAAATTATTTTTATGAACTGGTACTTGATTTGTTCCTCTTTATAATCAAATAACTTATTGATTAAAATATAATCTAAATTGTAATTTTAAGCTTATTTTTTGAGCTAGAACAAATGCTGATTTATTTTATATAGATGAATTAAATAATCTAAAAAAAGAGTATAATAACTTTGATTTTGAAGTATATCTAAGTAGAGAAGAAACTATCACATATAAAAAATGATATATAACTGACTTTTTAGACTATGAAACTAAAGATACTTTTAAAGAAGTTTATATCTGTGGAACACCAAATATGATTGATTCATCAATTGAAATACTCCTAGAAAAATGATTTGAAAAAGAAAATATTTTTACAGAAAAATACTAAGGAATAACGGAATAAATGAAAAAATATTTAAATTTTTAATGTAATAAGTAATTATAAAATCAAAAATGTTTCAACTGTTTGAGCCTTAAAAAGGCGAGTTTTGAAATAATTTTTAGATTTTATTTACGAAATGAAATGTTAAAAAAATTTAACATTTTTGAATTATTCCGTATTTCCTTTAAAAAATGACTCGCAAAGCGAGTCATTTTTTAATAAATTAAATCAAGTATATTTAAAGCATTTATATAATACTCGTCTAAAAGTTCATCTTCTTCTCAAACTACTATTTTTATTGCAGAAAAAATAGAATCATTATTTAATTTTGTATTTTTTTCTATTAAATCATAAGAATTTACATCAATTATATCAGCATAAAAATCTTCTTTTAATTCTTCTAAATCTTCTATTTTTTTATTTCAAACTGAAAGACAAATACCATTTAAAATAAGTCAAAATTTAAGTAAGTCATAGTTTTCTCAAATAACACTATCAACAAAAAAAGCTTTATTTTCATTATTTAAAGTTGTAAAAGTATTTGGTATAACTATATCCCCTGTTTTTAATTCAAAATTCATAAAAACTTTAGATTCATCTATATTTATTATCTTATCATAAATATAATTTTCTTCTATATGAGTAAAAACTAAATCTAAATTTTTAATAATATTAATAAAAACAATTTTTTCATTTTCAGTTTCATTTTTAATATTTGCTTCAAATATATCCAAATCATTCTCATTATTTATTTTTTGTAAGTTATATTTTGCAATAGCTATTTCTATTATTCTTTGGTTTGATGATAATATTATTTTTGTAGGTATCATTTATTTTTATTATTTTTAAAATCTAAGGAATAACAGAATAATTAAATTCTACAAAAAAATTATCTTTTTTGTTAAAAATTATTCCGTTATTCATTGAAAATAAGTTTATAAATATATTTATTTTTGTAAAGTAAACTTGTAAAATCTAAACTTTGAAATAATATTTAAAGGTAATAATTAATAAAAATAAAAATAATGAGCTCACCGTATATAGTACAAATATTTTCATTTGGTATAGCAACTTTTATAATTTGAATGTTTATAATTCCATATTTTATAAATTTTTTAATTGAGTTTAAACTAGGAAAACAAATAAGAGAAGAAGCAACTTTATGAAAAGCAGTAGAATTTTTAAAACTACATAAAAATAAAACTGGTACACCTACTATGTGATGAGCAATTATATTAGCAATAACATTCTTAATGGTTATCTTAAGTATTTTTTTACAAGAATTTTGACTCATAAATAACAATCTACTAAATCAAAAAGAAACTTATCTATCGATTTTTACATTAGCAACAGTTTGATTTTTATGAATGATAGATGATTATATGAACATAAGATGAATATGAAGAACAAAATGATTATCAGCTAGATTCAAAATGTTTTGGCTTCTAATATTTGCACTTTTATGATCACTTTGGTTTTATTTTAAACTTGATTGGTGAAATATATGATTAAATCTATGAATAATTGAATGATTAAAATTATGAGTTTTATTTATACCTCTTTTTATATTTGTAATAGTTGCAAGTGCAAATAGTGTAAATATAACAGATTGACTTGATTGACTTGCTTGATGACTACTACTCTTTGCTTATAGTGTTTATGCTTATATTACATATGACCAATGAATGTTTTTACTTTCAACACTTTGTATAACTATAGTTTGAGCATTAATTGCATTTTTATGGTTCAATGTAAAACCTGCTAAGTTTTATATGTGAGATGTCTGAAGTTTGGCATTATGAGCAAATCTATGAATTATGGCGATGATTACAAATACTATTTTTATACTTTTTGTGGTTTGAGCTATATTTATATTTGAAACATTATCAGTAATTATTCAATTAACTAGTAAAAAATTAAGAAATGGTAAAAAAATATTTAAAATAGCACCTTTCCATCACCATCTTGAGGCAATTTGATGGTCTGAAGAAAATGTCGTTTTTAGACTTTGGTTAATTTGATTGATATTTTCAGTTTTTTGAGTAATGTTTTACATATTACAAAAATAAAGTTAGTTTTAATCTAACTTTATTTTTTAATACAAAATATATATTATGTTAAATAGGTATGGCATTTAAAATGATAAATGAAAGTTTTATTTGTGAAAACTGCTCAAAAACTATAGAAAAACATCCAGAAGGGAGTGCTCGCAATCACTGTCCTTTTTGTTTGTATAGTAAACATATGGATAAAGACTTCCCTTGAGACAGAGCTTCAAGTTGTTTATGAATAATGAAACCAATTGATATAGATCATAAAAAAAATAAATGATGGATGATAAAACATAAATGTAATAAATGTAATAAAGAAATATTAAATAAAATAGCTCCTGATGACAATTTCTTGGATTTTATACAAAAAAGAAATAAAAATATATAACTTGACTTTAATCTATTTTACTTAAAATGTATAGGCATTTTTGCAGAAAAAGGAGACACATATGTCAGAAAGTGATAGTTATTTAACAAAAGATGAACAAGAACATCTTAAAAAAATCTTGAAAACATTTGAGCTTGAAACCAACTATATGGACGCAATAGTGTTCGTAAAAGATGGTGAAAACTACAGAATAATCTTTGATTACTCTTTGGTTTCAAACTCTAGTGAATATTTGGCTTACTGGTTCTATCATCTTGACTTCAGAAATATTGTCAATATGAAAATCGGTGATATCAAAGGTTTTGTTGATGTCTTTAAAGATAAATACGATGTGATTGTAAGAATCAGTCAAAACGTATTCATTTTTGTTTCAAAAGACAAGCAAGAAAATGAAGAAATAACCCAATCAGAGATGTTGCGACTACAAATACTAAAAAGTGATTTGGAGGAGACAATTCTAAGCACATATGCTTGAAATAAAGAGTAGCCTAGAGCTGCTCTTTATTATTTTAAAAAAATTTTAAAAATAAAATTAATTGATATAATAAAAATATTATTAAATATAAAATAAAAATGAATCTTGATATAAATAAATTTCTTGAAAAATATTATAAAGAAAATGAGCCAATAATACTAGCTTGTTCAACTTGACCAGATAGTATGTTTTTGTTATATGAAATAATTAAAACAAAGTATGCAAAAAACTTAGTAGTATGCTATTTTAATCATAAATTAAGAAAAGAGGCAGATGATGAAGAAGTTTTTTTAGAAAAGCTATGAGAAAAAATATGATTTAAAGTAGAAATTTGAAGTGCAAAAATCAAAGAAATAAGAGATAATTTTTACCCAAGTCTATGATTGGAAGAAGTTGCAAGAGAAAAAAGATATGCTTTTTTAAATGCTATTTTAAATATATATAACACTGACAAAGTAATTACATGACACCATTTAGATGATAAAATAGAAACTTTTTTCTTTAATCTAGTAAGATGAACTAAATTAACTGGTCTTATAAATATGACTGAAAAATCATGAAATATACTTAGACCACTTATAAACACAGAAAAAAAAGAAATTTTAAATTATCTAGATGAAAATAAACTAGAATACAAGATAGATGAATCCAATTTTGATACAGATATATCTAGAAATAAATTAAGACACGATATAATTCCTCAATTTGAAAAAATAAATTGAAATTATAAATCAAATATTTCAAATTTAATTAGTCATTTTGAAGAAATAAAAGAATTTTTAGATAAACAAGTAAATGATTTTTTGTATGAACAATGAATTTTGATTTTTAATAGCTGAAAATATAAAATAAATACTCTAGAAATAAATGGTTATTTTTATATAAATGATTTTATTAAATTATCTTCCCTACTTCAAAAAGAAATAGTCAGACATATATATTATATAAGTAATAATAATTCTACCATATGACTTAGTGAAGCAAATATAGCTGAAGTAATTAAATTTATAAATGGTAAAAATAATAAAACAATAAAAGAAATAAAAGAAATGAAGTTAAAAAAAGAAAATACTATAATTATTTTCTAAAAAAATACTCGCTTTCTAAGGAGTATTTTTTATAAACTTGTATTATTAATTACACTTACAAATTCAAGCAAATCCGTATTTTCATTCAATTTAGAATCAAGATATTTCTCTTCAAGTTTAGTTTTTAAAACAAAAAATGTTCTTTCTCATAAAATTCATGCATATTGACTATCTAAACTATCAATTAAATCATTTTCTAGTTGAAATAACGCAAGTGACTCTTTTGTTTTTTCTCAATAAATAGCTGTATCTTTTTCGCTAAAATATCACAACTCTTTTAAAGTTAATTGTAGTTCTCTAACTCTAGGAGATACCTCTCAAAACTTAACTCAAAGTAAATCTTTAGTTTTTTCATTAACTTCTTCTAATACACTTTTTTCTATTTCTCTATATTTATCTTCTAATTCTTTTCTTCTTTTTTCTTCTTCTTGTCTAATCTTTTCAGCTTCTTCTAACTCTTTTTTATAATTTAAATACTTATTTTTTAAAGATTCTCTAGTTTTTGGACCATAAAATCAAGCTCAAATATCTCATACATTTTTAACAAGTCATTCGTTTAATTGAAAATTATAAATACTATCAGTTATATCATTATAATTTCAAGTTAATTCACCATTATAAAGTGATAATTCTTTTAAAATTGATTGTAGTTTTTTAGTATTTTCAATTCATGATAATGGTAAATTAAAAATATCTAAGTCTTCATTTTCTTTTTTTATTTCAGTACTAATAACTACTGGACTTTGTTTTTCTTCTTTTTTAGTTTCAATTGATTTAACTTCTATTTTCATTTCTTGATTAACTTCATTTTTTTGTGTTTTTAATTCATCAAACTCTCCATTTAAATATGCTTTTTTAAACTTATCTCTAGTTATATTTCCCCAATATCATGCTCAAATATCATTTTTTGAAGATAATATTTCATTATCAATTTGAAAATTGTAAACAATAGAGATAATTTCATCATTATAAATTCAATTTACTTCTCAAGTATATAAATCTAAATCTTTTAAAAATTGTTGTAATTTTTTAACTTTTACTGAATCAGATCAAACTCAAAGAGAGTATGTAAAAACATCTTCTTTTGGTTTTAATCAAGTTGTAGTCCAATTTGGAGCTGGCATTTTTGTATAATCAAGTGTAACTTTAGAATCACTACTTATTATATTTCATTTTACAGTTCTTTTTCCCCAATATAATGCTCTTTGTAATCACTCATCTCAATAACCAACCCAGATATCAAGTCTATCATGACTATATCATCTATTTCAAGCTGATACAATAGCTCATCATCTATCTGATATCTCTCAAACACCAAGTCATTCTAGATATATTTTAGTTCAAAAAGCATAAGTTTTTGGTCAAGCAAGCATACCAGAAAAAACTTTTTTTCAACTTGCTCAAGCTATTCATTGTCAATTTAATCTTATTTCTGATTTATAATTTCATGTAAGATAACTTTTTTGATTTGGTAATGGCGAATAATATGCAGTAACAACAAAATATCAAGTATCTGACATAGCTTCAACATTTTGAGGAATAAATCCAAATACAATAAATAATAAAGTAATAAAAGATAATATTTTTTTCATTTAATAACTATTAATAACAATAAAATATATAATAAATTTTATCATAATAAATTAATGGCAACAAAAAATAAGCCTTGACCAGGCTTATTTTTATAGTATATCTCTAAAATAAATTAATTCACTTTTCTTTTTTGAATTATTTATAGTATCTACTGTTTTATCAATAGTAGTTTTTAAAGTATTTTTAAATTTTTCTATTTTTATAGTATTTCAACTATATTTTTTTGCTAAAAGTTTTTCGAGTTGAATCTTAACAATTTCTAAATTATTTTTTTCTATAATACTAAGTTCGCTTAATGCTCAAGATTCTATATATTTATATATAAATAAATCATCTCCTACAATTCAAAATTGTTTTCTTATTGCTGCATAAGTTTTTTCTCAAAAATATCAAGCTTGCTCATCAAATTCATCTTCAATAATTCATTTTTCTATTTGATATTTTATCAATATATTTTTAACTTTTGAATAATCTCAATCAATTTCACCATTATAAAGCCCCATATCACTTAATAATGACTGTAAATCTTTTACACTTGTATCAACAGGTTTTTCAGCATCAACTACAAGACCTCTATATTTTGTTACTGGAGAAGTATTAAACTCAATTGTTATAGCTTGATTTCATTCTAAAACTTTTCATTTTACTTTTCTAGTTCACCATTTTAATGCTCTTTGTAATCACTCATCTCCATATCACATCCAAATATCAAGTCTATCGTAATCATGTCATCTTTCTCATGAATTAACGATTGCACCTCATCTATCTTCTACACTTCAAACTCAAACTCATTCTAAATATATTTTAGTTCAAAAAGCATAATTTCTTGGAGCAGCTATCATTCAAGGAAAAACTTCTTTTCAACTTGCTCATTTTACTCAATTTCAATTCAATCTAATTTCAGCCTCATAATCACCTCTTAAATATTTTTCTTGTCATGGTAATGGTGAGTAATATGCTGTCACATAAAAATATCTTTCTTCTTTTGATGGTTCATCAATTTTTAAAAATGTCTCTTTTAATTGTAAAAATCTATCTCAAAAATCTCTTTCCAAAGCTTCTAAGGTTTGTTTTCAAAAATATCAAGCTCAATGGTCATCATCATTTATTATAATTCATGCTTTCTTTTGATAAGAAAGTAAACTATCTTTTATTGATGAAAAATTACCATCTATGCTTCAATTATATAATCACAATCATGAAAAAACTTCTTGTAATTTTTTTACTTTTATGTCATTTGATCATTCAAATATTTGAGTTTCATAACCGGAAAAAGAGCTATACACTAGCTCAGCATTAAAAAACATAAATATTGAAAAATATGATAAAAGTATTAAGATAAATCTCTGTAGATACTTCATTAAAAATTTTTATAAACTAAAATTTCAATAAATATATAACAACTATCAAAAATAGCACTACATAGCCACTACAATTTAAAGAAATGCTTTTCAAAAATCATTTAAAAACTAAAAATAATTTTCAAAAAATCTTTTTAAGTATATATATTTTAACATTTTAACAAGATTTTGTAAACAAAATAACTAGACAAAATATCTAGTTATTTTATAATATATAAAATCTTTTATGCTCATACTATTACTTTAGCATGTCTTAAAACTTTATCTTCTAACATAAATCATTTTTCAAATTCATCGAATATAATTCAAGTTTCTTTTCAAGGAACAGCAGTCATGACATCGTGTTTATTTGGATCTACTGATTGTCAAATAGAATCAAAAGGCCTTACTCACATCTTTTCTAAATCACTAAGTAATTTAGACTGAATAGAAACAACTCATTCATACAAAGCATTATTTTTCAAATCCTCTGTTGTGTTTTTTATAATTCTATCTAAGTCATCAACTCTAGGTAATATTTTTTTTAATATATCATTTTTAAGAAAAAAAATCATATCAAGTTTATCTCTTTCTACTCTTTTTTTATAATTATCAAAATCAGCACTTACTTTTGCAAGCATATCTCTACATTTGAATTCCTCTGGATTTTGAGCTTCTTCTAGTTTTGCCTCATCTATCTCTCAAAATTCATTTTCTATTTGAGAAATTTCTTCTTGTGCTTCTTGTTCTAATTCTTTTTCTTCTATATTATTTTTTTTTTCTTTTGTCATTTTTTTATTATTTTAAGAAATTAAAATGCCTGATTATTATATGATTTTTATTTTTTTTTCAAGGATTTTTTCTTTACTTTTAATTATAATAATTAAAATAGAATTAATAGTATTAATTTAAAAATATGAAAATAATTAGCTGGAATGTAAATTGAATAAGAGCTGTTGCTCAAAAATGATTTAAAGAGTTTATAATAAAGCAAAATCCTGATATTTTTTGTCTTCAAGAAACTAAAGCATTTGAAGCTCAATTTTTAAAAGAGGTAGGAAACATAGATTGATACAAATATATATGGCATACTTGAACAAAAGCTTGATATGCTTGAACTGCTATATTTTTTAGAGAAAATATTGAAGTAATTGATACAAAAAATGATTTCTGAGAAATAGATCATTTTCATGATGACTGAAGAGTAACTGAACTAGAATTTTTTTATAAAAAATGATGAGAAAAAAAACATATAGTTTTACTTAATTGATATTTTCCAAATGGTTGAACTAGAGCAGATGGAACTGAAATGGTAAGTTATAAACTAGAATTTTATGAACACTTGAAATCTTATACTAGAAAATTAAAAAGTGAATGAAAACAAGTAATAATTACTTGAGATTACAATATTTGTCATACAGAAATAGATATAGCTCGTCCAAAAGAAAATGAAGATAGTATATGATTTTTACCGATTGAAAGAGCTACAATATGAGATTTTATAAATGATTGAAACCTAGATGTTTGGAGATATTTTAATCCTACTAAAACAGATGTTTATAGTTGGTGGAGCTACAGAGCTGGAGCTAGACCTAGAAATGTTTGATGGAGAATTGATTATTTTGTAGTAAATAAAGAACTTATAAATGATGTAGAAAATATAGATTATTTAACAGATGTAATGTGAAGTGATCATTGTCCTGTGATGCTTAAACTAAAATAATTATGAACAAATTTGATCAAAATTTCTTTTGAAAATATGTACCAGAATGACAAGAAATGATAGAGATAATTCATACTCATCCTATTGGTATATTGAATTGACTACTAGTTAAACTAAGTCTTTTTGCTATACTTCCAGCTATGTTTTATTACAATTCTATAAGTATACAAACTCTTGTTCCATTCTATTTTTTAGAAATATATCTCATAATAGTTTACATAAAACTTGTTTATGATATTTTTGATTGGTATAACGATGTTTGGATAATAACAAATGTATGAATTATATGGCTTGAACGGTCACTTTTTAAATCAAAAAGTGATAGTGTAAGCTATGAAAATATAGAGTGAGTTTGAGTAGAACAAAATGGTATAATAGATAAGATATTTTCAAAATGAGATTTACTTATTCATAAGATATGAGATGATTCTTTTGCTCTAGCAAATGCAGTATCACCATATAAAGCAGTAGTTTTAATAGAATCTATAATGAATGAAGAAAGTGATGAAGATATAGAACAAGATAAATTTGATATGATAATGGATGCTCTTGGTTGAGTTGTTTGAAATTATTTAGACAAGAAAAAAGAAAAAACAAAAAAAGAAGAAATCCTAGAAGAAAAAATAAAACAAATAGAAAAAGAACTTTGAACAATTGATCTAAGATAATATGCAAGATATAGAAAAAATACTTAAAAATCTACCAAAATCTCCTGGTGTTTACCAGTTTTTTAATGAATCTTGAGTTATAATTTACATTTGAAAGAGTGTAAATCTTTTTTCTCGTGTAAATTCTTATTTTAACTGAAAAAGTAAACTAAACTTTGCAAAACAAAAAATGGTTGAAGCCATATTTGATATAAAAACTATTCTTACAAACAATGAAACAGAAAGTTTAATTTTAGAAACAACACTCATAAAAAAACATGAACCAAAGTATAATATATTGATGAAAGATGGTAAAAATCATACTTACATTAAAATAACAAATGAATATATTCCTCAAGTAATAAAAACAAGACAAAAATGAAAAACTTGAACTTATTTTTGACCATATACAAGCACAAATTATGTAAATAATATACTTAAGATTTCAAGAAAAATCTTTGGTTATAGAAGTTGCGATTTACAATTTAAAAAAGAAATTGATTGAAGTTTAAGCATAAACAATATATGAAATACAAAAATTCCTTGTATGGATTATTATATAAAAAGATGTTCTGGTCCTTGTTTAAAAGAAAATGATAAAATAATTGCTTACAATGAAAAAATAGAACAAATAAAACACTTTTTAAAGTGAAATACTTCTAAAATAAAGCAAGAAATAGAAAGTGATATGAGAAAAAAAGCAAGTGAACTCAAATTTGAAGAAGCTGCAAAACTAAAACTTGATTTAGAAAGTATAAAAACACTAGAAGAAAATCAAATAGTTAGAGATGGTATATCTTGAGATTATAATATAGTAAATTTTATAGAAAAATTTGAAAAATTTTTTATTTGAATGATAGAAATTAAAAATGGTAAAATAACTTGATTTTATAACTTTGAAATCAAATTTTCTCTAGAAGAAGATAAAAATGAATTATTAAAAAATTTTATAGAAAATGATTTTGCAAAAAATATAGAAGAAAAAATCACTTATATAATCCCCTTTCAAGTTGATTTTTATATAAAAGAAATTAAAACAGAAATTCCTAAGATATGAACAAAAAAAGAATTACTTGATTTGTGTTATAAAAACACATATGAATATGCTTATAAATCTCATCTTGATTCGCTTAGTACAAAGTGATTCACAAAACAAAATATGATAAATTTACTTGATTATTTATGATATAAACAAATAAATAAAAGTATTATTTTTGAGTGTAATGATATAAGTCATATTTCAGGAAACCATACAGTTGCAAGTAGAAGTATAATTGAAAATGGTAAAAGCAATACTAGTAAATATAGAAAATACAAGATAAAAACTCTAGAAGAACAAAAAATAAATGATTTTGATTCTATGAGAGAAGTTATTACTAGAAGATTAAAAGAAATAGAAAATACGAGCATAATACCTGATTTGATAATAATAGATGGTTGAAAAGGTCAATTATCAAGTGTGGTAGAAATAATAAAAGATTATAAAAAAGAAATAGAAAACGAAGAAATAAAAAAATTAATAGAAGATTTACAAATTGTATCAATAGCTAAAAAAGAGGAAGAATTATTTATAATAGATGAAAATAATGAATTTATAAAAATAGTTTTAGATAAAGATACAAGTGAGCTTAAATTAGTGCAAAAAATAAGAGATGAGGCTCATAGATTTGCTATAACATTTAATAGAGATAGTAGAATAAAATCTATGAAGAAAAATATACTAGAAAGTCTGCCTTGATTTTGACCAAAAACTAGAAGTAAATTACTTAAAAAATACTCTAGTGTAGAAAATCTAAAAAATATAAGTATAGAAGAACTAAGTGAAATTTTGACAAAAAAACAAATAGAAACACTAGAAAATCACTCTATAATATAATAAAAGTACTTTGAAATTTAATTTTTTTGAAACGAGGACTGTTTGAGTGTAAACGAGTTCCGCAGTAAGAAAAAATCAATTTTTAAAGTATTACTAGTATAAACTTTACAAAAAAAATATTTTTTATAAAATGTATACAATTAACAAATAAAACTTGAAAAAATGAAAGATTTTTTACAAAAATATCAAAAACAAAATACTATATCAAATCTAGGTATAATAATTACAAGTCTAGTTTTAGCTATATGAATAAATATTTTTCTTGTTGATGGGACAAATATATGAAATAAGCTTAAAACTTCTGTTCTAGATAGTAATCAATCCGAAATAAAAGCTGATTTGTACATAGAAAAAAAAGATGATAAAATATTAATAAAAAATTCAAAAGATATTTTAGAGGCTAAAAATCTATCATTTTCTATAACTTATAATCCAAATTTACTTGAGATAAAAGAAGTAAAATCTGATTTATGAGAAAATATGCTTCTATGAGAAAAAAATACTTGATTTGAAACTTATATAGTTAATATATCTTGAAAAAATGTATTTAAGAATAATAATATAGTAGAAATTATAGCAACAAAAAATAATAATGAATCTACTCAAATAAATATGATAAATGCAAATTTTAATGATAATAGTGGTGAAAAATACAATTTATCAACTTCATGATTAACATTTTAATCTCTCTAAATTGAGAGATTTTTTCTTAAAAAAATACTTATGGTAAAAATAATAGATACTCATTGTCATCCTTATCTTAATAAAATAAAAAATAAAGATGACTTAATAAATAATTTCTTTTCTAAAGATTGAGAATCAATGATAGTTATTTGAACAAATCTAGAATCAAATAAACAAGTTTTAGAATTAACTAAAAAACACTCTAAAATATATGCAACTATTGGTATTCATCCTTGCGATATAGGAAATTTAGAACTAGACAAAACAATAGAAATTCTAGAAAAAACATATATAGAAAATAAAGATAAAATAGTAGCTATTTGAGAATGTGGACTTGATTATTATTGGATGTACAAAGACCTAGAAAATTCTGATTTAAATGATAATGAAAAAAAAGAAATAATACAAAATAAAAAACAATCTCAAAAAGATTTTTTTATATGACAAATTGATTTAGCAAAGAAACTAAATCTACCAATAATTATACACAATAGAGATAGTAAAGATGATGTTTTTGATATACTAGTAGAAAGAAACTTCAAAAATTTTGTATTTCATTGCTATAGTGAAGATTTAGATTATGCAAAAAAGTTGATAGATTTTTCTCCAAAATGCAAAATAAGTTTTTCTGGAATAGTTACTTTTAGTAGTGCAAAACAAGTACAAGAAACAGCTATAAATATACCTATAGAAAATATACTAGCAGAGACTGACAGTCCTTATCTGACACCAACTCCTTTTAGATGAAAAGAAGAAAATGAACCAGCTTTCACAAAATATGTTATAGAAAAAATAGCTGAACTTAGATGAGAAAATATAGAATATACAGCAGATATAATATTTAAAAATTCAAAATATTTTTTTAATATATAAAAAAAGAAACTATACCAACTTAGTTTCTTTTTCTTTTTTATATTCTTCTATACTTTGAAAACATTCTCTAAATCACTCTGGATCTCCATAATCTGCAAAATACTTTTCCCAATAGTGTCATCACTTCATTTTCTTAGCACTTTTAATTGGACACCAGTATTTTTCTGTTCTTCAAGCAACCTCAACTGCATAAGAAAAAAGTCAATTTACATAAGAGCAATATAAACAATTTATTTTTTGTAACCAATTTAGATAATCTAATTCTTTTCTATCAAAAGTTATATAATCTGATCTTTTAGCTAATGGAATACCATATAGTCTAATTGCAGTATTTTGATACATAAACAAAAATAAATCTAAAATGAGAGCAGGAATTATCATAGAATAAATAAAAGGAATAGATAATACTTCTCTAACTCTAGCTGAAAATATACTTTCAAATATAGAAATCCTTTTTTTTCTATTTGCTTCTCTTGCTTCTTTACTAAATACAATTTTTCATTTTATAAGAGAAAAATTGTATTTTTCCATAAGTTTAAGATACTCTTCTTTTAATTCCTGCTTTTTTATTTCTATTTCTTCAAGTATTTTACTAATTCTAGATTTCATATTTTATATTATTATATCAAATAAATAGCTTAAATAAGTATATATTTTTTTATAAAATTACAAGATTAATTTATTTTAACATTGATTTATTATTAAAAATATTTATTATTCATTTACTTATTATATAAAAAAATATATGTCTAAAAATCATAATAAATTAGATTATTCAACAAGAGATACTCTTGCAAACATTAAGTTAAAACCAAATTACACTTTTATTTTAAACAAAGATATAGATGCAGTTTGAACTAAAAAATGAGATTTTGAAAAATGAGATACTTTTGAGATAATCTCAATAGAATTAAAAGAAGAAAATGATAATGGAACTCATAGTGTAAAATTTAAAGTAACAAACAATAAATGAAAAACTAGAGAATATGAAATGAGTGGTTGAGTTTTTATGAAAAATTTTATAGAACAAATTGAACAATCTGATATAGCTTACAAAAAAATAGAAAAAGTTCAATTAAATGTAAAAACTACAGTTGATGAAGTAGTTAAACCAGTTAAAAAGTGATTAGTTGAAAGAGTAAAAGATAAAATAAAATGAAAAAAGAAAAAATAGGATTTTAAAATCCTATTTTTTTATATCACAAATTTATCTTTTACAAAAACAAGTTTATCATCTATAAATATCTCATTTATATCAGGAAACACATCTATATGATATCTTTGAACTACGCTTTTATGCATCTTTGATCTATAAATTTGATGTTTTTTTCATAAACTCATATGAAATCAACATTGTCTTTCATAAGCATTTATATCTGCAATTGGTTTTTGCCTACTTATTCCTGGATTTAAACCGAATCAAAGTTCTCTAAACATAACTTCATTATTTTCACTAAGTGCTATAAAATCAAGTATTTTTCTGAAATTTGGAGGACATTTTGAGTCATCACAAGTTACTATACTTTCATTTATTTTAATTTTAAATGGTTCACAAAATTCAACTTGTAATTTTTCATTTGGAAAAGCATATATAGTCAATTCTCAATTTACTTTTGAAAAATCCTTGCTTTCTGTAAAATTTTCTCATATAGGAAAGTTTCATCCTCTATTTCTCCCCTCATAATTTCAAGTATTTAACTTCATATCTTCAAATCATCATTCTACTTTTAGTGTTGAACCATCATTACAAATAAAAGTCATAGTTTCAGCCTTATCTGAGAGTAATTTCAATTTTGCTCACAATTCTTCATAAAGAGGTGTATTGTACTCAATAGCATCAGCATAATTTTCAACTTGATCATCATAAATATAAGCTAGATGTCTATGTTCTAAGCATCAAACTCAAGCATTATTTAAATTAAGTCTTATTCTAAAATCATCTAACATAAAATTTGTAGATTGAACTAGTATAACAGTAGAGTTTTCTTGAAGTGATAATAATTTTGTTTTCAAATCTTCTTTATTTGCACTTGAAAAATCTATCACTTCTGATAATGGATGATTTTTAAGATTTTCAATATATCATTTTGATAACTCTCTTGAAATCGGTGAATCTAAATCATAAACTAAAACAACTGGAAAATCTCTATATATATCATCATATATTTTTAGGTTCTTTTCCAATATATTTTTTGTTGCCTCAAGGTATTTTTGTTCTATAGTAGTCATATTTTTTATTATTTTTAAATGAAAAAAATAAAGTTTATTAGACTTTATTTTTAAAATGGTATGTCCTCAACTGAAATATCATCAGAATTTGATTTATTTTGAGATGGTTTAGAATTATTTTGACTATTTTCTGGATTCCATTCATTTAATGTAAAATAATGAGTTTCTCCATATTGACCTGGTTCTTTTCTTTTACTCATAACTACATTTACATAACCTTTTTCGTTTGCATATTGTTGTAATTTTTCAACATTAAAACTTATATTAAAAAATTCTCAAAATTGTCCATTTACTGCTTTGCAAGATGCTCAATCTATATATGTTTTTGCCATAAAATAATATTTAAAATTAAATTTGAAATATTTTAATAAAAAATACTAGAATAACAAATAAATTTTACTTTTTTATTTTAAAAAAAAATAATTATAATAATTAAAAAATATTAAATATATTAAAATAATATTATGAGAGTAGATAAATATCTATCAAATATATGAATAGCTAGTAGAAAAGATATCGCATATTTTTTTAAACAGTGACTCATATATATAAATTGAAATATGTGTTTAAAATGAGATTTTAAACTAAAAAATAATGATGAAATAGAAATAGATTGAAAAAAGATCATATATAAAGAAAATATTTATATGATTTTAAATAAACCTGTAAATTATGTCTCAAGTAACAAAGATGAGTCATCTTATCTTTCATATAAACATCTAATAAGTGATACTTATTATATTGAAATAGTTGAAATAGTTGGTAGATTAGACGTAGATACAACTTGATTATTATTGTTAACAAATAACTGAAAACTCATACACAAGCTTATACATCCTAAAAAAGATATATTTAAAAAATATTATGTAAAAGCAAAAGAGATTTTAAGTGAAGATGATATTAAGAAACTAGAATCTTGAGTAAAAATAGATGATTTTATAACCAAACCTGCTTTGGTAAAAAGATTGAGTGAAAACGAAATAGAACTTTCTATAAGTGAATGAAAATTTCATCAAATCAAAAAAATGCTTCTATCTATAAACAATGAAGTAGTAAAGTTGCATAGATTAAGCATATGAGAGATACAATTATGAGATTTAGAAATTTGAAAATATAGATTTTTAAATCAAAATGAAATAAATTATTTAGAAAAATTTTAATATTTAAAAAATAAAATATGTTAAAAATATTTAACTTAGAAAATCTAATACAGAATCTAAAAAATATATTAATAAGATTTCCATTATCAATCTTATATATAATCATAAATCTAATACTTTTAATAGTTGTTATAAATTTTGATTTAAGTAATGAAGTTGAAACTTATTTTACAAAATGAATTTTTACTCTTATAGTTACTTTTTTCTTTTCTATATGAGTTTATTTAACTAGTGAAAAATACAATTTAGAAAGAAAGAAAAAATGTTTATTTCAAATAATACCTATAATTTTTTGAATACTTTTCTTTATATTTTTCAATAACAATCCTGATGACTTTGAAAATATAATATTTTTCATGTTAAGTTTGGTTTGAATAATTAGTTATATATTTTTTGCTCCATTTTTAAAAAAATGTACTTTATTAAACAACGAAAACCAAAATTATTATCCTTACTTTTATAAAATAAGTGTTGTTTTTTTGATATCAACTATATTTTGATTGGTTCTTTTTGCATTATGAGCTATATGAATTTCAGCAACTTTCACACTTTTTGACTTAAGTTGGAATTATAATGATGAGTTTTATAAAAACTGGGCAATCATTTCTCTTTCTCTATTAACTCCCATATTTTGACTTATTCAAATACCAAAAAATGATTTAAATGAAGAAGCAAAACAAAATAAATTCTTTGATTTCTTAGTAAAATATATTTGAATTATATTTATAGCTATATATTTTATTATATTGTATGCTTATAGTATAAAAGTACTTTTAAATTTCTCTGATTGGCCAAAATGAGAAGTCTCATGGCTTGTAATTTGATTCTCAATTTTATGATATATTGTTTATATGTTTAGTTATATTTTTGAGGAAAATAATTTTATTGTTAAAAATTTTAGAAAAATATTTCCATTTGTAGTTATACCTCAAATATTTATGTTATTTTATGCTATATATCTGAGAATAGCACAATACGACTTAACAACAAATAGATATTTTGTAGTTGTATTTTGAGTATGGCTTTTAATTATTTCATTGTTTATGATATTCTCAAAGAAAAAATTCTTATGAGCTATTCCTGCTATACTTACGCTTTTTACAATCATAATTTCTATATGACCATGGTCTGTTTTTAGTTTACCAGAGTCAAGACAAATGAGTAGATTAGAAAACAATTTAATAAAAGCAAATATATTAAAAGATTGAAACATAATACCACTTAAAAATTATGAAGATATAGATAAGGATCTATCAAAAGAAATATATAATTGAATAAGTTATTTATGTCATAATAGTGACTGTGAAAATATAAAAGATTTATTTAAATGAGATTATAATTACAAATTTTGAGAAAAAATGAGTAACTGGGAAGTTGTAGAAAAAATATCTTCAGATATAAAAGTTAGAACTTACTATGACTATGAAAATCTAAATCAAGAAACTATATATCTAAATAGATGAAATAAGGATATATTTCCAATTAATACAGAATGATATAAAAAAATAATAAAAATAACTTATTATGGTAATGATAATAGTGAGATATACTGAAAAATAGATATAGTTAATAATAAATTAGAAATAATAGAAAATTGAATAATTACTGAATCTATAGACATAGAAAATAATATAAATGAGATATACGAGTACTATAAAAAAACTCAAAATACTCAGATAACTGATGGTAAATTAGATTTTAATGTAAAATGAAATAAATATGAAGTATATGTTTTACTTGAAAATATAAGTATAAAAAATCCTGATTATAATTGAGATTATAACTGAAATCTAAATTATTCTAACTGATATATACTTTTAAAATAAAAAAATCCCATATGGGATTTTTTTATTTTATATTTAATTTTTCTATTTCCATTTTTAAAAGTGTAATAGTAAGATAAGCATTATTAACTGATTCAGGTAAAGCTATATCTTGAGGATATTTCATAGTTATTTTAAAAATTTCATTTTCAAGAGCTTTTATAACACTAGTATTAACTTCTTGTTTTTTACCTTCTGAAAATTTTGAGATTCTAGTTTCATATTTTTTCAAAACGATTCATACTTTTTGTTGAGCTTTTTTTGAAAGAGTTGCTTTTATGTGATTGTATAATCTATCATCATTTGTAAGTCAATCAGAAACTTCTATATTTCATGAATTTGAATTACATTCTCAAGTATAAGCTATTTTAACTTTTCAAGCACTACAAGAATTACCATAAGTCACTCAGTCAACTCCACAAACTGGATCATATTGCATAGTACACATAGTTGGACCTTCTTCTACAACTGGTTCTTTTTGTTTTTTACATTGCCATTTTTCTTGACCATTTGTACCATAAATATCTTCACAATACATCATCGTACTTGCTCATAAAGCTCAATTCCAAATAGTAATTGTATTACAACCATCTGTTGCTACTTCACAAGTATTACCTTCTGCTTTTAAAAACTCTTCACTTGTTTTATAAACAGTAGGAGTTGAAGTCAAGCTTCTAGTAATAGTTCATCAAACTTCAGCACTAACTTGAGAAAAAAGTATACAAGTTAAAATAAAAAAAGAAAATATTTTTTTCATATTTATATAATTATAAATTAAATTTTTTAAGGCTTTGTATTTATTATAACGATATAATTTAAAAAAGTGACATAAAAATTTAAAAAAGTTAGAAAAAATAAGTTTTTTAGATAAAATCATGCAAATATTTTAACTCTCCTAAAATAAATAATGAAAAAATTATTGATATTTTTAATTATATTTTTTATACCAAGTATAACTTTTTGAAATCAAAATGATTTAGAAAATATAGATATAATTGTATGAACAAAACAAATAAAAGCTTCTTCTCTTCAAAAATGATTAGATCAAATAATAAATAAAACAAATAATAATGATTTAGAAAAAAATCTAAAAATATATTATAAAACAAAAATCATCTTACAAAAATATAATAAAAATAATGATGAAAATATAGAAAATATAATAAAAGTTATTGATTTTTCTATAAATAAAACAAATAAAGAATTAGATATATTTTACAATAAAGTTCATAAAATAATTTTATGATATACAAAATGATGAGCTCCTATTTTTGCATATTTTAAATGAAACCCTAACAATTGATTCTTTTGAGTATTTTCAAATATACATGGTTGATATGAATATGGAACTTATGAAACAGCAAATTATTTAATAAAAGAATTTGAAAAAGAAAATATAACTTGATGGTTTATTATACCAACTATAAATCCAGAATGACTTGAATATTATAAAAATAGTGATGTAAAATATAATGCTTATCTTTATTGAAGAACAAATGCAAACAATGTAGATTTAAATAGAAATTTTTGTACTAAAAATTTTGAATTAACAAGTTTTATTAAAAATTGAATAAATGTTTTAACATGAATAAAATCTTGTGAGAGTGAAGCTGAAACTAGAATAATTGTAGAAACTTTAAAAAAATATAAGTTTAATAAAATAATTTCTCTTCATTCAAAATGAAATATATTATTTATACCAGATAACTCTATAGATGATAAAAAAGTAATAGATTTTTGATATGAGATATCAAAAATACTACCAAGTTATAGATATGATATAGATTTTGAAAATGACACTACTAAAAAACAAAAAATTAAAGAATATGAGATAAATGAATGATGAACTGCAGAATATACTTGAACTATGGAAACTTATATCTATGAAAAATATAAGATACCAACTATACTTATAGAATTAGAAGATCACTGAAAAATAGAATATAAATTAAGAAATCTAATAAATATAATAAAATAAAAATGTAATTCAAAAGCCATTTATTTTGACAAAAATATAGTTTCTTTTATAATCAAGATAATATAATTAAAAAAATTAAAATGTGATTTTTAGATAGAAACTCTGCTTTATTAGCACCAAAATGATACCAAATCTGTAATATAAGTTTGGCTGAAAAAGTAACTTCAATTTTTAAATGAGAAGTATGAGCTTTATTATCTATAGATGAATTAAAACAATGATATTATTCAACTCCGAGATGATTAAAAAAATTACCTCATGAAAATTGAGTAAATCATGATTTTTCTTTTATAGATAAAAAAAATAAAGTCATAAAAGCAAATATAGCTAGAATAAAATATGATATAATATATAATTCTGAGCCAAATAATGATGTAGATTTATATTTACTTAAATTATATTTGGAATCATGATATATAAATGAAGAAGACCTAAGAGATTGGATAAATACCTCTAGTGAAATATCTTCTAGAAAAGTTTTATTTAAATTATTAAATAACGAAGATTTAACAAAATCAGAATTAAATTTAGAAGAAATGTATCTATTATCATTTTGAATAAATACATGAGTATTTTCAATGTGAGAAAACTTACAATTAAGAAGATCACTAGAAAAAATATGAGTAGATATAGATTTTATAGTAAATATGAAATTTTACTGAAACTATGAAGAAGAAAAATTATTAAAACTTAAAGGATAGATTTTTAAAAAGTCTACCTTTTTTTTTAAAAAAAATTTGCAATATTTACCATTTATTTTATGATATGGCCGCCTAAATTTTTTGGAGATTTTTTGAAGATGAAGATAAAACACTTTCTCACTTTTTTATTGTTAATAATAAGCTCAAATCAAGCATTTTCTTGCGATGATAAATACATCGAAAAGATGAGTGGACTGATTGAGCATGCAAGAGAAGAAACTGATGGTATAGCATCTGAAAATATGCCTACATCAGTAATCCTTGCTCAAGCTATACTTGAAACCGGAAACGGAAAAAGTTATTCTGCAAAAGTAAGAAAAAACCACTTTGGTTTATCAACAAAAAAAGGTCTTATGAGTTTTGAGTCAAGTATGGATAGTGTTTTTAAATACTTCTATACTTTGAATACAAAGCCATATTATAAAAAACTGCGTAGCAAACTTTCGAAAGGAGAAACAAACGTAGAAAGAATTCTTGGAGTCTTTGCTTCAGTTTATGCTGAAGATAAGGGCTACAAAAGTAAAGTTACTAATGTGATTGACTCATGCCAATTGGCTAGATTTGATCAATAGTAACAAAAACCCCACCATTTGGTGGGGACTTTTTATTTTATATTGTTTTATTTTTTTGGTAAGGCATTTTTTACAATTCAACTTACATAATCATATTTTGGATCAAAACGGTTTTCTGTTTTTGAAACTATAAGATAAAAAGATCATTCATACATAAAATAACCTGCATTATTATAACCAAAAGCTCAAAATAAACTATCTTGAGAGTTTATAAATAATTTAAACTTTTCTACATTATCAATAAATGGAGGAAATTCTATCATCCTATAACCTGCTCTTGAAATCTTATGTTCTTTTAGTCAGTTTGGTAAAACATGAAAATTTTTCATATTTTCTCATGATTTTAAGTACGAAACAATATTACTAAGCAATATATCATTTACTTTAGTTTCCATAAAATCAATTCATTCAAATGAAATTATAGATGTTTCTTTATTTGTATTTCTTATTTTCATATTTTTATAATCATTTTTTAATATCAACTATTCAAAAATCTATTAAATATACTATTGGATTTCAATTTTTATCAAAAGAAATCATTAAATTTTTCGCATGCAAATCAGTATGTTTATATCAAGCTTTTTTCAATTCAAATAATATTTCTGATATTTCTTCATACAATTCAGGAAAATATTTTTTAAATAATAGTGAAGGAAAAGAATTTCAAACTCATTTTATAACTCAATTTCAAACTGACTTCATAAATTTTCTATCTTCATTTGTCAAATCCATAAAAACTCAATTTCTAAGTAAATCTATAGATTTTCATATATGCTGAGAATATAATAATTCCATTTCCCTATCAGAGTAATCATCTAAATTTACTACTATATTTATTTTCTGTAGCTCTTCTCTTATCAAATATGATAGTAAATTATGACCATGAATTTTTTCCATTTCATATATAAATAATTCTTCTTTTGAATTTTTTCATTGTATCAAACGAGGATTTATAAGTACTTCTGGGATTCTAAGTTTTGCATATTTAGGATTATTTTCATTTTCTGGCTTTGATTTTATTTTTTCATATCAAAGATAGAATTTACAATGATCATTATATTCTCTTCTTAGAGCATCACTAAAATCCTTATTTTTTCAAAGTTTATATATTCTTTCATATCAACCATCTACAACTACTCAATAATTTCATTCTCAAATTACTTCTGGATCTTTTATGTGATCTCAATAATCATCAAGAAATGGGAATACTTGGTAAGCAGACTCTTTTTCAAATCATAAATCTATTTTTTCTGACATAACTTTAATATCATTACATAATTAAAATTATTTTAACATACTTTTTAAATTAAAACAAAAAATTTACATAATTAAATTTTTGAGTTATAATATATAAAAATAACTAATAAAAAATGAAACTAGAAAATAAAGAAATAGATTTTGAAAATAAAAATGAAATCTTAAATTTAAATGATTTTATAAAAAGACAAAATCATATAGACTCTTATATGCAGTCTTGTAAATTTAGAAGAACTAATCATATAAAACTTAAAGAAAAAGTTATAAGATTACAAGAGATATTGAGAAAAAAATTTATAAAAGATATAGATCCTATTGTATTTTTACACTGATTATATTTTGATAAAAATCTTTCTATCGAAAGTATTGTAAATTATATAAAACAAATATATGATGAGCTATGAGAAACAGATTATTTTTATAAAAATAGTGCTGCTTTACAAAAGTTATTTACTCAAGTATTAAATTGGAAATTAAAAAACTCAAAAGAAAATAAAAATACTAGTGAATATAAATCAAGAGAAAAACCAGCTCAATTAATAGCTAAAAATCAAGAAGAAAAAGACAAAAGAAAAGCATTATTTTTATCTTGGTATATAAAAAATAACACTATAGATAATACAGAATTTGATATAAACATATTTAACAGTTTAAAATTTAAATATGAAAAGTTTATATATCTGCTAGAAAAATATTTTAAAATATCAAAAAAATCTTATCAAGAATTACTAAATATAGATTTATGAAATCAATCATTTGCTGATAGATTTAATGAAATTTTTAAAGAAAACAATATAGTTTTTGAGATATCTCACAAAGATATTGCAAGAGTATTTGAAAAGTATAAATAATTTTTATTTATACTTTTTTTTCTTATAATAAAAAAGTTTAGAAATAAAAAATAAAAAAATATGAAAAAAATTATATTATTATTATTTTTGTTATACTATTTTTTTCTCAATACATTATATAGTTTTGATATAAAAAGCATATGAGCTATTAATTCATATGTAATAGACAAAGTTTGAGTATTAGATAATCAAGAAAAAACAGAAATAGAACAAAAAATAATAGAACTCAAAAATAAATATACAACAGAAATACTTACTATAATTATAAAAACTACTGACTGAGAAGATATATCAAGCATATGAACTAAACTATGACATGAATTATGAGTTTGAAAAGCAGATAAAGATAATTGAGTTGTCATACTTATAGCTATAGATGATAGAGCATGGAATATATCAACAGGTTATTGAATAGAGTGAGTATTACCAGATATACTTACAAATAAAATCTGAGAAAACAATTTTATACTTTTTAGAGAAAATAGATACAAAGATGGTATAATTTGAGCCTTAGATGATTTTGATAAAGCATTTTCTTGAGATACAAGTATTATTTCAAAAGAAAAAGATGATAAAAACCCTGATGATTCTTTAATTATATTAGTTGTTATAGCATTTTTAGCATGATCATTTTTATTTAAACCATTATATTATAAAAAAGAACATAAAAAAATATTTTTATATTTGTTAATTTGATATATAATAACTTTACCAATTGCATATTTATTAATAGAAACTATTAATTTTATAATAATAAATGCTATTTCATGGGTAATTTGAGTGATATTATGAATATGATGAAAACTATGAAATTGATGAGGTAAATGATGAGGTTCTAGATGATGATTTGGGTGATTTTGATGATGAGGTTTTGGATGATGATGAAGTTCTGGAAAATGGTAAAATTTTTATTTTAATTTTATAATTTATGTATTATGAAAAAAGGTTTAATTATAACTTTGGCTATATTAGCTGTTTTAGGTGTAGTATTTTTTTGAAAATACAATTCAATGGTAACTATGGAGGAATGAGTTAATACTGCTTGGTCACAAGTTGAAAATCAATATCAAAGAAGAATGGATTTGATTCCAAATATAGTAAATACTGTAAAATGAGAAGCAAATTTTGAAAAATCTACTCTTGAGGCTGTAGTACAAGCTCGTGCTAGCGCAACAAAAATGAATGTAAATGTAGCAGATGCAACTGAAATGGCAGAATTTCAAAAAGAACAAACTGGTATTTCTCAAGCATTATCTAGACTTTTGATGGTTACAGAAAATTATCCAAACTTAAAATCAAATCAAGGTTTTGCTGATTTGAGAGTAACTCTTGAATGAACAGAAAATAGGATTTCTACTGAAAGAATGAGATACAATGAAGTAGTTCAAGAATTTAACACATTTGTAAGAAAATTTCCAAATAATATAGCTGCAAGTATATTTTGATTTGAAAGAAAAAATTTATTTGAAAGCCAAGAATGAGCTGAAACTGCACCAACTGTAAGTTTTGAATAATAAAAAAGACTAATTTAAAATTAGTCTTTTTTTGTTATCAAATCTGATGCAAAATTTTTTATAAAACTTAAATCTAGATATCAACTAAATTTTCTTTTATCAAAAGGATTATCAAAAGAAGTAATTATAAAAGAAAGGTAAATATATAAAAATGAAAATAAAAATAACATAATTGATTCTTCTATTTTTCAAATTAGATCTACTTCTGTAACAGGCATATTCAATAATAACAATATAACTATAACTATAAAACTAATAAAGTTTTTAAGTTTATGAATAATCCTAGGCAATGATTCTTTTTCTTTAATTTGAACTACTCTTATAAAACTTTTTTTAAGTATACTTAATTCTTGTTTCATTCTAATTATATGATTTGCTGTAATTCAAGCCTTTTCTCAAGTTAAACTTAAATAATTTAACTTTTCAAAACTATTTAAAAAATCACTTTTTTTGTCATCTGCTATATAATAAAAAAAGTTATTAAGCATATTACTAAATTCTAAATTAAATGAATCTAAATCATATTGATCTTTTAATAATTTAAAATATTTAGCATCTGTCTTTATATTTCAAAGTGTAGATTCTATATCTACTAAAAGCCTTTCACTTTCTTTGTATTCAGCTATAGAAGGAGAAAGTATAAATCAATAGATAAATATAACTGATGATAAAATAGTACCATAAATAGAAATAGGCTCTATAAATTGATATTGTTCTGGTATATAAAACTTAAGTAATACTATAAGCAAAGCCAATATAAATGTAGTTAAAAATATCTCTATAGCAAAAAACTTCTTTATTTTTTTCTTCATAAAATTGTATAATCTAAAATAATGTATTGATTATATGATAAAAATTTAAGAATCAAGTAAGAGAAAAATAATTTGTTTTTCTAAATATTGCAAAAAAATTAAAACCCTTGTTCTCTAAGTATATTTTCTATTCTACTAGTTCTCAAAACTCATGGTAAAAAATGATAATGCAAATGCTCTATACTTCTATTTGACAATGATTCACGAATAAAAGAAAAGTAATCTCTATCTCAAAAAAAACTTTTTACAAATTTTTGCACTTCGCTAAATTCGCTATACTCTTCACTTGTTAATTCATAAGTAAAAGTTTTGTGTGAAAAAGGTACAGCCATAATATGTTCTTTTAATCAAAGATATGGATACATATTGTGCTGAATATACCAATATTTTCCTTTCCAAATAATACAATCTCATTGAGAATGAGAGTCACAAAAAGGACAATTTTCAACTCAAACTAGCTCTTTTTCTCTAGCTTTCCAAATATCTCTAGATTTTTGCATAAATTTGTATTTAGATTTAAATTAAGTCTATTATATTTATTTTTTTTAATTTGTAATTTAATATTTATTATTATAATAAGTATATATTTAGTATATAATTATATTATTATGAATAAAGGAGAAATTCAAATATATAAAGATAAGACTTGAGATATTGATGTTCAAGTAAACTTTAAAGAAGAAACTGTTTGGTTAGATAGTTATCAAATTGCATCTATTTTTTGAAAAGATAGAACAACTATACAAAGACATATCAAAAATATTTATTGATCTTGAGAACTAGATAAAAATTTAACATGTGCAAAAAATGCACAAGTTAAAAATGAATGAGAAAGATTAGTTAAAAGAGATAAAAATATATATAATTTAGATATGATTTTATCTATATGATATAGGACTAATTCTGAAAAAGCTATGAATTTTCGTAAATGGGTTAGTAATATTCTAAAAGAATATCTAATAAAATGATATGCTGTAAATCAAAAAAGATTAGAAGAAAAATGATATAAAGAATTAGAAAATACTCTAAATCTATTTAAAAATACTCTTAAGTCTTGAAATTTATCACAAAAATTTAAATTACTTATAAATCTAATAAACTAAACCTATGAAAAGATGTGACTGGTTAAATCTAAATAATCCCCTTTATGTAGATTATCATGACAATGAGTGGTGAGAAATAGTGACTGATGATAAAGAGCTTTTTGAGATGCTTATTTTGGAGTGAGCACAAGCTGGAATTTCTTGGGAAACTGTACTTAACAAGAGAGAAAATTATAGAATTGCTTTTGATAATTTTGATGCAGAAAAAATAGCAAATTACGATTCAAAAAAACAAGAAGATCTTATGCAAAACCCATGAATTATTAGAAATAAACTCAAAATCATATCAGTAACTAAAAATGCAAAAGCATTTTTAGAAATACAAAAAGAATTTGGTAGTTTTTATAATTATCTATGGAAGTTTATAGGTGGTAAACAAATAGTAAATAATCACGAAAAATTGAGTGATTATCAAACAAAAACTCAATTATCAGATGCTATATCAAAAGACTTGAAAAAAAGAGATATGAATTTCGTAGGTTCTACTATAATCTATGCGTTTATGCAAGCAGTCGGTATGACAAATGATCACGGACAATGATGTTTTAAGTGTATAAAAAAATAACTAAGAAATCTTAATTATTTTTTTATTATTCCAAAATAGTTCATCACCATTCTACTACACTAAATCATTTTCTATCAAATCTTTCTAAAACTTGTTCTTGTATATCTATTTTTTCTTTTAGTGGTTTTATCACTGTAAATACTCTAAGTAAAGAATCAGGTTCTGGTATGATGTTTAATGGTGCTTTTGATGTATAATCTAGTCATGCAAAATATACTAGATTATATTTGTTGTTCATCATTTTTGGGTACCAATATACTATAAATTCATTGTATTCTTTTGGTGTTAATCATATATATGATAATTTCTCTTGTAAAAATTCTCTTGCATCTTTTCACTCTACTACAAATCAACTACTTAAATCCCAATCATTGTTTTCAAATTCTGCTTCCCAAAATAGATAACTATATTCTTTTTCATCTTCTATTATAGTACTATCTGGATATGCTGTCACTTCCCAACCTTTTATTTCTTCATCATATCTTGGATAATCTGCTATCAATTTTCATTCTACTTCTAGTTCTACTTTTACTTCTTGTTTTTGTTCTGGATATAGGTAGATTATTGGTTTATGAGCAATAATTGGTCATCTATAAAAAAATACACTATATATAGTAAATGAAAATATAATTAAAACTAACGAAAGGAATATAAAAAAATATATTAAACTTTTTTTAGATCAATTATATATTTTAAATATTATATTAAAAAAATAATAAATACTTATATAAAAAATTGGGAAAAAAAATGAAATAATTGTTGTTTCTGAAGTAAAAATATTTTGTTCTAAATAGAAAGTAAGTACAAATGAAATTATAAATGAAAATAAACTAAAGAAAAAATCTTTAATATAAGTTTTAAATGTAGTCACAATTTTTACATCTCCTTTTTTAAATACTGATTTAATTTTATTTAACATAATCATTTTTTTAATTATTAAATACTCTTACTATACTCATTTTAAAAATAAGTCCAGGATATTAAAACCATATTAAAATTTAGAAATAAAAAATAACTAAGAAATCTTAGTTATTTTTTTACATATGTTTTTTTATTATCTCTATTGTCTCATCAACTGAATTTGGAAATTTCAATTTTTTTGCATCTTCTAGATTAAAGTATTTTGCTCCAGCTCATTCATAAACTGTAAAATCAGTTTCTTTTAAATCTGTCTTGATTAAAAATATACTTCTATAAATTATCCTATCACTAAATTCAAATGTATAATCTCATATGTATTTATAATCAAAATCTCTCATATCTAGTCACAACTCTTCTTTTGCCTCTCTTAAAAATCACTCTTCTGGAGTCTCTCATGGCTCAATTCATCATCAAAAAAATGCCCACTCTTCCCCATTTTTTGAATAATCTCATCTTTCTTGTAACAAGATTTCATTATTTTCATTATAAAATCATATAAATGCTACTTTTCTTGTTTGTTTCATAGAATTTTTATAAAAATAAAAGTTATTAATAAAATTATAACTAATCATGCTAATAAATATCAAGCAATTCTAAATGCAACATTAAGTCATCAAGTTGCAACATTGTCTAAAAGATTAACCATTTCATTTTCAGAAGCATATCAATAGCTAAAATTTATAAAAATAATAATAAAAATAAGTATAATTTTATTTAACATATTCATTTTTTTAATTATTAAATACTCTAACTATACTCATTTTAAAATAATGTCCAGCATATTAAATCCGTATTAAAATTAAATCAAAATAATTTGTTTTAATACAAAATAATACAATAATATAAACATACTATTTTAAAAAAATCCTCTAGTAAATATGCAAGAAACAAAAACTATAGATGATTATATATCAAGTTTTCCTAGTGATGTACAAATCATTCTTCAAAAAGTGAGAAAAACTATTGTAGAAGCAAATCCAGATTTAACAGAAACTATAAATTATGGAGTACCTACTTTTAAACTATCTGAAAAAAATATAGTACATTTTTGAGCTTTTAAAAAACATATATCACTTTTTCCATGACCTGAAGCTATAGAAGTATTTTCAGCTAAATTATCAGTATACAAGATATCAAAATGAACTATTCAATTTTCTCTTGATAAAGAGATTCCTTACGAATTGATATGAGAGATTGTGAGATATAAAAAAAACCCCTAGAAATTAGTTTTCTAGGGGTTTTTAACTTTCAAAAATATTTATAAATTCTACAAGCTTATTTTTTATTCTTTCAATTACATTTTTTCTTTCAAGTAATTTTGGTTTATAATTCAATGTTTCAGCTATTTCTTCTTTTAATGGCATCTTTTCAGTATAAAGATAATCATTTATCAATTTTGCAAATCTAGCAGAATCAATATCTTCTTCTTTACACATTTTTTCAAATTCTTTTGATTTTTGTATTATCATAAATTTATCAAACTCATTTGATAAATTTGAAGAATCTTTTATATTTCAAAGATTTTCTTCTATAAATCTCTCAATTAGGTCTCTTTTACTCATCATCTTTGGATCTGATGAAACAGTTCTTAAAACTTGTTCTTTAAGCTTTAATTTATAATTTTCATCACTAGAATCAAGTATATTTCAAAGAAGCTTTAATATATAATCTACATTTATTATATCAGTTGCAAGAAGTTCAAGTTCAAAATCTACATCATCAAGAATTGAAACTTTATTTTTTTCATTATCTATTTTTACTTTTCTATAAATATCTAGATATTTTGATTTATAATCCTCAAATGTTTGTTCATCAATTTCAAGTTTATCAAAACTAAAATCAACAAAAGTTTCAAGTATATTTTTAAGTCTGAGTAAATCTCTAAAAGCTTTTACAAATTCAAATTGTTCTTCTTCTGAAATAAGTCAGTCCACAGATTCTATACTTGGAGCTATTAAAATAAGCTTTTCTAAAGCATTATTAAAATACTTAACATAAGTTTCAAAACTTTCAATCAAAATAATTTCTTTTGCGTCTTTATTTGAAAAAAGTGCAATTGCATCATCTACATTTTGTTTTAAGTTTCTAAAACAAACTATATTACCTTGTGATTTTTGTTCATTTAATATTCTATTTGTTCTAGAAAAAGCTTGTACAAGTCAATGATATCTTAGATTTTTATCTACATATAAAGTATTTAGTGTTTTACTATCAAATCAAGTCAAAAACATATTTACAACAAGTAAAATATCTATTTGTCTTTCTTTTACCTTTTTTGCTATATCATTGTAATAATTATAAAAATCCCCAGTATCTTTTGTAGAAAATTTTGTTCAAAAAGTTTTATTATAATCTGATATAAATTCATCCAGTTTTTCTCTACTATGTTTATTTACTTGATTCTCTGGAATATCTAAATTTACATCATCATTTAATCAATCAGCATCTTTGTCATCTTCATTTACTCCATAAGAAAATATAGTAGCTATTTTTAAATTGTGATTTTGTTTTTTAAATAATTCATAATACTTAATAAGAGTATCAACAGAACTCACACAAAACATAGCAGTAAAACTTTTATTATGTGTTTTTGAATTATGATTATCTATTATATACTTAGTTATTTTTTCCAGTCTATCTGGTGATTCCAGTAATTCTTTTGTATCAATATCTTCTACTTGAATGTCAAGATTGGTATTTGATTTCTCTTTGTACTTTCCTATATATTCAACAGAAAACCTCAAAACATTTTCATCTTTTATAGCATCAGTGATGACATAACTATGAAGTTGTTCTTCAAAAAGATCTTTTGTAGTTCTTTTATTATTGTGATTTTCTGCAAATATAGGAGTTCCAGTAAAACCAAACATTTGATTGTTTGTAAAAAATTTTTTGACTCTATCATGAGTATCTCAAAATTGACTTCTATGGCATTCATCAAAGATAAAAACTATTTTTTCTCACGATAAAGCTTCCATTTTTTTCAAATATTTCTCTTTTGAAATAGCTGTATTTAGCTTTTGTATAGTTGTAACAATCAATGGAGTGTTATTGTCCTCAAATTGTTTTACTAATTGAGTTGTATTATCAGTTCAATCAATACTTCATTTTGAAAAACTATTAAATTCTTTTGTAGTTTGATAATCTAGATCTTTTCTATCTACAACAAAAACTACTTTTTTCACTTCTGGGATTCTAGTAAGTATTTGGGCAGTCTTAAAAGAAGTAAGAGTTTTACCACTTCAAGTTGTATGCCAAATATAACCATTTTTAGTAGAATTTTTTACTCTATCAACAATCGCTTCAACAGCAAAATATTGATAAGGTCTCAAAACCATAAGTATCTTATCAGTTTCGTTTAAAACTATATATCTAGTGATCATTTTAGATATATGACAAGGCTCTAAAAAAACTTTTGTAAAATCTTCTAGTTTTGTGATGTTTTCATTTTTTACATCTGACCAGAAAAAAGTTTGTTTAAAACTTTGTTTTCTATTATTTGCATAATACTTTGTATTTACTCCGTTACTTATAACAAATAATTGAACATAAGAAAATAATCAAATACCACTTCAAAAACTATGTCTTTGGTAACGATTTGTTTGATTAAAGGCTTCTTTGAGTTCGAGTCATCTTCTTTTGAGTTCTATTTGTACAAGAGGAAGCCCATTTATAAGTAAAGTGACATCATAACGATTTTTATAAGTTCATTCTATAGTTATTTGATTTGTTACTTGAAACTCATTTTGACACCAATTATCCATATTTATAAACTCAATCCAAGCTTTATTACCATTATCAAGCTCTAAACTCATTTTATCTCTCAAAATCTTCGCTCTTTCAAATACATTTCATTTATTAAGATGATTTAAAACTCTATCAAATTCTGTATTTGTTAGAGTTTTTCAATTTAGAGTTTTAAAATTGTGTATTTCAAGTTGTTTTTTCAGATTTTCTAGAAGTTCTTTTTCATCTTTTATAGTTACAAAATCATATTCTAGACCTTGTAGTTGTTTTATTAGATTATTTTCTAGTTGTGCTTCTGATTGGATTGTGTTCATAGATTATTTTATTAAATCTGCTAAATTTTTTACTGGAAAATAATTTACATATTTTCATTGTTTTTGTTTTATTAAAAATCATTTTTCAAGCAAATATTCTAAATCTCTTTTAGCAGTATCTATTGCAATTCAATAATAATTTTTATGAATTGAATTATTTGTATAACTTCAATTATTCTTTAAAAAATAAGAAATAAGTTTTGTCTGTCTTTCATTTAATCATAAATGACTAACTAGAGAAATAACAGATTTTTGTTCTTTTCTTTTTTTATCTAAATATTTTTCAAAATCTTCAAAAGCTTGTTTTGTTTTATTTGCTATATAGACTAAAAAATAAGTTAAGTTATTGTCATCTTGTTCACTGTAAATATATGCATTATTATATTGTGTTTTAGAATTTTTAATAACACTTGAAATAGGAATATAACTAAATCCCCAATATCATTTTTTTAATAAATACCAATAAAATAGACTCCTAGCAGTTCTACCATTTCAATCACAAAAAGGATGTAAATATCAAATCCAAAAATGTAATATAGTTGCTTTGATAAAAGGGTGTGTAAAATTAGAATCTTCATCATTAGCATAAGAAACAAGTTTTTTAAGTTCTTCTTGCAATATTTTTTCATTTGGTGGGATATGATAAATCTCTGTTCAAGTAGAATTTTGAACAACTATTTCATCACTATCATTTCTAAATCTTCATTCTTCTGTTTTATCATCTAAAGTATCTTTAGTTAAAATACTTTGTAATTCTAAAAGTGACTCTATACTAAGTTTTTTTTCTAAAAATTCCTCACTATTTATGAAATTCATAGCCTTATAACTATTTAAAATCATTTTCTCATCTTTTGTGATTGGTTTTCTTCATTTTTGTATCATCTCACGAGCATCTTTTGAACTAGTCATAGCTCACTCTAATTGACTTGTTGAAATTGCTTCTTCTGTAATACCATTTTGTAAAAATATTTTTCTTTCATTATCGTTAAAATTCATTCATAAAAAAGTTCATCCTAATGATAAATCAAGCTTGTGTAATAATTCCTCTAAAAATTTAGGTTTTTCAAGTAGAAAATGATTTCCATTTTTATCATTAACTACAGTATATGATAAAATTCTAACATTTGACACAATATACCAAAGCTCTATATGATTTTCTAATTCTTCTGGAAGAGTTTGAAATTTAATTTTATCCCAATAATAATAAGTTTCATTTGAATACTTAAATAAATTATATTTGAAAAATAATTTAAACATATTTTCATTTAAAAAAGCTTTTCTTTCTTTTGAAATTTTTAAAAAATCAGGTTTTTCTATTTTATATTCTATCATAAATAATTTTTAAATTATACAACTAAAACATTACTAATTTATTACTAATTAGTAGTATTATATATTATTTTTATATAAATCAAATTATATTACTATAATATTACTAGTTTATTACTAATTAGTAGTATTATATTATCAAAACATTATCATAATATAATTAATTGATAATGATTTTTTAAATAATCAACTTATAATCATTAAATTTATATAAAAATGTTGGGTGTTTTTATTAGATTATTTTCTGAATTATTTAGATATAAAACTATATAAATAACTACCTACTATTGATAATATTATTCACAATATAATAACTATGAAAATTATATTTCTCCAATTTTTTTTATTTTCAATTTGTTTTTCTTGATTTCATATTCAAAAAATAAATTTAGGAAAAATAAACCTGAATAATGCTTTATATGGAGTATGTTGTATAAAAATAAGCACAGCAATTGATAAAAGATAAATAATTATATATTTATTTTCATGGTCAAAATAATTTTTAAAACATAAATATATTATAATATCTAGTATTATAACATTTAAAATAGAATATATAACTCATTTATTTAAAAAACTATACCAAACTTTAAAATCATTAAATAGTATTTTTTCTAATCATTCTTTAATTTCTTTAAACTTTAATTTATCAGTTGAGTGTAATCTAAAGCTATTTCAAGATTCGAAAAAATCATTTATATCACTATCTCAAAGTTTTATATCTAAGCTGTTTTTATAATCATTACTAATACTACAATTAATTTTAAGTTCAATTATATCTTCTCAATAATAATTATCGTAATTTAGAAAATCCTCTTTTGTTAGTTTAATTTCAGTAGAATCTCTAATAATTATTTCTAAATCTATTTTATTATAATATTTATTTAAAAAATCATATAATTTATTAAAATTTTCTTTAGTTAAATAAAAGCTAAAATCGTATTTTTTATAAATTTTATTTTCCATAATTTCTAAAATTTAAATATAAACTAATTAAACAAACATCCCCTGCAACAAACCTTTTTTAAACTCTTTCATTTTTTCAAGTTCATCACTTACTTTTTCTATTTTTTCATCAATTCCAGATAAAAAATCTGCGATTTTTTCTTGTTCTTTTAAAGTTGGAAGATTAACTTTCTCTTTTCAATAATCTTTAAAATAAATATGTGGAATTGTACTTCAAATAGTATATTTAGTAAAATCAATATTGCTTAATACTGAAAGTAAAAAATTTAAATTTGTTCATTTTTTAGGTTTGATTTTATCTAAAGTTCCTAAAACTGAACTTTTTCATTCACAATATAAAACTCTTCAAACTCAAGCTCAATCTTTAACTATTGATATATAATCATCTTCTTCTTGATAAAAATCAATGAATTTTAAAAATCAAGTTGCTCAATAAATTTTATAATTTCAAGTATTTGTTTCTAAAGTATTTGCAGAGATATTTGAAGATTGTTTTTCACAAATCTCTGCCAACTTCTTCTCTTCCCACTCTCCAAACTCTTCTCAATTCTCATCTTTAAATCTTATTTCTTGACTAAAAATCTTTTGCATAACTCACTTTTTATACTCTTCAAGATTTTTCTTTTTTTCTTTGATTTTTTCTATTTTTTCATCAACTGATGAGAGAAAAGAAGCAATTTTTTGTTGTTCTGGAAGAGAAGGGAAAGAAATTTTTAATTTTCTTAAATCATCATTATATATTCTTGTGATTGTAGTTGCATTTAATTTTCACCAATCATAGTTTGATATAATATAATAAAGAAAATTATTATTTATTTCAGATTTTTGATTATCTAGCCAAACTATATTTGAATCTTGAAAATAAGAATCTTTTCAATCAAAAATTATTGTTCTTCAAACTGTTCAGCTACAAGTAAGCATTAACTCTCACTTTTTAGGATAATTATATTTTGTTTTATACTCATCAAAAAGTTCTTTTGAAATAAAAGAATCTGCTTGTTTTCAAATAGTTCATATTTTATAAAATGGGATTTCTCAATCATTAGAAGTTTCATGATTAAAAATTATTTTACACATACGAACTTGAAAATTATCTTCTATTTTTCAATTTTCCCATTCTCAAGAAAATTCTTTAAATCTTATTTTTGGAATATGTGCTTTTATTTGTGTCATAGGTTTAATTATTAAATGATGTCAAGATAAATAATAAAAGTATTTTTGACAAAATAGATTATTTTTGATATAATTTATATGTTCACGACAAAAGAGTCTCCTAAAAGTGTTAGTGCTTCCGGACGGCTCTTTTTTATTGTATAAATTTTAATATATTCTTCACTCTCTCTTCAGAAAGATTCATTCAATATAAATCCTTAAAAGGTTTATATAAACTAGAATATTTACTATTTGGAAACAAAATCCTTTTCAACCTTTCTTTTTGAATTAAATATTTAACTAACTGAATATAATCTCAATCTCAAGTAACTAATACAATTTTATTAAAATCATCTTCTTCTAGAAGTCTATGCATAACTTCAAAAACTATATCAACATCTACATTTCATTTTTTCTTTCATAACATATTAGAATTATGATCTCTGAATTCTAATATAAAACCTGCTTTTTGTATTTTTCTATACATTTCTTTATGATCGTCATTAATAAATCATAAGAAAAAATAAGCTTCCTCTATATGAAATTTATCTTTTAAATAAATTCTAAATCTTTTAAAATCTATTTTCCAATCCTCTGATGCTGTTCATAGATGTAAATTTTGGGCATCTATAAAAGCTATATTCCTTTCTTTTGTTGTCATAATTTATTAAATTAACTTTAAAATCAGTATCAATTTTAAAAATTAAAAATTAAGAGTAAAATTTTTAACTAAAATGGACTTTTTATTCAGAGCTCATTACAATAATTTCTTATTTTCTCATCTAAAATTTCACTTTCTTTTTCTATTTCTATAATCCTTTCAGCAACTGAATTTAAATCTATTTCATCTTCTTCTTCAAAAGTATCTACATAACGAGGAATATTTAAATTGTAATCATTTTCTGATATTTCAGTTAAATTTGCTTTATGAGAATATTTTTTTATTTCAGTTCTATTTTTATAAGTATCAATAATTTTTTCTATATCTTCATCTCTCAATCTATTTTGATTTTTTCCTTTTTCAAAATCATTTGAGGCATCTATAAACAAGATATCATCTGGATTTTCTCTACATTTTTTAAATACCAAAATACAAGTAGGTATAGAAGTACCATAAAATATATTTGCTGGTAATCATATAACAGTATCTAAATAATTTTTATTTTCTATTAAATATCTTCTTATATGTCAATTTGCATCACCTGTAAATAAAACTCAATGTGGTAATACAACTGCCATAATACCATTTTCATCAAGTTGATAAATCATATGTTGTACAAAAGCATAATCAGCTCTTTTTATAGGAGCTAATCTTCAATATTGACTAAATCTATCATCAGTATTTTTTCATTGATGAGACCATTGAAGAGAAAATGGAGGATTTGCAACTATTGCTTCAAATCTTTTTTCTAAATGTTCTGGATGTTCTAAAGTATCACCATTTTTTATATCAAAATTTCTATAATTTACATCGTGCAAAATCATATTCATACGAGCAAGATTGTATGTTGTTAGATTCATTTCTTGACCAAAAAATTCTCAAACTTGTTTTACTTGTTTTGCAACTCTCAAAAGTAGACTTCAACTTCAACAAGTTGGATCATAAACTGATTTTATTTGAGTTTTTCCACTTGTTACAAGTTTCGCAAGAATTGTAGAAACTTGTTGTGGTGTATAAAATTCTCATGCTTTTTTTCCTGCTCAACTTGCAAATTGTGCTATTAGATATTCATAAGCATCTCAAAGTACATCTATTTCAGTATTTTCTAAAGCAAAATCTATTTTATCTAAGTGTCATAATATCTTTGAAACTAGTTTATTTTTTTCTTCTGTAGTTCTACCAAGTTTAGGATTAGTTAAATCTAAATCTCTAAATAAATCATTAAAATCATCTTCACTATCAGCTCACATAGTAGAAGATTCTATATTTTTTAAGATTTTTTGTAAATCATCAAGTATGAAATTATTATCTTGTTTTTCACTTGTACTATTTCATTTTTTTGCTATTTCAGAAAAAAGTTCTTGTGGCATCAAAAAATATCACAAATCTTCAATAGACTCCTCTTTTACAGCTTCTATTATATCAGATTCAGTTTTTGTATTTAATTCATTATATTTTTTATTTACTCATCAATCTTTTAAAAGTTTATTAGCTTTTAATTCTATTTTTTCAGATAAATATTTATAAAAAATAAACCCTAAAATATAATCTCTAAACTCATCTGCAGACATCTTACCTCTAAGTTCATCTGCTATATTCCAAAGTTGTTTTTCAAGGAGTTGTTTTTGTGCATCTGTCATATTTTCATCATTAAAATTAATTAAACTATTTCTATTAAAACCATTTTTTATATATTCAAAAACATTTAAAATAAATGCTTTTTATTCTTCTTCATAATAATAACTATAATCGATTCATTTCATATACATTTCACGACTATGTATTTCTGGAGTTAATGCATTTTTTATCAAGTTTGTTATATTATCAGTATTTTTAGGACTTTCTATCATAGCATTCATATAGTCATTTTTACTTATTTGACTCCAATCAACACATTTTTTTAATTGTTTTTTCATAATAAGATCAAGCCAAATCCTTGCACTTCTACCATTTCATTCCATAAATGGATGAGCGATATTCATCTCTATGTATTTATTTATGATCTCTTCAAATGTATTTTCTGGCATTTTTTCTATATCTTTTAGAGTATCTTCTAAAAACTCTGCACTTGCAAATCTAAAACCTCATTTTGAGATATTTTTTTGTCTGATTTTTCAAGCAAAATCATAAAGTCAACCAAAAAGATATGCATGTATTTGTTGTAATCATTTTGATGTACCAATTTCAAATTCATTGATTAAATTACTTTCAAACAAATTATATGCTTTTAGTTTACTTTGTCAGTCAATACTATTATCATTATAAGTAAACCAATCAAGAAATTTTATAGAGTTTTTTCACGGAATGAGCTTAATAACCTCTAAAATATCATCTTGAGAAAAACAATCTGTAGCATATTTTTTTCCATCTGAAGATTCCAATTTCAGTTGGCTACATTTTGTAGTCAACTGATTTCATTCTTTTTTTAATCTTGTTTTCATAACACTCCAATATTTTCTTGGAGATTTACTATCTGTTAAAATAGATATTATATCAATAATAGAATACCACCATTTAGAATTTTGCTCATCCCAAATAGCTCTAACTTCCCTATCATCGAAAAATCTAATCGAAACCTTACTCATATTTTAATATTACTTTAAAATAATAAATTATTTCTATTAAAACCACTTTTTTATATATTTAAAAACATTTAAATACACTCAAAAATAGTTTTATTCTCTAAAAAAGTCCCTCAAAAAACATAACATATGTTATAAATATGTAATGGAATTTTTTGGAGAGACTTGTTATTTTTGTATTAATCTTTTATTTCTAAAAGCTATTCAAGAACTAGTTTTTAAGTATTTTTCAAAATCAAGTGCTTGTTTCTTATCTTGAAATGCTGAATAAAAAATCAGCTCCCAAGGTTTATATTTTTGTGTATATTTAGATTTTCAAGAATTATGTTCTTCTATTCTATCTTTCAGATTTTCAGAAAATCAAGTATAAAATTCATCTTTTTTTTCTAAACTTCTTATAATATACACATAATACATTTTTTATTTTATTAAAATATATTTAGACTAGCTTGTCCTTCGTAACTTTAGTGAAGAAAGATGCCATTCGAAGCTAATGTAATGAAATGGAAATTTTGTCCATTCTTCGCCAAGGCTACGAAGGACATTTTTCGCTTTTTAATATAATGTTCTTTTTATAATTTTAATTTTCACAAAAGAAGAATGGCTGTGCCATTATTGCCCATTCTTCGCTAAAGCTACGAAGGGCATTCTTCTGTTCAAATGGCTGTGCCATTCGAAGTTTTTTCTTCGAAAAAACGAAGAATGGTGGAGCTAACGAGATTTGAACTCGTGTCTCGGAAGGCCAAGGAAACACATCTACTATTATAGTTTATTTTGATATTCTTTTACATGAAAAACAAACAAAAAGTGTAAAAGAAGACCTTGTCTATCGGTACTTATAGGTACAAGACTTTGTCAAAACCGATCCTATAAGACTTGAATGTATAATCTATAAAATTCTTCAAGTGAAAGATTATAGATTTTGTAGCAGGCCAACCGGCGCTCATCAACTTGTGAAGGCTACTGTTATTGCAAGTTATTATGCAACAACGAAAGCTGGAGTTAAAGCATTTTTAAATGCAGTTAAACCACCTTGAATTCTTGTTTTAGCAATTATGCTTGTTTATGATTGATTGAGGAAGGCATAAACATCTCCCTAATAGCATATAACCCGGACGATTCTCCCGATAGAAACCATAAATAGCCCCGTATTTTTATTATATTTGAAAAACTGATTTTTCAAAGTAAAAAATAAAAAACTGCTTATGCAGTTTTTCTTCATTTATTTATAATCAAACTCACTTGTTCTTCAACTCATGGAGTAAGTAATAATCTAGCATCCTTGTTTATCAATTTAAGTGCTCATATGCAAAGATTTATAGATTCTTGAGACAAGATAAAATGGTCTTTTCAAACACATTCTCTTTGAGTCAATGTTTTTCAATCCAATCATTTTATAGTTGCATCCATAGAACCATTTATAACAAGCCATATCATAAAATCTTGTACATCTTTTACACTTTCAAATGGTTTATTAAACATAACATCTTTAGTATTTAAACTTGCATGCATCAAAGTAGTTATAGGCATTTTAACAACATTTGTACCAGTTTGTAAAGATTCATTTGTCATATCTATAATTATTACTTATTAAAGTAATTTAGATTATACTATATAATATATATTTGTCAAAATTATTTTTTAAATTTTATTTCACCTTTTTGACCTACACATTTTTCTAGTTTTTTTGATAAATCAACAGTATCTTTATCTGTTGTTTTTGTAGTACCAGCTTTCCATCTAGTACCTAAATTTGCAACTATGATATCAGGATTATAAAAATGATTTGAACTAGGCCAAATAGATAATTCCCCTGGTTCTACAAGAGTCAGAGATTTTTTCACTACAAATGATTTATCTATATCTCAAGTAAGTTTTACTGTTTTTTGTTCCAATACTTTTTCAAAAAGTTTTTTTGAAAGTATGATTCTACCATTTCCAAATTCATCTGGTGGAGCTATAACAAAAGTATTTTCTTCTTTTAAGTCTATAAGAGGCGCTACATCTCCTACATTTAATTCTTCGTATTTTGTATGTTTAAGTGTAGCTCATTTTGATTCTAAAAAATGAACTATTGGCAAATGTTCAGCAGAACGAAATTGAGAACCACTAGAAGTATCTGGGATTATATCTCATAGAGAAATGATTTTTTGTAATGATACATTTTCTCTTCATTCAAATTCACAAACCCAAGAAGCCACATCTAAACCATAGATTAAAAATACTCTTCCGTGTTTTGAAACTACTCTAATTATATGATTTTCTTGTCAGTTTTCTTTTGCACTTTTTTCATTTCTTGGAGCACTATTTAATGCAAATGCTTTTATTTCTCATGATTTAAGAGAAAATATATCTAGTACTTGTTTTGCATTGTTGTATGCTTTTGCATCTAGTTCACTACAAGCTGTAAATGCTACATGCAAAGGAGAATGTCCAGCTGGAATTATTCTAGCTGGCATATTTAGAGTTTCATATTGTTTTTGTATTCTCAAAAGTGAATCTGTACCACTTCATTGGGTAGCTCAAACATCTGTTATATGATTGTAATTCATAAAAATATTTTTAAATTATAATTATTTTTTTCTTGGTTTTTTTAGTTCCAATATCTGATCTCTAAGTTCTGCTGCTTTTTCGTATTCCATATTTGCAGCAGCTATATCCATCTCCAATTCTAGTCTTGCTAACTCTTTTTCAACTGATTTTTTATCAAGAGTACTATAATCTCTTTTTGTTTTATTTGATTTAAGTCACATATCTTTGATTTCGCTAAAAACTGTTGTCGGAGTTATACCATTTTCTTCGTTGTATTTTTGTTGTAAATTTCTTCTATAATAAGTTAAATTTATAGCTTTTCTCATAGCTTCACTTATGATAAGTCACTCATTGTTACATAGTTTTCAAGCATCTACTCTAAAAAGTCAGTCTTGTTCTATAGGTAATATTTTATCTCCTGATTTTTCTTTTACTATCATGTTTTTTCCATCAAATTCTCATCTTTTTAGTTGTTCACTATACATATAAACCTTACCATTTTGATTTCTTGCAGCTCTTCAAATTATCTGTATAAGAGAAGATTCACTTCTAAGGAAACCTTGTTTATCAGCATCTAGTATACATATCTTGCTTACTTCTGGTAAATCAAGACCTTCTCTAAGTAAATTCACTCAAACTATTACATCTATTTTTCATTCTCTTAATTCCTTTAGAGTTTCAAGTCTCTCTAGAGTTTCTATTTCAGAGTGAAGATATTTTACTTTTACTCAGTTTCAAAGTAGATAATCTGTCAATTCTTCGCTTGATCTTTTTGTAATAGTTGTAATCAAAATTCTTTCGTTTTTTTCAACTACATCGCTTATATTTTTCATGATATCATCAACCATAAATTCCATAGGTCTAAGTATTATTTCTGGGTCAAGAAGTCATGTTGGTCTCATCATTTGAGGTACTATTCTAGTATTTTCATCTGCTTTCCAAACTCAATCAACTATTGGGTCAAAATCGTAAAATAATTCTGGATTATTTGTACTATTTGCTATATCGTATTTACCTGGAGTTGCTGAAACTGCAACTACTTTTTTCATTTTTGATTCAAATTCTTCAAATTTAAGAGGTCTATTATCCATCGCACTTGGCAATCTAAAACCATTTTCTACTAGATTTACTTTTCTTGCTCTATCTCCAGCATACATTCAACCTATTTGACTAAAAGTCATATGTGATTCATCGACAAGCATCAGATAATCATCACCAAAATAATCCATAAGAGTTGCAGGAGCTACTCACGAAGTTCTACCATCTAAGTATCTAGAATAGTTTTCTATACCATTTACATATCATACTTCTTGCATCATTTCTAGGTCGTATTCTACCTTTGTTTTAAGTCTTTCATATTTAAGTACATCTCAAATACTTTGAAAATAAGCAAGTCTTTCTTCTAATTCTGCTTTTATATCTGGAACTATTTTTTCTATTTCATCTTTTGTTGTAACTGTATGTTTTGCTGGAAATATAGTCACTTCGTTAAGATATTCATATATCTCACCTGTTAGGTAATTTCTACTTGTGATTTGACTAATTTCTTCTCACCAAAACTCTACTGTAATAACAGTTTCGCTACTAGCAGGATATATCTCAAGTACATCTCACATCACGAGAAAATTACCTGGTTTAAAATCATTAAATGATCTCTTATATTGCATACTTACTAGTTTTTTTAGTAAGTCTTCAAGTACATAGTTTTCCCCTACTTTTAAGTCAAAAGTAGCATCACTATATGCACTTATATCTCATATACCATAGATACATGAAACAGAAGCTACTATTACTACATCTCTACGAGTCAGTAAATCTTGAGTTGCAGCATGGCGAAGTCTATCTATTTCTTCATTTATTGTTGCCTCTTTTTCTATATATGTATCTGTTTTTGATACATAAGCTTCTGGTTGATAATAATCATAATATGACACAAAGTAATGGACTGCATTATTTGGAAAAAACTCTTTAAATTCTTGAGCAAGTTGAGCTGCCAGAGTTTTGTTATGAGCTATAATCAAAGTTGGTTTATTTATCTCTTTTATTATATTTGCCATGGTAAATGTCTTACCACTTCAAGTTACTCACCAAAGTGTTTGAAATTTGTGTCCAGAATTTAAAAATCAAGTCAACTGAGTTATCGCATTTTGCTGGTCAGGACTTGGTTTGTATTTTGATTTCAATTCAAATAAATTTTCACTCATTTTTTATATTTTTAGATGTTTAAACAATAGTTTGAAGTATACAAATAAATTGTAAAAACACAAAAAAAAGTAAACAAAGTGTTTACTTATTTTATTGAGATTTTATCTGAAACCAAAGTGTTTAACATGATTTTTGCATCTTTTAAAGTTTCACTACTATTTAAATCTTTACTTAATAATTTACTTATTATAAATTTACCTGATAAATCTGTATCTCTATATGCATTTTGTAAATTTTCTATAAATCTCAATTGGTTTACATCTTGATTTAAATCTACTAAAGTTCAATTATATATCTCTATACTATCAGTATTTAAAAATCTATTTGTTGTACTTCAAACTACACTATATCTACTATTTACAAAATTTGCAGGTAGATTATAGAAACCATCATAAACAAATAAATTTTGATTTGAAATATCTTGTAAAGAATTAACTCCTTGATTATTTGTTGTGATAGAAGGAGAGGCAAAAGCTAAAACATTATCTCATGATATGATTTTTATAAATTGTCAGTTATAGTTTCATCTAAGTACTGATTGTGCTATAGTTGTTCAAGCGTTTGCTTTTGATATAGGAGAATAAGAAAGTTTTTCATTTTCTAAAAATCATCCTGTCTCATATTCAGTTTTATCTTGAGAAAGAGAATAAGAATAAGCATCTCAAGTAACTGGATCTTTAGGAACTTCATTTATAAGTCATTTTAAAGTAGGAACAGTATCTGATCAAAAAGTTCATTGAGAAAATAAAAGATTTGCTCAAAAATAGACATCAAAACTTGAAGTTATTTCTGGTAATTTAGAATTGTTTATTTCATATAAATCTATAGCTTTTTTTATATTTGATAAATCTGCTAATCTAGAAGAATCTCTAGCTTCTGAAGTATATCCAGTATAAGTTGTAAATCATATAGTTCATAAAATAGCCAAAATAGTTATAACAACTATCAATTCTACCAAGGTAAAAGCTTTTTTATTCATATTTTAAATATTAAAAATATTATATTAAAATCATATTAAAAATATGATAAAAATCAAAAAATAAAAAAAACTATTAAAATATTTTCATATACAAAAAAAATATGTTAAAATAAGATAAATAAACTTATAAAGAAAAAATATGTCTAGAAAATTTAAATGATTTTTATTGAAAGTTATTACTCTAACTACAATTATAGTAGTTGGTTTTTCATTATGAAATAATATATTAAATGCAACTGAAACCACTAAACTAAATAGTGCAACAGAGCAAAATACAAATAATATAAATTATCAAAATGTAAATAACTCTAAACTTTGAAAAACATGAGTTGCTATAACAACAAATATAGGTATCAGATATAAACAAAGAACCGAAATACCTGCAACTATTTATAAAGATGTCTTTTCAGTTAATAATCTAGTTTTAAATTGAGAAGTTTGAAGTCAAGAACTTATTGCTGCAAATATGATAGTTTTAGAAGAATATAAAAATGTACTTAAAACTGATATAAAATGATTACTTTCAAACTCTAAAAATAGAGCTGAAACTCTTGATGCTATAATATGACAATTGGAATTCAGATATGAAAAATCAGTAAAACAAATAATATCACTAAATGAACAAAAAGATATATTTTCAAGAGAAATGGTAGATGCAAATGCACAGACTGAATTACTAAAAAATAAGATAAATACAGACTATCAAAAGAGAGATGCAGTTGCAAGTAAAGAAAACATAAATAACTATCTAGAACAAAAAAATAAATACAATTATGCTAGAACTTATGTGATATACATAAATCAATTTTTAAGAGAATATGCATTATTAAATGACTATAATAAAAAATTACTTGATACTCTAATCAATAATAAAACAGCAATAATTAAAGAAGCTTATGTGGTTATACCAGATACTTGAGTAAGTCTACTAAAAGAATTTGATTTACTTTATGATGAAGCAGAATATAAAACTCAAAAATAAAAAAGATGTGATTAAAAATCACATCTTTTTTATACACTTATGAAAGGAGAAAATATAAATCTATTTTTTGGATTTTTTATAAAATCATCTCTTAGAAAATCTAGATTAAGTTCACTTCTATAACCAGCATTTCATCTTTGAATCATATTGTATCAAACAGTTTTAATCTTATAATAAATATCATATCTATTACAAGTTCTAGGACATATATCATCAGTTGCATACATTCATCTAACTGGATTTTCTATAGCACTAGTATCACAAAGTCTACCAGTAAATATAAGAGCCCAAGGATAATATAAATCTATGCCTACATCTCAAAATCTATTATTATCAAACAAATCTTCTCTTTTTTCCATAAAATCTAGAGCAACTCTACCTACATTATATTTTTGTAAAAAACTTCTAAATACATCTAAACTTACCTCACTACTATTATAAAATCTCATTTGCCACTTTACTATTTCTTCTCTAAGTTTTAGTTTTTCTTGCTCTGTTTTATTTTTTATAAGTTCTCATGCCGGATGAGCTTCATAACCAAAAGTATCTATAAGTGGTGTTTTTAAAATCTTGTGAACAACTCTACCAAAAATAGGTTTTAAGTTTGTATATTTTTTGTTTAATAATCTCAAAACTCAAAAATCATTTACTACAATTTCAATTGGATTTTTTATTTTTATTTCATTTAAATATGCAAGTCATTCTTCAAGTCTTTCAAGCATAGCATCTCAAACATAAGGGGTAACAAGTGTAAAACTTCTTACTTTATGAGGTGGAAAATTTTTATTGAACTCTACAAATTTTTCTATCGCTTTTTCAATTTCGATTTTTGTAGGAGCCAAAAATTCACAATTATCACTACCATAATATATACCTCATATTTTATTGAAAGCATCCGTTCAAAATCTCTTTTTTATTTCCCTGATTCACATAAAATTTACTTCATATTGAGGTGAAATAGTAGTAGCTAATTCACCTGGAAAATTTTCCATGAAAAAAGAAGCAAGCTCTCTATCTTGCTTTCACATAGATAAAAGCTTCCCTTTATTTAATAAATCAAAATATTCTAAATTCGTTCCTAGATGTATAAAAATCTCCATTGTTTTTTATTAATAAACAAAATCTACTCTTACTTTTTTATTTCAAAATCTATCTGAAATCTCTACTTCTCTGATAGAAACTACTTCTTCAAAATCTTTAAATCTATCATATATCTCTTGAAAACTAACTTCTTCTCATTCAAAAGTAGCAAGTTCATAGATACCATCTTCATAAGCTAGATTAATTATTTCTACTTTTTCTTCACTAGAAATAGATAAATCATAGTTTTTAAGTTCTCAAACTTGTTCTACTATATGTAAAAGTAAATCTTTACTTGTTTTTAACTCTGTTTCACCAAAAACAAATACAACTTTATCTCAACTTTTAGAAATAGTTTCTACAAAATCAAAATCTAGATCTATTTTTTTATTACCTTTCAAGGTAAAATTTCATGAAAATATATTCATAATAAAATTATTAAAAATTAAGAGATATTAGTTCTACTTTAAAATCTTAGTTTTTCTCACTGCGTAACTCGCTTCGCTCAGACAGTACTCGTTTCTAAAAATTAAGATTTTAAAGTCTTTTTAGTAGAAAAATATCTTAGATAAAACATCAACTATCTTTTCTTTTGAATGTTTATAAAAACTATTTTTATCAAGTAAATCACTTTCTAAAACAACTATTTTCCTTCTTTCAAGTTCTTTTTTTTCTCAAGGAGACAAAAATAAATAATCTCAACCTTTTACTGAAATATCATTTTTAAATTCTAATAATTGATTTTCATCTAACTCTGGTTTTTTATTATTTATAACAAAAAAATCTATTCTTCTTCACAAAAATCTCTCTATCTTATTTACAAAATCAAGTTGTGTTAAACCTGTTGTTTCTCATCATTTATTTGTAGAGTTTCATATATAAATAAGTTTTGCTTTAGATTCTCTTATAGAATCACTAACTCAACCAATTATAAAATTTGATATAATAGAAGTAAATAAATCTCATGGTCATATAATTATAAAATCACTATCAATTATAGAATTATGCACATCATTATTATGTGTGGCATCCATAGAACATTCCATAAGCTCTAAATCTGCAATTCAAGAATTGTAATTTGCTACATTTGAAATCCTATCTTGACTTTCTACTATTTCTCCATTTCACAATATAGCTCTAATATAAGCTTTTTTTGTAGTAACTGGAACTACACTTGCTTTTACTTCTAGTAAATAATGCATAAAATCTATCATCTCATCATAATCTTTTTCTAGATTATAATACAAATTTGCCATCAATATATTTCAAAATTTGTGTCATTTTATACTACTTTTTAGAGGCAGCTTAAATGAAAAATAACTATTAAATTTATTTTTTATAAAACTATACAAATTTCATCTAGATAGATCAAACTCTTCAAGTTCAGACTTAAAAATTCAAGCTTTTCAAAAAAATAAAAGTTCTTTGTTTGCTTGCCTAAATAAATTAAGTATATCAAATTTTGATATATTTTCTTCATTTAAAAATATATATTCAAAAATGAGTTTAAAATAGTCTCTATAAATAGAATTTGAAAGAGAAAATAGACATCTTCTCAAATCTCATGGTGGAGGCAGATGAAGTCATAATTCATCTTCAAAAACTCTCATAAGTTCTCAAGTTGTTCTACCATCATCGCTCATAGAAACTATAGAAGTTATCTCTATTCTATCTCATATTATAGTAAATAAACCATCAAGTAGATTTGATTGACCATTTCATCATCCGATTGTTGTTACTTTTTTCATTAATCTAAATTTAAAGATTTTATAAATTGTTTAAGTTCTTCTTTTACTTCATCGTTTTTAAGTCAGTAAGAAATTGTTGCTTTTAAAAATCATATCTTACTTCAAGTATCATGCCGAGTTCATTTTACTCTAACTCAATATACACTTTTATCTTTTCTCATTGCTTCAAAAGCATCTATTAATCTAGTTTCTCAATCACTATGAAGCGACTCTGATTTTTCAAGATACTCAAAAATATCTGGAGTTAATACATATTTTCATATATTACCATTTCTTGATTTTGTAGCTTCTGCCTTTGGTTTTTCCATAAATCTATCAACTTTAAAAACTTCATCAGTTGAAGATGATTCAAGGATACCATAACTTCACATCCTTTCTTCTGGAACTTGAAAAGAACAAATTACTGAAGAGTTTGTTTTTTCATAAGCTTGTACAAGTTGTGTTGCTGCTGAAACTTCATTATCTATGATATCATCTCAAAAAAGTACCAAAAATGGCTCATCTCAAATCAAATTTTTTGTTCTAAGAATAGCATCTCAATCTCATTTTGGATATGGCTGTCTTACATAAACTATATTTGCCATACTATTCAATCATTTAACTGTTTTTAAATAATCAAATTTTCAACTTCTATCTAGTCTTTCTTCTAGTTCAAAATTTGAATCAAAATGATCTTCAATTGCTCTTTTACTTCTACCAGTAACTATTATTATATCTGTACAACCAGCTGAAATAGCTTCTTCTACAAGCATTTGCATAACTGGTTTATCTATGATTGGAAACATCTCTTTTGGTAGTGCTTTTGTTGCTGGTAAAAATCTAGTTCACATTCAAGCAGCAGGGATAACACATTTTTTTACTTTTTGCATAAATTTAATTTATTATAAATTTTAATATATAGTTTTTAAAACTACATCTATATTTTTATCTTTTACACCTCAAATACAAGTCATAACTTCATCATCTCATAAAGGAAATCAAGGTTCTCATTTAAAACTTTTATTTACATTTTCACTTCCAGATTCTATCATACACATACAAGCTCAACATATACCAGTATGACAAGCATAAGCCATTTCTACCTCATTATCTTGTAATTGTCTAAGTAAAGTTTTACTTATATCAGCTTCTATAGTTTTAATTATTTCTCAGTCTTTATTTTTAATTATTATCATATTATTCTAATTCAAATTTTTCAAATAAAATAGGTGCTTTTTCTTTTATATCAAATACAACTTTTTCTTCTCTTAAAATTTTTAATTCTCAAGCTTCCAGTCTAGATTTATAATCTTTTAAATTTAAAGCATTAAAAACCTCACTCATTTTTTCAGGAAAAAAAGGATAAAGATTAAGAGAAACTTGTCTAACTCATTCACAAATAGTATACATAATCTCTTTTACTTCTTCTAATTTACTTTCATCTTTCATAAGAGTCCAAGGCTCTTTTTGAGTTACATATAGATTTAAAGAATCTAGAAATTTAAAACTTAAATCTAAAGATAATTTTAAATTATAACTGGACATATGTTTATCAAAATTTTCATTATAAAGAGAAAATAATGAATTAAAATTTCAATCAATTTTATCAATAGAACTATTATTTAAGTTATCAATTTTATATCAAATTGATGAAACTGAAAAATCTAATCACTTAAATATTCATAAATTTTCTTCTGAAACTTTTGAATCTAAACCATTTTCTAACTCCATTTTCATAGTTAAAACAACGGCTCTATTTAACAGATTTCAAAAATTGTTAGCAAGTTTTGCATTGTAAGTAAGTATAGCTTGTTTTTGATCAAAATCTCAATCTTGACCAATATTAAAACTAGATAAAAGATATAAGCTCAATAAATCTTTACTATATTTTGCACTAAATTCAACTGGATCTATAGCATTTCAAAGTGATTTTGATATTTTTTGACCATCAACTGTAAAGTAACCAGTTGTAAGTACATTTTTTGGTAATTCATAGCCAGCACTCATAAGCATAGCTGGCCAGTAAATAGCATGAAACCTAATAATATCTTTTCATACTACATGTAAATCAGCTGGCCAAAATTCCATTTCTTGTTTACCTAAATCATTTTGATCACAAACTGTCACATAATTAAACAAAGCGTCATACCAAACATATGTTACTTGTGATTCATCAAAAGGTAATTTTATACCAAATTTATTTGTTTCTCTACTTATAGAAAAATCTTCTAATCATCTATCTACAAAAGCCAATACTTCATTGAATCTATCTTGAGGCACAATAAACTCTGGATTTTTTTTGTAAAAATCTTTTAAGGCTTGTTCGTATTTCGATAATCTAAAAAAATAGTTTTTTTCTTTTAAAGTTTGAGGTTCTTTTAAATGATCAGGACAAACTTTTATTATGTTAGAACTTGGTTTTATTTTGTCTGTTATAGGAAAAGTTTCTTTTGTCGTTATATTCATATAAACTAAATCTTCGTCTTTTTTAAAACTTTCACAACCAACACAATACATTCATTCATATTCACCTTCATAAATATCACCATTATCAAATGATTTTTGTAATACTTCTCTAACAAGTTTATGATGCCTAGCTTCTGTTGTTCTAATAAAATCTGTATAGTTTATTTTTAATCAGTCCCATACATTTTTATGCTCTTTTGCCATCATGTCAAGATAAGGCATGATTTCCATACCAATTTCATTTGCCTTATCAAGAGCTTTTTGACTATTCTCATCTACTCAAGTGCTAAATTTTACTTTTTTACCATTTATTTTTTGATATCTAGCTATACTATCAGCAATAAGTGAACTATATGCATGACCAATATGTGGAATACCATTTGTATAATATATAGGTGTTGTTACAAAAAACTTATCTCTCATTTTATTTTTCTAAAAAATTAAAATTAATTAGTTTTGATTTTACATAAAAATGATTTTAAGTAAAGAAAAAACTAAAAAATATTTCCCTTTAAAATTGCTTTTATTCAAAGAAAATGATAAAATTTATTAAATATTTTTAAATGAATTTTTATGAGTCTGCTTTTTAGTAATTTTCTGAAATTTTTAAAAGAATCTATAAGAGATTTAACACCTATTATATTGGTTGTATTATTTTTTCAACTAGTGATAATACAAAAAATACCTGAAAATTGGCAACAAACTAGTTTATGAATAAGTATAGTAGCACTTTGATTAAGTATTTTTTTGATGTGATTAAAATATGGTATTTTTCCTATTTGAGAAAAATTAACAAATAGTTTCGCAAATAAAAATTCATTTTATCTTTTACTATTGTTTTGATTTTTAATTGGTTTTTCTACATCTATGGCAGAACCAGCTTTATATGTAATAACACATAAAGCAAATATAATAAGTAACTGATTAATAGATCCATTTATACTTAGACTTATAATATGAATTTCTGTATGATTTGCTATAAGTATATGAATTTTTAGTATATTGAGAGGTATTGCTATACATTATCTAATAATAATTTGATATATATTTGTATTATCTATTACTTATTTCACACCAAGGGAAATAGTATGACTTGCTTATGATTTATGATGAGTAACAACTTCTACAATTACAGTTCCTCTTGTAGTAGCAATATGAATATGAGTCTCTGCTATATCAAAACATAAAAATCTTTTTTGAAATTGATTTTGACTTATAGCTTGTGCAGCTCTTATACCTATGTTTTCAGTACAATTATATGGTATATATATTTACAATTTTGCTTGAAATGAAAATATATTAATAGAAACAATATATGAAGTTAAAAAAACTAGTATTTTTTCTTCTTTATTTGAAGTTATAAGATGAGTTATACCTATAATTTTAACTATTTGATTTTTTCAATACATAATACTTAAACAAAAAATCCCAAAAGAAGAATTAAAAAATATAATTTTGTGATTTATAATGGTTATATTTTGATTATATTTTTTCATTCTTTGACTTGAAATGTGATTGTTTAATTTGTGAGAACAAATGGCATTTCAATTAACTGCATTAGATAACAATCTAATAATATATATATTTGCATTTTTGATTTGATTTTCTACAACAATGGCAGAACCTACTTTGATTGCAATTGCAAATAAAGCAAGTGAAATATCAAGTTGAAAAATAAATGCATTTATACTTAGAATATTTGTAGCTCTATGAGTTTGAATATGAATAACTATCTGAGCATATAGGATAATTTATTGAGATTTTATACATTATTATATTATTATTTGATATCTGATAGTTATATTTTTAACACTATTTTCTCCAAAACATATCATACCTATAGCATATGATAGTGGTTGAGTTACAACATCAACTATTACCGTTCCACTTGTTGCAGCACTTTGATTATGACTTGCCACAAATATACCAGGTAGAGATCCAATGATTGATTGATTTTGACTTATTGCATTTGCATCATTATTTCCGATAGCAAGTGTACTTAGTTATGGTATAATAACAAAATATATTCAAATTAGAATAAGACCAAAATATGAAGAAATGCTTATACATGAAGAAGTTGAAATAGAAACAAAGAAAACTTTAATACAAAAAATATTTAAAAAATAAAAAACATAGTTTAACTATGTTTTTTATTTTTATTTATAAATTTATCAAGAGCATGTAATCTTTTTAATACAGTTGGATGACTATAATGAAAAAATTCATAAGCAGGATGTGGTCTCAGATTTGATAAATTGTTTCTAGATAATTTTATAAGTGCACTTTTTAGTTTATTTGCCTTATAGTGTTTTGCAGCATAATGGTCAGCTTCATATTCATTTTTTCTTGATAATATATTTCAAATAACTCAAAAAATAATAGAAATCGGAGTAAAAAGTATACCAAAAGCAAGTAATCATAGAGCAAAAGCACTTACATTTCATCAAAGAGCATATGAAACTTCTCCATATCATAGAGTTATTCAAAGCACATAAAACATAATTCAAGTTTGAACTATACTAAAAGAAAGCATTTGAAGAGTATGTTTTTTCTTATAATGCCCTATTTCATGAGCCAAAACAGCTACAAGTTCATTGTTTGTAAGGTCTTTTATAAGTGTATCATATAAAACTATTCTTTTTTTAGGACCAAATCCTGAAAAATAAGCATTTGCCTTACTTGATCTTTTACTTCAATCTATAACATATATATTATCAAGTTTAAAACCTACACTATGAGCAAATGCCTCTATCTCATCTCTAAGTTTTCATTTTTCAAGAGGAGTTTGTTTATTGAAAAGTGGTACAATCAAACTACTATAAAACATCATCATAAATACTGAAAATGCTGTAATCAATATCCAAGCATAAAACCAGAAATTGCTTTTAGTTATAGTATATAACCAAGTTATTATAGCCAATATTATACCTCAAATAATAAATGTAAGAATTAATCATTTTACAAAATCTACAAAGAAAAGCTTTTTTGACATCTTATTAAAACCAAATTTTTCTTCTATAACAAAAGTAGAATAATATGAAAAAGGTAGAGAGAATACACTTTGTAAAAATGCTATAATTCAGAAAAAATAAAGAGTTAAAAGTATAGTATTTTGAGTAAAGTTCATAAGATAATTATATAAACCTCCAAATAATCAAAACAATAATAATAATATTGTTATGTTGAAAGTAATTATATCACTTATATTTCAAAATCTATGTTTTGCTTTTTCATAATCCATAGATTTTGCATATTTTTTCTCATCATATATTTCTTCCAATTCTTTTGGTAATTTATTTGACCATTTTGTTGTATTTAAATATGAAAGAGTTTTACTTAAAACAAATTCAAAAATAACAAAACCAATAATAACATAAAAAATATATTGCATATAATTTTAAAATAAATAATTAAATTTTTTCTAAAAAACTACCATCTCTAGTATCTACTATCTTATATCAAAGTGAAATCAATTCATCTCTAAGCTTATCAGCAAGTTCAAAATTCTTTGATTTTTTTGCTGTATTTCTTTCCTCCAATTTTGATAATATTTCACTTGGAATTTCATCAAAAACAACAATATCAAAATCTATTATCCCTAAAACTTGATTAAATGTCTTAAACATATCAAGAGCACTATTTAATTCAGAAACTGAAAATAATTTTTCTCTTATACCAGTATTTAAAAACTTTATAAAGTTATGCATTACAGCAAGACATTCTGGTATATTGAAATCATCTTCTAAATGATACATATATTCATGGATATAATCTTGCATAGTTTCTCTAAAATCTCTAGAAACTATAGCCAAATTATCAGAGTTTTCTATTTCTCTATTTATATTTTTTATAAGTTCATCTATAGAGTTTATAACAGTTATATTTGATTCAATTTTATCAAAAGTGAAATTTACTTCGCTATTATATTTTGCATTCATAAAAGACAATCTTATAGCTCTATATAAAACACTAGGTTTTATATCAATATATTTTTCTTCTAAATCTTTTAATCTATAAAAATTATTTGCACTTTTTGCCATCTTTTTACCATCTACCATAAGATGACCACTATGCAACCAATATTTACTAAATTCTTTTCTAGTACAACTTTCACTTTGAGCAATTTCATTTTGATGATGAGGAAATATCAAATCAACTCCTCACATGTGGATATCAATTTGAGCACCAAAATATTTCATATTACATGCACTACATTCTATATGCCAACCTGGTCTTCATTTTAAAATTACTTCATTACCATTTATAGTAAACTTTTCATTCCAAAAATTTTCTCAATCACTTTCTTTCCATGCTTTCCAAAGCACAAAATCAGCTACATTTTCTTTATCATATTCATCACTATTTACTCTAGCTCAATGTTGTAAACCACAATTACACATATCAATTCAAGCTAGATTTCAATATTTTTTAAATGTTTTTACATCAAAATAGATACTTCAATCTTCTCAAAGATAAGCATTTTTCCTATTTATCATTGTTTGAATCATCCTAACCATTTCTGGTATCAAAGTAGTAACAGGAACTATATCGTCTGCTGGAATTATATTTAATTTTTTAATATCTTCTATAAAAATCTTTGTGTATTTTTGAGTAAAAGAAATCAAATCTTCTCAAGCAGCAATACTATCTCTAATAGTTTTATCATCTACATCTGTTATATTCATAACAGTTTTTACATTATACCCTAGAAATCTAAGTGTTCTAACTACTATATCTTCAAAAATAAATGTTCTCAAATTTCAAATATGAGCATAATTGTAAACAGTAGGCCCACAATAATAAACTTTTACTTCCCTACTACTTAATGGTTTAAATTCTTCTATCTTTCTTGTTTTTGTATTATTAATCAACATATATATTATTTTTTAACTTTTTTAAATAAAATCTTACTTGCTTTAAGTGGATTAACTCTTGTATGAAACTCATTATCAAAATAAACATTTGGTCATTCGCTACATTTTCACATACAAAGAGTTTCTTCTATTTCTATATCCTTTAAATTAAATCTATTTACATCATTTTGTAATCTAGAAATTATATAATTACTAAATTTTTCACCGCAAACTTTTCACTTACAAACTCTTATTTTCATTATATTTTAATTATTTTATATAATATAATGATGACATTATATAGACAAAATAAAACAAAACAAAAAAAAGTTTAAAAAAAATTTGCTTATAATTTTTTTTTAATATAATAAACAAGCATAAGACAAGCCGGGGTAGCTCAGTGGTAGAGCAGGGGCCTGAAAAGCCCTGTGTCGGTAGTTCAATTCTACTCTTCGGCACCATTAAAAAAATTAAAGTACTAGATTTATCTAGTACTTTTTTATTATTTAATGTTTATATAAGTAAAAATAAAAGAATAAAAACTACAATTAGTTTTTATTCTTTTATTTCTCTTTTTGGTATTTTATAATAATCAAAAAGATATTTAGCAACTTCTCAGAAAATAAATCATGAAGTTTCTCATCAATATATACTCGTTCTAATTCTTTCAAGCTTTACTATAATAGTAAATTTTGGATCTTCTACTGGTCAAAATCAAGCAAATGTTCATATAGTTGATCAAACTCAAGTTTCATATCATCACTTATAAGAAATTTGAGCAGTTCAAGATTTTGCAGCTAAAGCATATCATGGAACTTTTCAATTTCAAGCAACTCAATTTTCAACTCAGTCATAAAGCATCATAGAAACTATTTTTGATGTTGATTCTTTTATAACCCTTCTTTGTTCTTCTGTTTTATAAACAACTTCTCTACCGTCAGGATAAATTATTTTATCAATTATTTTTGGTTTAACATATACTCAACCATTAGCAATTACATTATATGCAGAAGCAACTTGAAGTTGAGTAGCTGATATTCAAAGTCAGTAACTACGAGAGAAAAGTCAAGATTGAGACCATTTTTCCCAAGGATCTATTTTTGATGTAACCTCTCATTGTAAATCAATTCAACTAAGCTTTCAAAATCAAAAATCTTCTAAATATTGATAAAATATTACCTTTCCTAATCTTTGAACAATTCTTATCATTCAAACATTACAAGAATAATTTAGAGCATTTCCAAAAGTATGATATCACATACATTGTTTAGCTACATTTGATATCTTATATTTATCTATTTCTATAAATCAATTATCTTGATACATAGAATTTTTATTTATCTCTCAAGTATCAATTCAAGCTGCGACAGTTATAGTTTTCATAACAGATCATGGCTCATATAAAGCAGAAATTATATCATTTTGATAAACTCATGCTCAAAAACCATTTTTATATTTATATTTAACTAAAGCAATGTCTCATAACTCTTCTCTACTAGCTTCTCTGAGAAAAATTTCTTTATTATCATAAATAAATTTTGTTCCATTTTGATTATCTTCTACAAAAATAGGATATCAAAGTAAGTCAGTTGAAGGGTTTGGGTATTCACTATATCTTACTTTTTCAAGTTCATAAACATCTCAAAAATTATTTAAATCATAACTTGGATAATTGGCCATAGCAATAACATTTCAAGTTTTTGGCTCCATTACAATAATACTTCACTTGTTCGCTCTATATCTTTTAACTCAGTCTTCCAATAATTGCTCAACTTTTCTTTGAACATTTCTATCAATTGTAGTTATTATTTCAACTCATTCTCAGATTAAATCTTCTTGCTTTAATGAAATTGGATCTATAATTCTACCATTTATATCTTTTCTACTTATTATTTCTCAATTATTTCATTTTAAAATATCGTTAAAATAACCTTCTATTCAATAATTTCATTTTCAAGAGCTATCAACAAATCATATAACTTGTGAAGCTAAATTTCATTCAGGATAATATCTACTAGGTAATGGATTTAATATAAAAAACCCATTTATTGATTTATCTTTAGTAAGTATTCATCTATTTATGGCTTCTTTTTCATCTTTTATATATTCAAATATATATTCTGAACTAGTTATAGATAGTTTACTTATTATAGGAATATATCTTAAATCTCTCTTTCTAGTCAAATTTTTTAATCTCTCCTCATTGGTTCATATTATTTTAGAAAGCTCTTTTATATTTTCATCACTATTATTAAATTCTTCTGGATTTACATAAAGGTATTTTTCTCAAGGGTATAATCAAGATATATTCAAATTTTTTATTTGGTTTATTTCAAAATTTGATAATTCTTTATCAATCATAACACTTGTAACTTTTGTTTGAACAAGTTTAGAAACAATTCTTTCTTTCAATAAATCTTTTATAAATTTTTCTTCAAAAGTAAAATTTTCTATATCTAAAACTCTCAGATATTTTAATAAGTTAGTTTTACAAATATTTTGTTTTTTATTTAAGCACAATTCATTATAAACTATATCAATTAAAAAATCAGATAATTTTTGCTTATCTCATTCTATTTGTGGATCAATAGCTAAATCATAAAGATGTAAAGATGTTCAAATAACTGTAGATTTCTCTCATCAAGATAGAATAGTACCTCTGTTAACTGGAACTGAAACTTTTCATATTTGTTGAGAGTCAGCAAGTCAATTATAATATTCATAATCTAAAACTGTATAAGAAAAAAGAGTTTTAACAATAGTTAAAAAAAATAAAACAAAAAATAAAACAATAGTATGCATTGATGACCATCTATTTAATATTTTTTTTATTTTATAATTTAGTTTTATCTTTTCTAGAAAGTTTAATTTCAACATTTTATTTTTTTATTAATTTTTTAATATTTTCAGGTATTATATCATCACTACTTATTGTAGCAAATTTTTTTTCTAGCAATTGAAAGTATAAAGAATCATATTTTGTTAAAATATTTTTTCTAAATATTTCTAATACTTCACTGTTTTTTCATTCATAAAAACTTAATGACTTATAAAAAGCAAGGACTACTTCTTCTATTTCTCAAACACATTCGAATGGTTTAATTCAATCAATTCAAAGCAATTCTAAAAAAGTTTTTTGTATATCTTTTTTTAAAAATAAATCTTCTCAAAAGATAGAAATTATTTCATCTTGAGTTAAATAAGGTCTCAAAATAGTAAATACAAAAGCACATTTAGGACAAGAATTACACCATATAGTTTGTTTTAATCTTTTTGTTTCATCAATCTTAAAATTGTTATTACAACTACTAAAAACTCAAAAAAAATCTTTTAGATTTTTTGAAAAATACTCTGATATCTTTAACTCATACCAACCTCTAAGAATAGAAAAATACTTTATATCACTACTTAAATAACCCTCTACATAATCTCTTAAATCTCTTTCAAACTCCAAACTTTTACTCCATTGATGATTTATTTCCAATCATTGCCAAAATGTATTTCAAGAATTTGCTGATTTTTCATTTGATAAAACTATATATTTATAATTATAAATATATGAAGCAAATAAAAGACAAAAAGCTATTATTCAAGTAATTGGAACATGTCAGTTATAATTTCAAAGTCTATTTAATTCTAGTAAACTTTGGCTTATTTTTCTTTTTATTAAATAAATATCTTTTCAAAGTAGTTTAGCACAGTTTTCTTTGATAGAATCAGTTTTTCAAAAAACAACTAAATCATAATCTAGATTATTTTTTCTAAATAAATCTATAGATACAAGTGAATCTTTTCAACCTCATAGAGCAATAAAAGATTTTTCATCAATATTAAAATCTATTTTTTTATATATTAAATCTGAATCATTAATAAAATTAAATAGATTTTGGGGTTTTATATCATTTGTATACAAAAATTCTCATAATCAATTTTTATAAAATTTTTGCCAAAAATTAATTTGATTATCATCTAAAAATCATGATTTTACATATAGATTTTTAGTTGGAAATGATTTATAATAACTTATTCAAAGAGCTATATGAAGAGAAAAAAGAAAGTTATTAATTATATCATCATTTAAATCATCTCTTATAAAAAAACTATCACTAAAAAAATCTATTTCTTCTTCAAAAAAATAGTCTGAGTCAAAACTCCATACAAATCTTGCCTTCAAAGTTTCCTTATCAAAGCTAAAGCTTTCAAAATAAAATGAATTAAATTCTCTCATAAAAATAGTTCTCTAAATAACTATAACTATAATAGTTTTTATTGTTAAAATTTCAAATTTAAGTTTAAGTAAATTTGCTTTCAAAATGTAAATATGATAAAATAAAAGTACGTTTAATTTTTAACTTATTTTTATGTGAGCAAATGATTTAATATTTTGATGATGACTATGAGTAGTTGCAAGTTCATTAACTCAAAAACAAAAAGATGAATACAGAACAGTTTTATGAGCAATGTATCCAGAAGCAGAATCTGATAAAATAAATGCTTTAATTGAGACAATTGAGAAATTAGATAAGAAACAAATAGATTTTTTAATTGAAGCTATACATAAAAAAGAAACTTCAATTATTTATGACTATTTATTAAAAAAATTCAAAAAAAAACCAAAAATTGAAAATAATATTCCTAAAGTTATTGAACCAAAACATGAAACTCCTAACGAACAAGTTGATTGGGCTGATCCAAGAAGTATAAAATGATATTTAGATAAATATGTTTCTGGACAAGAAGAAGCAAAAAAAGTTTTATCTGTAGCATTTTCTGATTATATAAGTTATGGAACTATTTCTCATAGTTTGCTTATTTGACCAACTTGAAGTGGAAAAACTTATATTTTAAAAGTACTTTGCGAAGCTGCTTGAATCCCATTTGTAAAGATTTCTATGGCAAATGTAACAAGTGCTTGATACAAAAATGAAAATTTATCAGAAAAAATTCAAGTTTTAAGGTGAAAGGAAAGAGCTATAGTTTTTTTAGATGAATTTGATAAACTTTCACCAACAGAAGAGTGAAGATGAACTTCATGATTTACAGAAAGATTACAAAAAGAATTATTATCATATTTTTCATGAGATAAAATTGATTGAATTGATTCATCAAAATTTCTAATAGTTACTGCTTGAGCTTTTAATTGATGATTTTGACAACAATCATTATCTAGTATGATTCAAAAGAGATTATGATGAAACAAAGCAAGAGTTGATGAAAGTGAAGTACTATCACAAGTTACAAATGATGATTTGGTAAGATATGGTATTATGCCAGAACTTGTTTGAAGACTTGCAAATAAGGCTGTTTTAGAACCTTTAGATGAAGAAGCTCTTTATAAAATACTTGCTCATACTGAGAATTCTATTTTAAAACAAAAAGTGAAAGACTTTGCAAAAATGTGAATAACTTTAGAATTTGAAGACGAAGCAATAAGACTTATAGCAAGAAATAGTGCTAAATGAGTTTGAGCTAGATGACTTGAAAGTATTATAAATGAACTAGTTTGAAAATATTCTTTTAATAGAGCTGATTATAAATGAGAAAAAATCACCATAAGTCCAAACGAAGTTGAAGAATTAATGAAAAAAGAAGTAAAATTTGAAAAAGTTGATGATATAAAAGTAGATTGGACAAGTCCTAAAAGTATAGTTGCATATATGGATTTTTATGCTGTGTGACAAGAAGAGGCAAAAAAATCTTTATCAACAAGTTTTATGCTTTATAGTAAAAAACTTGCTAATCCAGATTTACCATTACCACAACCAAATTCTTTACTTATTTGACCTTCTGGAAGCTGAAAAACTTATTTAGTTGAATTACTTGCAAAAAAAGCTCAAATTCCAGTTTCAAAAATAAATTTAGCTGAATGAATTAGTGTTGCAGAATTTAGGGCAAGACTTGCTGATTTGGTATACAACTGAAAATGAATAGTATTTTTAGATGAAGCAGATAAAGTATTACTTGACCCATATTCTCCTTTTAGAAAGGAACTTATAGGATGTTTAGAAAACGGAGAAGTAAATTGAGTTGATTTATCTTGAATTATGTTTGTGCTTGCATGAGCTTTTCAATGATTATTTGAGAAAAAAGTTGAAGATTCTTGAAGTTCGATATGATTCTGAGCACAGGTTGAAAAAACAAATAACTATAAATGAGTGGAAATAAATACTGACACATTAATAGAAGCTTGAGTTCCAATAGAAGTTCTTGGAAGAGTTCCAAATATAGTTCCTCTTCAGCCACTTTGAGTAAATGAACTAGTAGAAATGATGAAAAAACCATGATCAGAATTAGAAAAGTTTATCAATTATTTTAAATCTGAAAATGTTGAATTAATTATTTCAGAACCTGTTTTATTAATGATAGCAACAAAAGCAAAGGCGAAACTTTGAGCTAGAAGTATAAAACCTATTTTATCAAAACTTTTTAATCCATTTATACAAGATATTGAAAACTATAGGTGAGAAAAACTTGAGATAAAAGTTGAAGATATTAGTTAAGTAAATCATTAAATTTGCAAAACGAAAAAATATTTATATAATCCGTTTTGTTGATTTACTGGTGTATTTTCCGGTTTACTCAATAAAATTATTTTATTTTCGTAAAAAATACGAACTATGACAGTTACTAAAGAAATAAAAAGTAAAATCATTTCTGATTTTGCAAACAAAAAAGGTGATACAGGATCTAGTGAAGTGCAAATTGCTATTTTAACTGCACAAATTGAAAATCTAAAAGAACATCTTTTAGAACATAAAAATGATAATCACTCTAGAAGAGGTATATTAATTATGGTTGCAAAAAGAAGAAAATTACTTGCGTATCTAAAAAGAAAAGATGCAGTAAAATACAATGAAGTTATTGAAAAATTAAACTTAAGAAAATAATAAAAAAGAAACTTTTAAAAAAGTTTCTTTTTTTATTGTTTAATTATTTTTCAAATTTCTCAAGATATAAGTTTATCTTTAAAATGAAGTTTTATCCTATCCATAAATCTATCTACTATAAGATAATCATAATCTAAAACACTAAGTCATAAATCTATCTGAGTTTGAAGATTTCATATTTTATTTGTATTTATAGAATCAACATTTATTCACATATTATAAATAATGTCACTAAGTTCTTTTAATACTCAAATTTGATTTTTTACTACAAGTTTTATATTTACTATTAGAGACTCTTCTTTTTCTCAATCAATATAAGCTGGCAACAATCTATCTTTATTAACATCATTTAGTATCTTACAATTTCTTCTATGAATAGTAAAAATTCATTTATTATTAATATGTGCTACTATATCGTTTGTAAGTTTTCTTCTAGAACAATAACAAAGTTTATAATCAAGTCATACTTCTCATCATATAATCAAATTTTTCTTTAGATTCTTTTGCTCCTCTGTTTCCTCAACTATTTCCTCATATGTTTTTTTATCTTCTCAAATAGAAGATTCTAAAGTATTTCTATCTTTTAAATTAAGTGGAGAACCTTTTAAAATTTTTTTAATAAGGGATGCTGGTGGCATAGAAAAATCTCATATTTGTTCCAATAGAAGCAATCTTTCTTCCATATTTAAATTCTTTCAATCAAGAGTTTTAAGTATAGTTAAATCTTTATCTATTTTTCAAAGTCAAGCTTTTTCCAAATACTTACTCATTATTTCTTTTCATCTTTCTCTATGAAGCTCTTGGTCCTCTTTTTTTAGAGTAGCTTTTATTCTATTTTTTGCCTTTATTGTTTTTACAAATCAAATCCGGAATGGATTTGGTTTTTTATTTTTATCAACTACTATTTCTACAACATCTCAATTATGTAACTCTTTATCAAGAGGATATACACTATTATTTACTTTTGCAATTGATATATGATTTCAAAGCTCAGTATGAACAGCATATGCAAAATCTATAGGAGTAGAACCAGATGGTAAGTTTATATGGTCTCATTTTGGAGTAAAAACATATATCCTATCTTTAAAAAAATCAACTTTTAGACTTCAAACAAAATCATTATCTCATATATTATTAACCAAATCTTTTAATTCTTTTACCCAATCTATATCAGTAGCTATATTACTTCCTTTTTCTTTATATTCAAAATGTGCAGCTACTCATAAATCAGAATACTCTTTCATCTTGTATGTTTTTATTTGGATTTCAGTTGGTTGTCTTCTATCTGCTTTAAAAAGTCACATTATACTTGTATGAAGACTTCTATATCAATTTGGTTTTGGTAAAGCGATATAATCCTTAAATCTATTTACTAATGGAGTCCAAGTATTATGTATTATTCATAAAACTCTATAACAATCAGTTTCATTTTCTACCATTATCCTTATACCAAATAAATCAAAAAGTTCATTTGCATTTGTTAATCATTTTTTTAAAAGTTTTTTATGTATTGAATAAATAGATTTTATTCTATAGTCTATCTCATAATTTTCTATTCCATTATTTTTTAATAGATTATCTATTTCTTCTTTTACTATTTTTACAAAAGCTTTTCTTTGTGGTTCCAACTCCCTAAGTTCTCTTTTTAATTTTCTATATGAATCTGGATCAAGTATTTTGAAACACTCTTCATCTAGAGAATTTTTAAAATGATATAATCATAATCTATCAGCTATTGGAGAAAACATATTTAGAGTTTCTAGTGCTATTTTTTCTCTTTTTTCTTTTTTTGGATGATGTTTTAGAGTTTTCATATTATGGAGTCTATCTGAAAGTTTAACAAAAATAACTCTCAAATCTTCTGCCATTGCAACCATCATTTTTCTAAGACTACCTACATCTCTTTCTTCTCATTTATATCTTATCTTTGAAAGTTTAGCCAATCATTCACAAAGAAATGCAACTTCATCTCAAAATTCATTTTTTATATCATCTGCTGTTTTAGGGGTATCTTCTATAACATCATGTAAGAGACAAGCTTGTATAGTATATATATCTGGATTTAAATCAAGCAATATTAAAGCTGCTTCAACTGGATGGCTTATATATGGTTCACCTGATAATCTATTTTGTCACTCATGTGCATCACGAGCATAGATATATGCTTTAAAAATTTCATTTCTAATATAATCATAATTAAGGTTTCTCATATATAAAGAAACCCTTTTAACTATTAGTTCAACATTTTCGTCTATTTTTATATATCTATCAGTCATATTTTTAAAAAAAGTGTAATTATAACCAGCATAATATCACATATAAAAAATTTGTAAAGAGTTAGTTTAAATATTTTCTTGTCATAATTAAAAAAAAAGATAGTATATATAAGTATTTATTAAAATAATATTTATTTTTATGAAAAAGTTACATAATAAAGCTTTTACACTTGTAGAATTACTTGTTGTTATTACTATATTGGCAATTATATCTGTAGTTGCATACCAAAATTTTGGTTGAGCTATTGATAAAGCAGTTTCTGGTAGAAAAATAGGTGATGTTTCAACTATTGAAACTTCTTTACAACAATTTAAAGTTGATAATAATTATTATCCTTCTGTTGATATATATAGTGCTACAACAAATATGTGGTGATATAGTTCTTGAAGTACTGCTACACCATCAAATACTTTGGATGTTACAATGAATGGTGCAGAAATTCAAAACATAGTATCGGCAAATTGATGATGAGTAGTGAGAAATATAGATGCTAGCCAACAAATTTGAGCAAAATGAACTTTATCTCAAGAAACTCTTTGAAAAAAATATCTAACTAAAGATTTATATGATCCAGAAGTTGGTGATTTAAAAGAAACAAGCTGAAATAGAAAATTAATTGAAGCTTGAATAGGTAGATATGTTTATGCAGTTTATAGAAAACCAACTTGAGCTAACTGGTGAAATGATAACAAAACAGGTAGTTATTACAATATAGCTTACACTATTAGAAAAGATTGATCAGATACATATTTAACAAAAATAGTATGAGATTATGATAGTGAATCATGTTTTGAAAATTCTTCAAATTGTCCTAGTACTTTAATTTGAAGTGGTTCTTGAGTTTTAGTTAATGAACAAGAACAATGAAAAGCAGCTAATTGAACAGCACTTACAAATTTCTGATCAAACCAAGCTAACCAAGGTATACCTTATCCTGTAGCTGATTTTGAATAAAAAAAATCTGAGATTAATCTCAGATTTTTTTTATTATACTTATGAAATTTTTATTAGTTTCAAATGCTCTATTTTCTACAACTCTAAATCAAGTTTTTTCAAATAAATAACTTAATTCCTCTAAAGAAAAACAGTGGTAAAATCTAGCATATTCTCAAAAATATATATTGTAATCTATACTTCAAAATTCATTTTTGCTATTTTCTATGATATCATTTTTATATTTTTTATCATTAATAGGAGAATTTAAATACCAATTTGTCATAAAAATAACTCAATCTTTTTTCAATAATTTTTTAGCTTTTTCCAATACTTGAGTTCTTTCTTCAATTGTTTGAAGGTGATGAAATGAAGCTATAAAAAATATAAAATTAAATTTTCTATCTTTTATTTGATCTATAGACAACATATCCAAAACTAAAAAATCTTTGTTTTTATAAGATTTTTTTGCCTCATCAATCATAAGAGCAGATAAATCTAATCATAAATAATTTATTTTTTCTATATCAAAATTATCTCAAAATTGCTCTAATAATCTACCACTTCAACAACCTATATCTAAAAAATCTTTATTTTCAAAGTCACTTAAATAAGAAGAAATAAAATAATTTACTTCTTCCCATTTCATATTTTTTCTAGATTTTGAAAAATCTGCGGCTATATTATCGTAATCAACTTTTTTCATAAACTACATTTTATTTGGCATATCTATACCAAGTAAATTAAAACTATCTTTTATAGTAAGCAAAAATAAATTTAAAAGTTTAAGTCTAGCATATTTTTTTTCAACATCTGTTTCATTTAAAATATGAACACTATTATAAAAACTATTAAAACTTTTTGTTAAATCATAAGCATATTTACATAAAATATGTGGAGCATTTTTTGTACTTGTTTCTATCAATACTTCTTTATAATTTGATAAAACTTTAATCAAATCAAACTCTTCACTATTCTCAAAATTTACTCATATTTCTTTTGAAAAATCAGTTTCCAAGCTATTTTCAAGTATTCTAATTGCTCTAACATAAGCATATTGAATATAAGGCCCACTATTCCCTTCAAATGTCATAAATTCATCCCAATCAAAAATCACATCCGTTTCCCTATTTTTCTTTAAATAACCATATTTTATAGCTCAAATTCAAACAATCTTACTTATATTATTAAGTTCATCATCGCTCAAATCACTTCTTTTTTCAAGTATGATATTTTTTGCTCTAGTTTCTGCTTCATCTAGTAAATCTGATAATTTTATTATATTTCATTTTCTAGTAGAAAAAGCACCTTCTTTTCATGAAATAAATCAATTATAAGCATGAAAAAGTTCTGTATTTCATAACCATCAAGCATTTTTTGCTATTTCAAAAGCTTGCTTAAAATGTAATTGTTGTCTTACATCTACAAAATAAACTATTTTTGCAGGTTTCCAATTTGTAGTTCTATATTTTATAGAAGCTAAATCACTTGCTAGATAACCATGAGTTCAATCTCTTTTTTGTAATATGCAACTTGGTAATTTATCTCCAGGAAAAACAACTCAAACACTATTATCATCATTTTTTTCTGCAATTCACTTTTCTATCAACTCATCAACTATTGAATGCATATCAAATTGTAAATCTGGATAATCTTCCATCTTTGGTAAACCAAGACCTTCATAAAAGCTTTCTCATATATTGTAGTCTGGTTTTACATTTAATCTTGCAAGATTTTTATTCATAGCTTCAATAGAATATGAAGTAAATTTTCTCCATAATTCTACTGAGTCTTTATCTCAAGTTGATAAAAGTTTAAATTCATCTCTTGTTTTTTGTTCTAATTCATTATCATTTTCTATTTCAGATGTTACTTTCACATAAAGTTCAAGTAAATAATCTACTGCATTTTCTTTTAGTTTTTCTTCATCTCACCAAAGTTTGTAAGCCAATATAAGTTTACCAAAAATAATTCACCAATCACCTATATGACTATCTGAAATCACATCATATCATAACTTTTTATATGTATTTATCATAGCTTGACCTTGATTTGGTGTACACATATGACCTATATGAAGAGGTTTTCATACATTTGCACCTATATAATCAACTACAAGTTTTGATCAAGCTCATATATTGAAATAATTTTTATCATTTAGATATGAGTTATAGATATTTTTAAAATTTTGAGTAAAAATATCAGTATTTAAAGTGATATTTATAAATCAATTTTCATTTGTTACATTTTTTATAAGTGAGATATTTTTTAGTTCAATAAGTAAATCATCTGCTATCATTGCAGGTGATTTTTTTAATTCTCTAGACAATATACCACAATTGAAAGCAAAATCTCAAAGCTCTTTTTTTGGTGGTATAGTTAGATTTAAATCGTATAGCGAAATAGAGTATTTTTCTTTTATTACTTTTAGTATTTCTTGTTTTAATGTATTTTCCATAAATAAGTCATTTTTTGTAAAATTTTGTTTATTATACAAAAAAAAAGTAAAAAATAAATATTTTTTACTTTTTTAAAAACATAAAATTTATTTGATAATAAATTATAAAAACATTAAGTTAAATATAAAAAATATTGCTCCAGATAAAAATGCAACAACAGGAACTGTTATAAGCCATGCAGCCACTATTTTTTTAAGCATAGATCTTTCAACAAAACATTCCTTTGTTTTATGCTCCCTTTTATGAAGATATTCTCTTAAAAATCATACTCAAAAAACTCAACCTATAGCAATATGAGTAGAACTTACAGGTAATCATAATTGACTTGCAAGTATAACAGTAAGAGCTGCTGATAAAGCTATACAAAATGCTCTTACTTGATCAAGTTCAGTTATTTCTCATCATACTGCTTTGATAAGTTTTGGTCAAAATAATAATAATCAAAATGATAGTCAAGTTCATCATAAAAGCATAATCCAAAATGGAATACCTACACTTCAAGAAATAGAAGAATTTATAAGTGAATCATAAATAGCAGCAAGTGGTCAAATTGCATTTGCAACATCATTTGATCAATGTGCAAAAGTAAGAAGTATTACAGAAAAAATAAGTGGTATATTGAACAATCTAGCCATAGATTTTCTATCATTTGAAAGTCTAGACGAAATCTTTGATAAATAAGCTCTAAAAGAAAAATATGTTATAAATCACAATATAAGTCAGATATGCGATGCTTCTATAAAGTCTAATTTAATTAAATTTTTTAGTCATTTTAATATAATATAAGTAGTAAATGCCCAAACCATTATAGATACAAAAAATGGAACCCATTTTTTTGCTTGAACAACTTTATCTTTTTTATTTAAAATAAGAAATTTAATAAAAAATAAGAATAATGCTGCTACTAATCATCATAATATAGGAGAAATAAACCAGCTAGAAACTATCTTTCACATAGTTCCCCAAGAAACTATTCAAATTCACATTGCAGCAATTCATGCTCACATTACTCAACCAACTATAGAATGAGTTGTAGAAACAGGAGCTTTAAAATATGTTGCAAAATTGAGCCAAAGAGCAGCAGAAAACAATGCTGAAAGCATTATAAACATAAAAATAGTATAATCCCCTATTTGAGATATATCAATAATACCATCTTTAATTGTTTTAACAACTTCTCATCAAGCAATAACAGCTCAAGCTAATTCAAAAATAGCTGCAATTATAATAGCTTGTTTTAGATTTAAAGCTCCAGATCAAACTGCAGGTCATACACTATTTGCAACATCATTTGCTCAAATATTTACAGCCATATAGATACCAAGAAAAACTGCAAATAATAAAAAAGCATTAGCGGTCGTTCATAAATCTGATCATACAAATAAATGAACTCCAACTAATGCTGAAACAATATATAATGTAAATAAAAAATATTTCATATATTTTTTTAGAAAGTAAACAAATTAATTATTTTAATGAATAATTAATTATACTCAAATAAAATTATTTTGTACTAATATATAATACTTAGACTTATTTAAAGTCAAAAGACAATATATTTACAAAAATATTTTTATATTTTTAAAATAAAAATTGACTAATAGACTTTTTAAAATATAAATAAAAATATAAAATAAATATATAAATATGTTAAAATTAACTATAACAAAATATGTCAAAAATAATAGAATTGATTAATAAAAATAAGAATCATATAATAGATATAAAAAGTATAAAAGATAATTCAAACTATATAAAAAGTATAGTAAATAAGCTAAATAAAGAGAAAATCATCATCATATCTTGAATAAAAAATATTTGAAAGACTCAAATAATATGAGAGATGATTAAAAAAACAAAGATTGAATCAAAATTTTTTTATTTCAATCATAATTTAGACAATGAGAATATCATAAAAAATGATATTGATTTAAAAAATATGATAAATATAGAAGTTAACTTTAACAAAAATATAAAATATATATTTTTACAAAATATAAGTAAGATAGAAAATATAAAAGATCTTATAATATATTTATATAAAAGTGATTTTAAAGTTATACTTATATGAAATGATATAAAGATACCGAATATAGAAGAAATAGAAATAAAAAATAATGTAAATGATGATATAGAAAAAGATATAATTTACTGAAATTTATGAAAAACATACTATTTAAATAATACAAATTTTAAAAAAGAATACATCAATCTAATAAAAGACAATATACTATTAAATCAGATTTTTTGTCTAAAATCAGTAAAAAACATAAATTTATATAATTTAATTATAACAAAATTAGCTTTTTTAGAAAAAGATATAAGTTTAAGAGAATTCCATAGAGATATAGAAAAAGTAAATAATATATCACTTGTAACAATGATGGATTATATAGATTTTTCTATACAAGAAAAAATAATAAAAAGAATTGAATTTTTTGATTTCAAAACAAATAATATAAAAGTTAATAAATCAAGATACTATTTTTGCGATAACTGATTCAGAAATTGTCTAATAAATTTTAGTTTAAGTAGACAATTATTATTAGAAAATATAGTTTTTGTATTATTAAATTATAACAATTATGATATTTATACTTGAATAAATTGAGTATTTGAAATAAATTTTTATGCAAAAAAAGATAAACAAGAAATCATAGTTCATATATCTAAACAAAAAGATATAAATAATATAAAAAAAGAAATTAGAAAACTACAAAAAATAAGATGAGATATAAAAAAATATCTAATAATAGAAAAAGAAACTAAGTATAATCTCAAAGAAACTACTTTTGGTGAAGTTGAGATGGTTACAATTGAAGAGTTAATAAAAAAATTTAGAACTTCGTTCTAAATTTTTTTTATGTTATGGTGTTGTTTTAAAATTTGTAATTTTTGATGCTACTTCTTGAGCAATTTTTCTAGCATTTTCATCTGTAATATTACTTCTTCATTTTTCAGTAATCAATTTTTTTACAAATTCATCTATAAATTGTTCTCTAGTAAGTAAGTTAGTTTCTGAAATATGACTAGCAACAGCTTGTGCATCAGTTACTCATGTTATCTTACCACTTGAATCTGTTTTATATAAATTAGAATTTAATCATTCATTTTTTATATTTAAGTTTATAGTTTGAGTTCAAGAAGCTGGAGTTCAAGGAGTTTGAGATTTTCATGATCATAATTCTGAATCAATTTGTCATTTATCAGTTCTTCATGCTCATCAAACTATACTATAATTACTATCTTTAACTAATCAATCAAGTTCTGATAAAACCTCTCTAACAACTTCAGCATTTCATTTTCATTCTTTATTCAATTTTTCAATTAGTTCATTAGCTTTTTTAGAATCAGAAAATATTCATTCTTGACTAAGTTTTTGTAAATTTTTTGAATATGCCTCTATAGCTTTTGAACTATTTGCTATATCTTGACTTTTTCATATTCAATTTAATTGTCTTATATTTGAAATAGCATCATTTTGATTTGCTGGATTTTTAATCATAACCTCTCAATATTCTTTATCTGTTCATTTAGATGGAAGAAATTTTTCAGCTAACTTATTACCTTTCTCTGCTTGTTTTGAGCTTATAGTATTACTAACTACTCAAGCAGCAGTACTTAAACTACTCATACTTTGACCACCAAAAACAGGTAGGTATTGAGGTGAAGCTTTTGCCATTTCTCAAACTTTTGTTCAGAATTGATACAATGGCTCAATAACTGCTTTTGTAATTTCATTTGTTCTAAGTGCTGCCATCATTGCTCACCATAAAACAACTATACCAAATATCTTTAATATTAGAGTACCAACAACTCATAATGTAGCATTTGCAGAATTTGTTCAAATAGTTTTAAAAAATTCAGTTATATTTTGTTCACTAGAAGCTGATCATGAAAGAGTAAAAGAAACATCATTAATCTTAAATGTATTTTTATCTATACTTATATTTGATTCTGGCGTAGATGCAGAAGGTCATGCTGTCATTCAGTTTCAAACAACATATATAAATAATAATCAAAAACTAAGTGCCAACATAGAAAAAACAGGAACAAATGCTAGTGAAATAAATTGTTTCAAGTTAAATTTTTCAAAAAATCAACTTCATCATTCAGATTTATCAAAAAAATACATTAAACCAAATATAGGCGACATCATCATGTATATCCATAGATAAATTCATCTTGTCATAAGAACAAGTCATAGAGCAATCATTAGAATTGCATACACAACTATAAATAAAAAATCAAATACTAGTTTTACAACTAATTGAACCATATTTTCTACTTTTCATATATAACTTGCATTTAGATAATCAAAATTTTCTAATGATAGTATTCAATATGTATAAACTGCTATGATTCAAAATATAGAATCTCAAGACTTATCTGAATTTATTAAATCTATTAATTTTTTACTTTCATCAGGCTTACATTTCAATATCTTATTTAGATCAGTTGGACCAGTTGATTTTCATAAATTATCAGGATTAAATTCACAAGAAGTAGGTATTGATACACCTTGCATTTTAGTTGCATAAGTAGGAAAAGAATCAAAAGGCAAATTTAAAGCAGAAATAGTTAAAACCGATGATAATGACAAAATAAAATTAACTAAAAACCATGAAAATGGTACTATCAATATACCTACTATGAACTTAGGCAATGCCTGCTTTAATTGGTATTTATCTCATCATTTTCAAATAATATTCATAAATGCAATCCAAATAAGGATAAAAGCAAAAATCAAATACACAAGATTTGAAACTAAAATCCATATAGATTTAAAAACAGAGTTTAATCAAAATAAACTACCATTTATCCACTCTGGAGATAAAAACATAGTAACAAGATAAGTAATCAAAGCTAAAAAAACAGCTATAACAGTAGATATGAATTGAACAACTCATGCTATTTTTGTTTTTGTTTCCTCAAAAGTTTTAGCTTGATCAACTGCAAATGAAGTATCTGCAAGAAATAAATACAAAAAAGTTCCTAATAAAACTAATAATAGGATTTTTTTATTTTGAAAAATAGATTTAAAAAGTTTAGAAAACATAATTAATATTGTTAAACTTATATAATTGTTTTATCTAATTTTATAGAAAAACTTTTAACTAAATAAATCATATCATAAAATATTTTTTCTTGCAAAAATTTTAAACAGAAAAAAAACTCTAGATTTAATTCTAAAGTTTCTTTTTTAACAATTCATTAAATATTTTTGGATTACCTGCTCATTTTGATGCTTTCATACATTGACCAACAAAGAATCAAAATATATTTTGATTTCAAGCTTTGTAATCTGCAACTTGTGATGCATTTTCAATTAAAACTTGATCAACAATTGCTTCAAGTGCTCATGTATCATTTTTTTGTCTTAAATTATTTTCATCAACTATTATATCAGCTTCTCATCAATTATTAAATAATTCTTCAACCACTTGTTTACTATTTGTACTTGATAGTTCATCATGATTTACCATATCAATAACTTTTGCAAGTTCTTTTATATCAAATTTTAAATCACTTATATTTTTAATCGTTTCACTTTCATTCATCATTGCAAGTAAAACAGTTGTAATGTATGAACAAGATTTTTTTGCATCTCAAGTTAAATCAACCAATTTATCAAAATATTCACTTAATTCTCTATCAAAAGTAAGTATTCTAGCATCGTCTTCACTTAACTTAAAGTTATTTAAATATCTAAGTCTTTTTTCTATAGGTAATTCTGGTATTTGCTTTCTAGCTTCCTCTATAAATTCATCACTTAAAACAAGTGGTAATAAATCTGGTTCTGGAAAATATCTATAATCCATAGCATCTTCTTTACTTCTTTGTGTAGTTGAAGTCCCTGTATCATCATTCCATCATCTAGTTTCTTGATCTATAACTCAACCTTTTTCGATTATATTAATTTGTCTTTTTACTTCATGTTCTACTACTCTACCAATTGCAGCAAAAGAGTTTACATTTTTTGTTTCAGTTCTAGCTCATAATTTAGTACTTCCCTCTGGTGCTACAGATATGTTTACATCACATCTTAATTGTCATTTTTCCATATCAGCATCAGAAACTCCAGTTGCTCTAAATATCTTTTGTAATTCTTTTAAAAACTCCATAACTTCATCTTTGTTATGAAAAACTGGATCAGTTACTATTTCCATAAGGGGACTTCCTGCTCTGTTAAAATCAAGAAGTGTTTTACCTCAAGCATGAATAAGTTTTCAAGCATCATTTTCTAGGTGCATATGATGAATAGCAAAAACTCTCTCTTCTCAATTAACAATAGTTTTCACAGAACCTTTTCATACAATTGGTTCATACATTTGAGTTATTTGATATGCTGTTGGATTATCTGGATAAAAATAAGTTTTTCTATCAAATTTTGAAATCTTATTTACTTCACAGTTCATAGCCATACCTCAGATAAGTCATAATCTAACTACTTCTTTGTTTAAACTAGGTAGCATTCATGGAAATCACATACAAACAGGACAAACATTCATATTTGGTTCTTCTGCTAATGCAACTGCATTTTTACAAGAACAAAACATTTTTGTTTCAGATTTAATTCTTACATGTATTTCAAGTCATATAGTTGGTATATATTTAGTCATCTTAATTTGTATCTTAAATTTTATTAATAAAGAATTTTTAATTTTCTTAAATTTCTTCCATAAACTCAAAAACTCAACCAGTTTAAATAAAATTTAAACTTGGGATTTAAACAGTTTTCGTTTATTACTGAAAATTAAGAAAACTATTTTCATTTTGGTATATATTATATTTATATCTAAATATATTGATTTTTCAACAATTTTTTTTAATTTTATTTGCTTTAAAATTTTAATATGATAAAATATCTATTGTAAAAAGTAATTAAATAATAAGCCTTATAAAAATATTTACTACTTTTTAAATTTATATGATAATAAGTGAATTATGGAAATACAAGTAAAAATACACGTAAATGCAGAAGAAGCAAAAGAAGTTACTGAAAGATTAGTAAAACATAATTTAGAAAATAAACTAGATAATTATCTAAAAAAATTTAGTACAAAAGAAGATGCTGAAGGAACTATAGAAGTAAAAGTTGAGAAAAATAAAAAAGATTTATTTAACTGAATTGTTTCTGCTACTCTAGATTGAAATTCATTTAGATATGAAAGAGAAGATTATAAAAATTTAGATGATTTAGTAAACCACTTATTTGAACATTTTAAAGAAGATTTATCAAACAGATAATATAAAAAAGAAGCCTACGGCTTCTTTTTTATATTATTTGTCAAAGTATGTAGTCCATAAAAACAACTCAACTATCACTTAAAGCTATTTTTTTATTTTTTTTATAAAGCATATTATTTTCTATAAAATAATTTACTTTAAGATTATCAAGTTTTTCTAAATAAATTTCATCAATTCATGAAGTTCTAAGAGAAAACATAATTTTTTCTAAAAATAAATCTTCCTCTTTTAAATGTTCTTTTATTATATTTTTTTTAGTATAATAATCTATAAAAGATTCACTATTTGAAAAACGAATACCACTTAAAAATCCATGTGCTCATAATCAAAATGCAAGAGTTTCTTTATGATTCCAATATCATAAATTATGTTTACACTCAAATCAAGGTTTAGAGTAATTTGAAATTTCATATCTATTAAATCAATTTTTTTGTAAAAAATCTTTTATTTCTATATATTCTCTACTAAAATCTTCTTCTTTCAATCATAAATTTGACCAATCATTTGGATAAACTATATTATCAAACTTCGATCCCTTCACTTCTGGAACATCATAATACTCCTCCAACATATAAACAGAAATATGTTTTATAAAATCATATTTTTCTAATAAATAATCTATATTTTTAATGATTTCTCCTGATCTTACATAAGGTAATCATATAATAAAATCTATAGAAAAATTTGAAAATCATATATTTTTTACAGTATCTAAAGCTCAAATTATATCTCATTTACTATCTCTTCAAATTTCAGAAAGAGATTTTTCATTTAATGTTTGAAGTCACATACTAATCCTATTTATGCCTAGATTTTTCCACCAAATAATATTTTCCATAGTTATATTTCATGGAGTTGTCTCAATAGATATCTCTATATTTTCTGAAAAAATAAATTTTGTTTTAAGTGTTTCAAAAATTTGATTAAATTGAGATAAAGACAAAACTCATGGAGTTCATCATCCAAAATAAATAGTATTCAAAAAAACTCAATCTATATCAGAATCAAGTATTTCTTTACATAAAAAATCAACATAAGTTTGTATTTTTAAATTTGAAAATCATGAAAAAGATGCAAATCTACAATACTTGCATTTACTACTACAAAAAGGAATATGTATATAACAATTATAAGTTTTCATAATATATAATTAAATTAAAACCGGTCCATAATGGCGACCGGTTTTATTTTATCTATCACAATTAACAGATAAATTTGTAAATGTAGTTATTTTATTAGCCTTACACATTACAGATTCTTTAAATGCATTAAATGATTCTGAATCATAAAAATCTTTATCTAGTAAAATTGTTATACTTTTATCATAAAGAGTTTTTACTCATTTATCAAAACTAGAATAATCATTTTTTTCACTATAGAAATCTCCTAAGGTAATAGAATAATCTGAATCTATCTTATCTCATAATTTATCAGATTCTAAAGATAATAGAGCAGGTAAATAATAAGGAAATGAGTCTAGAAAATTCAAAGCTCAATTATCAGAATAAAGATAAGAAATAAATGAATTAGCTAAATCTAAATTAGTAGTTTCTTTATTTATAGCAAAATAATTATAATTAACTAACATTTTTCATGCACCAGAATAATAAGTTGGAAATGGTCATGCTTGTAGTAGACTTTTACTAAATCAATTTTCTTTTATCTTTTTTATCGTACTTGGATATCAAGCTACCATCATTACTTCTCAAAGTGAAAATAAATTCAAAGAAGTTTTTCTTGTATCCTTTAGTTCTTGGTATTTTAAGTTGTATCAATTATATCAATCTATATCTCAATATAATAAGTATGCTCAAACTGATTCTCATAAAACTTTTGAATTAACATTTCATAATCAAGTAACTCATCATTCCATCATAAAAAATTGAGTCATTATATCTGATGAATTATCTACCGTAGATCAATTACCAATTCAAAATGGAATTATATCTGGATATTTAGTTTTTAAATCAGATATAACATTGTTTAAAGTAGAGAGATTGCTTATATCTGCCTCTTTCAAATATCTTCTATTATAAAAAACTCATAAAGTTTCATATCAAACAGGAAGTCATACTAGATATTCTTTTGTTTCTCAATCATAAGTAAACGTACCTATAAGATCATCACTAAAAAATAATTTATATTTTTTTCTAAAATCATTCGGGTTTACAATATTAGGATCAATTCACAAAACTTGGTTTGAAAAAACAGATCATTTATCATTATTATTCAATACAAATATATCTGGTCATAATCAAGAATTTAAAGCAGACATCAAAGTATATGTATAATCTTCATATGAGTTAAAAGACTCTAATAATATTTCCCTATTTTTATAATTTGGGTAAACCTTCTTAAATCAATCAATAATAGCAGATGAATCATTTACTAAATCTCAAACAACCCATATTTTAAAAACTTTATTTTTATCTCAAGAGTTTGAGCTTGTTTTATCCGTAGAACTCATAGTTTTAAGTAAAAAAACTATAGATAAAACTATTATTACTCAAACAACAGCAAATATAAGTTTATTTTTATTATATTCCATTAATTAAATATTAGATAATAAATGTAAATGCAAATGCATAACTTCTTGTCATCAAGCTTTTCAAACATTGAAATGCAATTTATATCATCAAGTAACTCCTAAATCAAAAGCTACTTTCTTTGCAACAAAAAACATATCTGCAATTAAACTTTTATCTGTTTCTTCTAAGTGATCAATAGTTTCTATATGTTTTTTAGGAATAATAAGTAAATGAATTTTAGCTTGGGGGTTAATATCTTTGATAACTATTATATCGTTTGTTTCATAAACTATATCACTAGGTATTTCCCTATTTATTATTTTTGTAAAAATTGAAGACATATTAATAATTTACTTCGTTAAAATATAAATCTTTATTATCAAATTTTAGATTATTAACAATATTATCATCTAATAAAAAAATAAGCACATATCAAGACAATGATAAAATTATTAATAGTATAAGTAAAAATTGAGTTACTTTTTCTATATAATTTGAAAAATTCTTAAATTTATAAGCATGTATTTTAGCGACAATAAAAAATCACCATATCATAACTAAAAATAGAGTATAAAATCACAAGTATACTATTTTCATAAAATATTTTTTAAGTATAAAAATCTCAAAAACATTATAACTCATATTTTTTATTTGCAAATTTTAAAATAGTTTGTTATAATAAAATAAATAAATTTAAAATATAAAAATAAAAACATGGCAGAAATTAATCATAATTGAAAAATTTTTAGCATAAGTGATGATATGCAAGCACAATATAGTGAATTAATAAAATTGATTTTAGATACTGAATCAATGGATAATGATGAAAAACAATATTGGTTTGATATAATGCCTTCTATGACAAATGATCAAATTGATAGACTTTTTAACATACTTGATATAGAAAAAAGAAAATTAGAAGCTCTTGAAGAAAAATACCAAACAGAGATTAAAAAGTTAAATGAAAAACATTTAATTGAATGGCAAGAATTTCAAATGAAAGACTCTAAACAAAAAATTAAAGATGCTCAAGCTAAAGATAATGAAGATGAAAAAAATGCAGATGATGTATTAAAAATGTTAAATGATTTATAATAAAAAACTCTCAATTAATTAGTTGAGAGTTTTTTATTATAAATTTTTCAAAAAATAAAAGTACCAAAAGGTACTTTTATTTTTTTAGAAATCACTTTCATGTTCCATTTCTTGAACCATTTCTTCAAGATGAAATTCTCATACATCAACATCATCGTCATTAGGATCAAAATATTGACTTTCAATATCTTCATCTGTTGATTGATTATGAATTTTTCTATATTGTTTACCAGCAGGGATAAGTCTACCGATAATAACATTTTCTTTCATTTCTTTAAATTTATCAATTTTACCTGATACAGATCACTCAACAAGAACTCTAACAGTTTCTTGAAATGATGCAGCAGATAACCATGACTCAGTATAAAGAGAAATTTTAGTTATACCTAAAAGTAATCTTTCAGCAATACCTGGTTTTTTACCTTCTTTTATTAATTTAGCATTATCAGATTTAAATCTAATAATATCAACTATATCTCAAGGAAAAAATTCAGTATCTCATTTAGATGTAACTCTAACTCTAGAGAACATTTGTCTAACAATTAATTCAATATGCTTAGAGTTAACTGTTTGTCATTGAGATGAATAAATTGCTTTAATTTCATCAACAATATATTGTTGTGTAGATAATACTCATGCAATATCTTTTAATTTTTGAAGATTTAATGCTCATTCAGTTATTTTTTGTCATTTTGTTACTCTTTGACCATCTTTAACTAAAATTCTTCTTCATAAATCAAAATTATATTCATAAGATCTAGTTTCAATATCTCTTATTGTTATAACTCACTCTTCTATTTTTTTAACTTCTCAAGCAAAATTAGAAGTAAGTTTTTGTTTATCAATATTAGATTTTGCAATTACTTGTTTAGCTTTTATTATTTGACCAACTTTCACAACAACATCAAAATTTTCATCAAAATAATATTCATCTGAAATAAGTTCATCAGCTATTACTCTAACTACTATATTTGAATCAGTTTGTTCTAAACTAACTATACCATCTATATCTGATATTTCAGCAGAAACTTTTGGAGATCTTGCTTCAAATAATTCTTCTACTCTTGAAAGACCTTGGGCCATATCTCAACCTTCTTTAGCAACTCATCAACTATGGAAAGTTCTCATCGTTAACTGAGTACCAGGTTCTCAAATAGATTGAGCAGCGATTACTCAAACTGGAGTTCAAGTTTCAACTTCTTTGTTTAAACCTAAATCTAAACCGTAACAAGCTTTACAAACTCAACCTTCTGTTTCACAAGTAAGTACTGATCTAATATCTACTTTATTTATAGAATTTGCATTTATAATTGCAAGAGTTTTAGTATCAATTATTTTTCAAGCAGGTACTATAACACTACCCTTTTCATCCAATATATCACGAGCTAAAGTATGAGAATAAATTCTATCTTCAAATTTTTCTTCAAAACTTCAAGATTTTTCTCATCTAACTACTGTTTTATAATGAACTGTATGACAATCATCTTCTTTAATTAAGATATTTTGACTAGAGTCTACAAGTCTTCTTGTTAGGTAACCAGATTGAGCTGTTTTTAAGGCAGTATCTGATTTACCTTTTCTTCAACCATGAGTCGCAATAAAATATTCTAGAGTTGAAAATCATTCTTTTAGAGTAGATTTTATTGGAAGTTCAATTGTTTTACCTGTAGTAGAAGCAACTAAACCTTTCATTCAACATAATTGTGTAATATTTCACCGATTTCATCTTGCTCAAGAATCAATAAAGTTAAATATATGATTACTTGGTAAGAATAATTCTTTTAATTCTCATTCTATTGTTTTTTTAACTTCAGCCCAAATTTTGATAGATTGATTATATTTTTCATCTTCAGTCATGAACCCAAGCCACCATTTCTTTTGAATATATTTTACTTTTTCTCAAGCTTGAGATAATAATTCTTTTTTATTTTCAGGGATTTGCATGTCATCTATTGAAATAGATAATCATGAAATAGTAGAATATTTATATCAGAAATTTTTAATTTGGTCTACAAATTTTGCAGTAACTTCTTGTCATAATTCTTCAAAAGATCTAGCAAGAATTTTTTTGATAACTCATTTTCTAAGAGTTTCATTAATAAACCCTAAACCTTCTGGAACTATTTCATTGAAAAGTAATCTACCATAACTTGTTTCAACAAAACTTCAATCTATTCTAACTTTTATTTTAGATTTTATACCTAAAACTCCAGCTTCATATGCAAGTCATACATCATCTATATTTGCAAAAACTTTACCTTCTCAAAGTCATCCTTCTTCTATTGCAGTAACATAATAGTTTCATAAAATCATATCTTGACTTGGTGCAACTATTGGTTCTCAGCTTGAAGGAGCAAGTAAGTTTTTAGATGTAACCATCAAATCACGAGCTTCTCTTTGAGCTTGTTCAGTAATAGGTAAATGTATAGCCATTTGATCTCAGTCGAAATCGGCATTGAAGGCAGTACAAGTTAGAGGGTGTAATTGAATAGCTTTTCATTCAATTAACACAGGTCTAAAAGCTTGAATTGAAAGTCTATGTAGTGTTGGAGCTCTGTTCATTAAAACATATTTTCACTCGATTACTTCATCAAGTGCATCCCAAACTTCTTTTCCAGATTTTTCAATAAATTTTTCAGCATGTTTTATATTGTAAACTAAACCATCTTCTATAAGTTTACCAATAACAAAAGGTTTAAACAATATTAAAGCCATAGTTTTTGGTATACCACATTCATCTATTTTAAGAGAAGGTCAAACAACGATTACAGATCTAGCAGAGTAATCAACTCTCTTACCTAGTAAGTTTTGTCTGAAACGACCTTGTTTACCTTTCAAGATTTCAGTTAATGATTTAAGTTTCTTTTTATTAGCAGTAACAAAACCACTTCTATTTGTTCTAGTTTCTCAAGTTAATAACATATCAACTGATTCTTGAAGCATTCTTTTTTCATTTTTCAAGATTACTTCAGGAGCTCATAATTCGATAAGTTTTTTAAGTCTATTATTTCTATTTATAACTCTTCTGTATAAATCATTTAAGTCAGAACTTGCAAATCTTCAACCATCTAGTTGAATCATTGGTCTTAAATCTGGTGGTATAATTGGAAGAGCCTCCAGTATAAACCATTCAGGTCTTTGTCCTGATTTAAGTAAACTTGATGCTAACTTAATTTTTTGAAGTATTTTCTTTTGTTTTATTTGAGTAGAATTTTTAAGTTCAACTTCTTGGTCTTCAATAAATTTTAATAAATCTATTCTAGCAAGTAAAACTTTTAAGTATTCAGCTCAAGTTCCTCATGTAAAAACATGTGGAAATTTTGAAGCTAAAACTCTATATTCTAACTCTCAAATTATTGCTCAAACTTTTAAAGATTTAAGTCATGATCTCAATTCTTCAAATTCAGCAGTTAAATCATCTATTTTTGACATCAAAATAGCTTCTTCAACCTTATATTTTTTTTCATTTAATTCTCCTGAATCTTTTTTTGATTTAAGTTCTCACATTTCTCTTTGGATTTCTTTTTGCATTTCTGCTTTTGAAACCTTATATTTTTCTTCTAATTCTTTACTTACTTCTAATATTTTATCTTCATAAACATCAGTAATAATATATGAAGCAAAATAAACAACTTGTTCTAACTTTTTAACTGGTAAATCAAGTAATAAACCAATTCTCCCTGGAACTGATTTAAGGTACCAAGTATGAGCTACTGGTGCATATAAATCAATATGAGCCATTCTCTCTCTTCTAGCAGAAGATTTAGTAACTTCAACTCAACATCTTTCACAAACTATACCTTTGTATCTTATTCTTTTATATTTTCAACAAGCACATTCATAGTTTTTTCTTGGTCCAAATATTTGTTCACAAAATAACCCTCATCTTTCTGGTCTTTGTGTTCTATAGTTTATAGTTTCACTTATCAAAACTTTACCATGAGATAAAGATCTAATTCTTTCAGGACTTGCAATTCATAGAGATATTCAAGCAAGGTTATCTAAATTTTTACCTTCAGTAATATCTTTTTTTCCTATATTTTGTCATATCTCTGAAAAGTCAGTGATTTTGTCATTTAGAAAATTATCTAAAGATTTATCAAACATTATGATTATAATTAGAGATTTAAAATTTTATTATTCCATTATTATTCAGATTTTTTACCATCATTTTCATTTTGTACTTTATTTTCTATTTTTATTATTTCTTCATATCTTCTCATAGCTTCATCTTCTTTTGCTTCTAATTCTTCTTTATCAAGTAGATCAAGATCTAGTCAGATAGCTTGTAATTCTTTTAATAGTACATTAAATGATTCTGGAATATTTGGTTTTTTAATAGGAGCATTTTTTACAATTGCTTCATAAGCTTGTGTTCTACCTGCAACATCATCTGATTTGATAGTAATCATTTCTTGAAGAATGTTACTTGCAGCATATGCTTCAAGAGCCCAAACCTCCATTTCTCAAAATCTTTGACCTCAATTTTGAGCTTTACCTCAAAGTGGTTGTTGTGTAACCATTGAATAAGGACCAACAGATCTAGCATGGATTTTTTCTTCAACTAAATGATGTAATTTTAACATATATTTAACTCAAACCATTGTTCTTTCTTTAAATGGTTCTCAAGTTTCACCATCAAATAATTGAACTTTTCAATCTCTATTCATTCAAGATTTTTCCATAAGTTCAGTTACTTTATCAACACTTATACCATTAAGTATAGGAGTTGCAACAGTAATACCCATTCTTTTAGCAGCCATACCCATATGTGCTTCTAAAACTTGTCAGATGTTCATACGAGATACTACTCATAATGGATTAAGAATAATATCAACTGGTGTACCATCAGCCATGAATGGCATATCTTCTACAGGAACTACTCTAGAAACAATTCATTTATTACCGTGTCTTCAAGCCATTTTATCTCAAACTTCTATTTTTCTTGTTTGAGCAACAAATACTTTTACTTGTTTAAATACTCAAGTTGGTAGATTATCACCGTTTTCTCTTTTTAAGATATGAACTTGTAATATTTTACCACCTTGTCCTGAAGGTAATCTAAGAGAACTATCTTTTACATCTTTTGATTTATCTCAGAATATAGCTCTAAGAAGTCTTTCTTCTGGAGATAATTCTTGTTCTCATTTTGGAGTTATTTTTCAAACTAATATATCTCAACCTTCAACATAAGCTCAATGTCTAATAATACCATCAGCATCTAAATCTTTTAATTTTGCACTAGATACATTAGGGATATCATCTGTAGTTTGTTCAGGTCCAAGTTTAGTTTCTCTAACATCTAAAGTAAATTCTTTAATATGTATAGAAGTATAATAATCATCTTCAACTATCTTACTTGAAAGAATAATAGCATCTTCATAGTTATAACCTTTCCATGGCATATATGCTACAGTTAAGTTTCTTCAAATAGCTAATTCTCAATTTTCAATTGAATGTCCATCACATAAAACATCTCATTTTTTAACTTCTTGACCATGTGAAACTATTGGTTTTTGATGAACTAACATATCATGATTTGATCTTTTGAAAGTAGTTAATTCATACAATTTTTTATTACCATTTTTGTATAGTACAGTAATATGTTTCGCATCAACTCAAATAACTTCTCAATCATCTTCAGCTAAAATAACATATCCACTTCCTTCTCAAACTATTCTCTCCATACCAGTACCAACAATAGGTGCTTTTGGTCTTATAAGAGGAACAGCTTGTCTCATCATGTTAGAACCCATTTCCGCTCTTGTCGCATCATCATGTTCTAAAAATGGTAAAAGTGAAGTTTCTATCGACATCGTTTGTTTTGGAGAAACATCTATATGAGTTATTTCACTAACATATGAAATAGTTGGTTCATTTGCAGCTCTTGATGAAATTCTTGTTGTTTTAAAATTACCAAATTCATCAGTAGCAGTACCAGCTTCAGCTATATTTAAAGCTCTTTCTTGATGAGCATCAAAATAATCAAATTTTTCTGTTATAAATCATCTAACTTCTATTTTTTCTGATTTTATTTTTTCTTTTATTTCTTTTGCTAAATCTTGTGTAATATAATCTTTATCTTTTACAATAATTTTTCAATCATCTCATAAAATATTTCACAAAGCTATTCTATTAACTGCTGATTTTCAATCATTTTTAACAAAATGTTCTACAACCCTAAATGGAGTCAATATAAAACCATATTTATCTACTTTAGCATATGATGCAAAGTGTAATACAAGTCATATATTTGGTCCTTCTGGAGTAGCAATTGGACATATTCTACCATATTGAGTCGGATGTACATCTCTTACTTCAAAAGATGCTCTTTCTCTAGTTAATCAACCAGGTCAAAGAGCTGAAACTCTTCTTTTATGTCATAATTCTGAAAGAGGATTTGATTGATCCATAAATTGTGATAATTGAGAACTTCAGAAAAATTCTTTTAGTATAGCAACTATTGGTCTAGAGTTAATAAATGTACCTGGAGTAGCATCATCAAGTTCAACTATAGTCATTCTATCTTTTGTAATTCTTTCCATTCTAGCAATACCAACTTTGATTTTATCCATTACTAATTCTCAAACTGACCTAACTCTTCTATTTTCTAAATGGTCAATATCATCAACCATATGTCATTCTTGTCAGTAAACTAGATTTAAATAATATTTTAATGAAACTATTAAATCATTAATATTTAAAAATTTACCATTTTCATCATTATATTTTGTATCTATTTTTAATTTAAAATTCATTTTCATTCTAGCAATTTCTCCTAGATCAAATCTTTTTTCATCAAAAAATGTAACAGCAAATAATTCTTCAACTCTCTCATCTGTAGCTAAATCACCTGGTCTTAATAGTTTGTATATTACATGTAAAGCTTCCATTCTATTCGTAGTTTTATCTTTTTCTAGAGTTGGAGCAATATGATTTGTGATTATATCATCACCCATATCAGAAAATGCACTTAATATTTCAGCATTTGATTCCATACCAAAAGCTCTAAGTAAAACTGAAATAGGTAATTTTCTTTTTTTATCTATTTTAACATTTATTATTCATCTTTTTTCAATATCGATTTCAAACCAAGATCATTTTGCTGGAATAACTTTTAAAGAATATCATTCTTCTCATAGAGTAAAAAATACTCAAGTACTTCTAACGATTTGGTTAACTATAACTCTTTCAATTCAGTTAATTATAAAAGTTGCCATGTTTGTCATAAGAGGAATACCTCACATATAAACATCTTGTTCTTTTATCTCTCATGTTTCTTTGTTTAACATCTCAAATCTAACTTTAAGCGGAGCTTCATAATTAAGATTCTTTCTAGTACAAGTAACAGGATCATATTTTGGCTCTTCCAAAGCAAAACCTTTATAATAAATATCTACTTTTTCTCATGAATGATCTGAAATTGGAAAGCTTTCAGAGAAAACTTTATCTATACCATTTTGCAAAAAATCATTATAAGAATCAAGTTGTACTTCTAGTAATTCTGGAATTCAAACAATAGATCTATCATCTGTAAAATAATGACGACCTTTTATATCATACAAACTCCCAACTTCAATATTTTTAGAAGTTTTTTTTGTCATACAAAAAAGAGTTAAAAAAATAAAAATAGTAGGACAGGAATTACACAATCATTTTTATCCTTTTTAAAACAACACTAAAAATGCCCTACTTTGTCAGAAAAACACAATCAAAAGTAGCGCAACACTTGGAGTATAAGTATAAAAGCCAAAAAATCAAATATTTTTTACTTAAATTTTGAAAAAAAATCTTTTAAAATAAAATAAGCAAAATATTTAATAAAAATGTATAAAATGAATAGTTTTAATAACAAAAAAATAAATGAAAAAAAATGATCTTTTTTATCTAAAATAATAAAGTTTTTTATTATATTTGTAATATTTTTTTCATGATATCATTATATAAATTATAATAACTTTATAAATGAATCTCTTATATCTGATGATATTATTATAGAAATAAAATCTGGTGATAATTTCTCTAATTTATGAAATAAGATAGAAGAACTAAATAATAATTATTATAAATACTACATAAAAAATAATACTCCTGATTTTGAATTACAAGCTTGAAGTTATAAATTAAATTCTTGAAGCAATATAAATGATATAATATTATCTTTAAATAAACCTATAAATGATGAAATTAGTATAACTATTTTAGAATGATGGAATATATATGATATAGATGAAGCACTAAACAAAAAATGATTGATTGATGCCTGAGAATATATAAATTATGTTACAGATAAAGAAAAAATAAATGCACTAAAAGAATTTTTCCCATTTTTATGAGATATAGAAACTTTGGAGTGATTTTTATATCCTGATACATATATGGTAAGCATAAGTCCATTTAAAATAAATAATTTTGTGATAAAACAACTAGAAACTTTTGAAATAAAAGTTTATGAAAAAATACTTAAAAATCTAGATACAAAAACTATAACTGATTTGGTTAATCTTGCTTCTATTGTGGAAAAAGAAGAAAGAAACAATAACGAAAAACCAACAGTTGCTGGGATACTTAAAAAAAGATTAAATGCTTGATGGATGATATGAGCTGATATAACTGTTTGTTATCCTCATAAACTTACAAGTGAAGAATGTAAATTTTCTATTACAAAATATCTATATGATAAAAATGATTACAATACTAGACAAATGGTTTGATTACCAAAAACCCCTATTTGAAATCCAAATTTTACAACAATAAATGCAACTCTAAATCATAAAGAAACTCCTTATTGGTTTTATCTACATAATGTATCTAGCTGAAAAATATATTATGCTGAAACTAATTGAGAACATGAACAAAATAAAGTAAAATATATGAAATAAAACAAAATAAAAAGACATAAATGTCTTTTTATTTTGTTTTATTATGTGATTTTTTTAGAACTTCTACTATATTATCATAATCAGAATATCACTTAATCCTATCATAATATTCACCTCATTCAATAACAAGTTCATATAATCTTCATCTTTGTAAGTCAGTTAACTCATGAATAGTTAAATTAAAAAATCTGTCTATGTTTAATTCATGAAAAAATTGATTTTTTCATCTAAAAATCATATTAAATCTTGAGTCAAATGAACTTTCAAATAATGTATTCCAAGCTCTATATCAAGGACTATTTTTAATTAATAATTCTCAAGTTGAAAAATCTAAATCTATTCATTCAAGATATGATTTTACTATGTTATTAGGATTAAATTTATCAAGTTTAACTTCTATTTCAGTAGTAATTTTTCTAAGCATATCTTGAGTAAATAAATCTAATCAATTTTTTTCTAGATACTTTTTCAATAAATATAAATTTTCTGGAGACAGATTTTTTCAAGAATAACTTAATATAAATTTTGATAATTTTGTCTTATCTAATAAATTAGTATTAAGCAAATCATTTAAGGTATTACTAGATATATCTATTAATTTTATATCAAGATTTCAATTATTAAATTTTTCAAAAAAATCATTTACAACAGTTTTATCTCATGATTTTAAAAAACTGCTAAATAAATCATCAAATCCTAAATCAATTTTTTGGAAGTAATCTAAATCATTAATAGATATTTTTTTAGGGTCCAACAATAAATCTCTATGCAAAATAGTATCCGCTCATTTTTTAGCAAGAAAAAATAACTCTTTTGAAGGAGGATTTATATCATATAATTCAAGGAAATCACTAAATTCTTTAAAATCAGAAAACCTTTTTATATCTTCTCTTATTACTACTGAAGTTTGCTCTAGATTAAGATCTTTTCATGAAAATCAATCTAAATAATCTTGTAAACTTCATCTTGAAATTTTAGATTGCACTTCTGTTACTCAAGAAAAAAATGATGCATCAAATTTAAACTCTCAAGTTAATATATTATCAATTTCAGTTTTTGAAGATACAATAGGTTCTGAAAAATCAGAATTAACAACTATTCAATCAATTTTTACTCTAGGAGTTTCTACTCAAGAAGTTTTTAATAAATCATCTATCATAAAATTTATAATTTTAAATATTATATTAATATATTATCATATTAATTGGTAATATTCAACTTATTTTTATTTGTTTTTATTTGCTTTTAAATATAATAAATTAAATACTTTTTAATTATCTACAAATATGAAAAAATTAATATTTATTTTATGTTTTTTTCTATTTTTTCCTCTTTCAAATGCTCAAAGTAATGAAGAAGAACATAGTTTATTAAATAAAGTTTGAGAAAACTTTGATATATGATGTTTTGAATATATTTGAGAATTACCAATTTCAAAGTTAAATGAAAATTTAAAAGAATGAAAATATAACTCTTACAAGATTAATCTAAATTCTATTTCAGATTTAAAAATAATTCAAAATGATTATTTATTACCATATAAAAACCTATATAAAGAAGAGTTTTTTATAAATTATAATAGTGAATTTTGAATAACTCAAAAAGATCAAAATGATGACAATAAAAATACTTTTATTACTATTGATACTCTTGATAATAAAGAAATAATCTATGAATTAGAAAAACCTATAATACCTAATTCTTTTAGATTTAATCTAGATTATGAAGCAAAACAAAATTATATAGACATATATATATCAGAAGATTGAGAAAAATATTCAAAAGTAGATAAATCAAATATAAGTGATTTTGAATTTAAATATATAAAACTAAAATTTGAATGTAATAGGGATGTTTGTATAAGAGAAAAAATAAAGATTTTTGAACTAAATTTTATAGAAATAAGAAATGTAATAGTAATAAATTCATTTTTTGATAATGATATATCATTTTTTTCAAATTTTAATTGTAAGGACAAAAAATATAATGATGAACCAAAATCATACAATGATTTTAATATTGAAACAAATACCCAAGAAATAAAACTAGATTTTTCAAAAAACCCTATTTATAATCCAAATAAAATAAAAGATTATGATAATGATGGTATCAATGATGATATAGATAATTGTTCTCTTGTTTATAATCCAGACCAAATAGATACATGAGCAACATGAATTTGAGATGCTTGTAGTGATAAAGATAGAGATGGTATAATTTGAGAAAGAGATAATTGTCCTATGGTATATAATCCAGACCAAAAAGATAGTGATAAAAATAGTGTTTGAGATGCTTGTGAAAGTGATAATGATTGAGACTCTATTCCTGATACTGTTGATAACTGTATAAACATTCCTAATCCAAATCAAGAAGATATAGACAATGATTGAGTCTGAGATGTTTGTGATAATTGTAAAATAAAATATAACTCTCTACAAGAAGATGTTGATAAAGATAGTATTTGAGATGCTTGTGATGAAATAGATGATAGATATATGGAGTCAAATAAATGATTTTTTATATGATTACTTATATTTATAACAATGGTTTTTTGAGTTGGTATATTTTTTACTATAAAAAAATTAAATTCTAAACAATAATTATGACTAAACTATTAAATCGTATTGCTCTTATATTATCAATACTTATGTGATTTTTTATCACTTTTTCACTTTTTGGATTATTTTGAGGAATAAGAAGTATATCTTGAGATGAAATTTTTATATTTTTAATAATTTCTATTTTTTTCTGATTAATATTTAAAAAAATGTTTTTAAGTGAAGCATTTATAATAGAAAAACTGGATTTCTTTGCAAATGCTATGGAAAAAAGACTTATAGAATCTAGATTCACATATACAAAAAAAGAAAAATCTTTTGTAAATGACGAAGTAAAAAATGAAGAAAAATTAGAGAAAAAAACTGAAGAATATAAAGAAGAAACAAATAAAAATGATGATTTATTTAAAAATATAAATGATCAAATAGTAGAATCAAAAGAATTTAAAACAAATATAGATCAAAAAACTGAAAAAATAGAAGAAGAATCTATCATAATGAAAAATATAAAAGAATTTTTTTCTACAAATCTACTTGCAAAAATAGGTTCTATACTAGTTTTTATCTGAGTTTTATTCTTACTTAGCTTGATTTGGTGAGCATTGCCTTCACTTTGAAAAATAATAATATGATTTATAATATGATTTAGTATTTATTTTACTTGAGTTATACTTGATAATAAATGACTAAAATGAGAATCAAGAATACTTCTTTGAACATGAATACTTATAAACTTTTTAGTTATACTTGCTTGAAAATATATACTAGATTGAAATATAAATTCAACAAATTATTTTTCAACTTGAGTTACATTTTTATTTTTGATATTAAATACTATTTTTTGAGTAGTTACTTCGCTTGTATATCAATCAAAAACTATGCTTTTATTTTCATTTATATTTGCATATATAAATCCTTTTTTGATTTGATGAAATAGTTCTACTCCATATACACTTGTATGATATTCAGCTATAGTTTCAGCTTGAGCACTTATTATATGAAATAAAGAAAATAGTAACACTCTAAAATTATCTGCTTTTTTCTTATGAAATCTGTTATTTTTGGTTGCTCCTTTTGAAACTGAAATTTGATGGATAACAAAATTTGTAGCTACTAGTTTACTTAGTTTGATTATATTAATTGATTTATTTAAAAATAATTATAAAAAATTAAATCTTGTTTTTAGTTTAGCATTTTTATTTTTGATAGCATCACTTATAAATTGAAGTGATAATTCTGTTATATCTAGTACTATAAGTTTCATATCTTATATAATTTCTATAATGGTTTTCTTCTTTTTATGAATAATATTATTTATAAAAAATGCTATAAAAAATATCTTATCTATAATATTTTTTCCAATAATAGTTATATTGTGACTTTTGATTAGTTGAGATCTACCATTTATAGAAATAAGTATATTTACAGTTTTGATAGCATATATAGTTTGATTTGTATTATTATCAAATAACAACAATAATAATAAAGAAGATTGAAAAGAAATGTGAAATGGAGTTAGATACTTATTTTTTGCATTATTATGATTTTTTATATTTATTTCAAATAGTTATCTAAGTTATAGTTATATAGATTTAAATTTTTATTCTTTTTTAACTATCATAATAGTAAGCTTTATATTTTTGATAACATCTTATATATTTTCAAATAAATATAGTTTATCTTTCCTTTACCCTATTTGAACTATATGAGCTGTAATGATGTTATTACCAGCAGTAAATTTGGATCTAGTTTTGATGATGAAATCTATTAATAATATAGAAGTTTGAAATGAAATAATTAATAAAGTAAATTTAATAAGTATTTGAAGTATAATATTTTTTGGATTATTAAATACAATTTGGCCATTTTTCAGCAAAAATCTTATTCGTGAAGATAAAAGTATAAAAAGTCTTATTATCTGACTTATAGTTTGAGTTTTATTCTTATGAGGAGAATTATTTAGATATGGGATGGAATATTTCCCATGAATAAGTTTAGGTTATGCTTTTGTTTGATTATCTATATACTATTTTGTATTGGCTTATATATTTATAACAAACATTTGATTTGATGATATAAAAAACAATATAAATTATAAAAATAGTTTGTACTGATATCTGTTTATATCTATATCATTATTTTCTCTTGCTATATCTCTTATATTTTCAAGTAGTCCTGAAGTTGTATCTCTAGTTTGGTTATTTGAAGCTAGTATATTATTTTACTTTTTCTCTAAAACTAAAGAAACAAAGATATATATGGCTGCGATTATACTTTTTATAATTTGAATAGTAAAATTAATAAATCTACAATACTTTGTAAAAAATGGTGATTTACAATTTTTGATTCCACTTTCAATAATAATAATATCATTTGTTACAAACTTAAAAAATCTAGAGTTTTTGCAAACAGATGTAAAGAAAAATGTACATGATATAATTCATATAATATGAATGCTTGTAGTTTCTAGCTTACTTGTAAAAATAATACCTCAAACAAATCATGGTTGGAGTATACTTGGAATAGCTAGTTTTGTAGGTATTTCATGAATCATATATAATTATTTTTCATCAAAGATTCTTAAAACATTTTTTGTTGTAATAACTATATTTTTTACATTTAATCACATAGGAAGTTTTGATTATATATCATATAGGATTTGAGAAGATAATCTAAAACACCTAATTATTTTACAATATATAGCTACAGCTATAATTTGAGCTATAACTATCTATTGGAATAAAACAAATAAGATAAGTACTTTCAATAACATACTAAATATAAATCTGATTTTTTACATACTTGTAATTGTTTCAATGTATATTTACAATATATTTAATAACACATTTGCTATAACTATTTTCTGGTGAATCATATCTATAATATTACTTATCAGATGAATAAGCCATGACAAGAAAAAACTTAGAACTATATGACTTTATTTACTTAGTTTAGTATTGGCAAAAATATTTTTATATGATATATGGTATGGACTTGATAATGCTATAAGTAGAGTTGTAGTATTTATATTACTTTGAATATTACTTATATTTGTTTCAACTAGATATAGTAGAAAGTATGGTGATAACCTAGTTTGAGAATTTAGTTTTAAAAATTTAAAAAATGAAAATAATGAAAAAGTTGAAATAAAACAAAAAGAAGAAAAAGTAAAATCTGATGATAATAATAGAAAACAAGAAATAACATCTCAAATTAAAAGTATAGATTTGAAATGAGTAACTAGTGCAACTTTTAAGATAAATTGAAAAATAGCATTTTCTACTAGAAGTAAAAATATACTACAAATAGTAGTTTATGTCATAGAAAAAACTTGACTAAAAGAATTTCAAGCACAAGAACTAAAACCATTTTATGATTTTGTAACTAAAAACTATATAAGTGATTTAAATGCTCGTGATCTAGCAACAGTACAAAATGCTTTTAAAAATTTTGTTGAATCAGGTTGAGAAGTGACATTAAAAAAAGAATAAGCTTTGCTTATTCTTTTTTTAATTCCCAAACAATTCATCAAAATGTTCATTTACTATCTTGTAAAACCAAGCAGTATAATTTTGTTTATTTTTTTGTATATCTAATTTTAAATCATTTGTAGAAATCCATCTATAATCCATAGCTTCTTCCCTATTTAATTTTGGCTCATCATCATAAAATCATTTATAAACATGTAGATATTCATGTTCTGTAAGTCATTTATCTAAAACTGCTTTATAAATAAACTGAGTTTTTTTAGTAAGTTCTGTATCAAATCACATCTCTTCTTGCAATCTTCTATGAATTGCATTTTCAAGAGTCTCATTTTCTCTAGGATGAGAACAACAAGTATTTGTCCAAAGTCATCCAGAATGATATTTAGATAAATCTCTTTGTTGAAGCATAAGTTCTCATTTTGAATTGAAAACTAGTATAGAAAAAGCTCTATGAAGTAGAGCTTTTTCATGAACTTCCATTTTTTCTCAAACTCAAATTTGATTATCAAACTCATCAACTATTATTATATTTTCTTGCATTATTATTTTTTTAATTTATCAATTACATCAAAGAATTTATCTATGTCTTTTTTTGTGTTGTAAAGATATAAACTAACTCTTATAGAATTAGGATATCATGATTTTGCAAAAAGTGGATGTGCACAATGTTTACCTGATCTAACAGCTATACCATTTTCAGCCAATATTTCTGCAACATCATTTGAATGATAATTATTTAAAACTATAGAAAATACTCAAACTCTATTTTTTTTCTTGTTACTTCCTATAATTTCTATATTTTCATAATTTTTTATTTTTTCTAAAAAATAATCTATAAGTTCTTCTTCTATTTCTTCTATTTTTTGAAATCATCCTATATCTTCTATATATTCAAATGCTTTTAGTAAAGAAACTGCTCAAACTATATTTGGAGTACCAGGCTCAAATTTATCTGGCAATCATGCACTTGTATACTTACTACAAGTTACTTCTCATATAGCTCAACCACCAGAAAAACTAGGAGTTAATTCATTTAAAAGTTCTTTTTTTCACCATAAAACTCATATACCACTAAGTGCCATAACCTTGTGACCAGTAAAAAATAAAGCATCACAATTTAGTTTTTTCACATCTACTTTCATATGTGGCACACTTTGACTAGCATCAACTACAAAAAGTGTATCTTCTCTCTTTCTTCTACCGATTTCAGCTAAATCAAAAACTTGTCATGTTACATTTGAAACATGAGTTAAAGCTATTACTTTTACATTTTCATCATATTTTTCATCAAAATCAGCAAGATCTAGATTATAATCAGAATCAACGAGTATAAACTCAACTTCAACTCATATTTCTTCTTTTAAAATAAGCCATGGAACAAGATTTGCATGATGTTCAACTATACTTACAAGAATCTTGTCTCACGGTTCTAAAAAGTTACTTTTTTTCAAACTAGAAGTAAGTAAATTACTAGCATAAGTAGAATTATATGTATAAATTATCTCTTTTATATCATCTGCTCATATATGTTTTGCAACAATTTGTTTTGATTTTTTATATAATTTTTCTGAATTTATAGCTATATCATAAAGTCATCTATGTATATTACTATAATCATTTTCTAGATATTTTTTAACTCAATCAATTACTTTTTCAGGTTTTTGAGTTGTAGAAGTAGAATCAAAAAAAACTAAATCTGGATTATTTTTAAAAATAGGAAAATCTTTTTTAAAACTCATATTATTTTTGTTTAAGTGTAATATTTAAATAAAACTTTTTTCAATCAAATGCTCAAACTCTATTATCAATCAAGTCTTCATAAATAACTTTATCAAGCCTATATGATTCAAAATAAAAAGGAGTTTCACGACTAACTATAAATTCTTCTTTTCTATTTACTTGCATACCAGAACTAAACCAAAATTTGGCATAATTTTCAAAACTATTGTATTCACTCTTTATTTTAGAATAAACTAAAAATTTTGTAAATAATTCTTTTAATTTATAATCACTATGTTCTATTTTTTCTATTTCATCATAATATTTTGAAAAATCTTTTCAAAGATTATTAAGTGTTCAAACTAATAAAATTTTTGAAGTAATATCTAAGTCTTCAAAAGAAGATTCAAGTTCTTCTATATTTTTTGCTATATTTTCATTATCCTTATCTTTTAGACTTAAAATATAAGTTTCAAAAGATTTTACTTCTGGACTACTTCAAAAACTAGAAAATAAATCTGAGATATTTCATCTAGTAGATAAAAAATCATCTAGTTCTCAAAGTTCATTTAAGAAAAATATATAAAGTAATTTAGAGTAATCATCAAATCAACTAAAATTATCCTCTATATCTTTTTTAAGTAAAGATAAAAATTCATTATCTATATCAATAGAAGATTTTTCTAGATATGAAAGTAAAAAATACTTATCTATATACTCTTCACTAGCTAAAAAAGAAAGTTCAAAAATATCTTTTTCTTTTGAAACTAGATTTTCATAATCAGTTTTTCAAGTCAAAAATGGAGAAATATTTAGATTTTGATTTTTAAAATATGCTTCTAAATAATTAACAAATATATATTTATATATATCTTGAGAATCTGATAATAATATATCATTTACCAAAAATGTCATCTTATTATTTGAAAATAAAAAATCAATTTTTGACTCACTATGATTTTTTAAATCTTTATTATGTTCTAAATCAAAATCTGTTAAAGTAGGGATAATAGCTAAAACAACATCTTGCCTTGCATCACGAACATAAGAAAAATCTTTCATAAGATTAGTTATATAAAATCAATCCTCTTGTTTATAACTTGATAAATAATCATTTATTTCTTGATTATAAGATACAAGTTTTGATTCATAAATCTTTTCTTGTTTATTTTTTTCATATGCATTAAATCCCAAAAAAGTTAATACTATAAATAAAATAAAAATAGGTATTATAAATAATTTTTTATTTTTCATAATTAATAAGTTACTAATTTAGTAATATTATATTTAAAATATCAATTTTTCAAACTATTTTACTTTAAATAAAATCTCAAATCAAAAAGTTTTTGCTCTTCGTATTCATTAAGTTTCTGTAATATATCTTTTCTATCATAATAATTATCCCTTATCCTAGAAAAATAATTTTTATTAGAAAAATCAAAGTTATTTTCTACTCTAAAACAATTTATATCTAAACAATACGATTTTTTTTCTACTCAGTCTGGAACTCTATAATCATAGTTTTTTATATATCACAAATTAATTGCTTCTTCTATAATCTGTCTCCAAATATAACCTGCTCAAGTTATACCTGTTACTCAAATCATAGATGAGTTATCATTGTTTCAAACCCAAACTCAAAGTACAAAATCAGAGTGATATGAAACTATAAGGTTATCTTTAAAATTGCTACTTGTACCTGTTTTAACTGCTTGTGGAATAGAAGTATTGAGTATAGAATTTACTCAGAAACTTATATCTCTATTATCAGGATTACTCAAAATATCATAAAGCAAAAATTTATTTTTATCTCTTAAATCTGTCAATCTTGCATAACTATAAACAAGATCTTGAAGTGTTATACTTGGATTTCATAAGACTAAACTATAACCATAGTGCTCTGGTGTTTCTCCCAATTTAAATCAATAATCTTTATAATAATTGTAAACATTTTCAAGTCACAATTCAAAAGCAAGTCTAACTGTTGCATTGTTTAAACTATTTCATAAGGCATTTTTTAGTCTAACAAGTCAATATTCTTTTAAAGAATAATTATTACTTATATAAGTTTTTCATTGAGAAAAAGAATTATATTCACTTTCAATATCAAGAATTAAATTATTTACTCAATAACCTTTTTCCAAAGCCATTAAATATAAAAATGGTTTCATTGTACTTCAAGGTTGTCTTTGTGATTTAATAACATTTACTTGTCAATCAATCTTCTTGCTATAAAAATCTCTACTTCATTCATAAATTAGGATCTCCCTTGTTTTTGGATTGATAGCAAAAACTGCAGCATTTGTTACATTTTTATCTTTTAGTTCCTCCAATGTTTTATTTACTATATCACGAGTAAAAAGTCACAATTTAGAATCAATAGTCAAAGTTTGGTTTGTAGAAATCAAATCTTGACTTGCAAAAGGAAATAAATCAATATTTTGTTTTTTTGATAATTTTTCTATTTTTCTTTCAAAATCAAATCAAAGTTTATTTTTTACTTTATCAAAATAATTACTAAATTCTTTATCATAAATTGATTTTGCACTAGGATATTTTATCAAAGATAAGAGCAAAACTATTTCTTCATCAGTTAAATCTGATAGATTATTTTTTCAAAAATATACTTCTATTGCAGCACCAACTCAATAATTATTATTTCATAAATAAACATTTTGCAAATATTGGCTAAGAATCTTATTTTTTGTAAATTCCCTATCTTCAAATGTAGAAAGTGTGTTTGGTAAATAAGGTAAACTATAATAAAAAGCTAAAAAACCTTCTCTTGATTTTTGTAAATATGTTCTTTTATTTTTTATAAAAAACTTATTTTTGATATATTGTTCAGTTATAGTACTTCATCATGAAACTATTTTTTTATTGTTTAAATTTGAATACAAAGCTCAAAATTTTGATAATATATCAATTCAAAAATGATTATAATAATTTTTATCTTCTACTAAAATAAGAGATTTTACAAAGCTACTTTCTAAATCTAAATCTATTATTTTTTTATAACCAAATTCTGTTGCTTTATCTGTAATCAAAATACCATTTCTATCATACAAAACTATATTTCATGGCTCACTTTTTTGCTCATAAAAAATAACTGGAAAAAAGCAGTAAGATAAAAAACTTACTGCTAATAGTGTAATTATGATAAATGTAATTGATTTTTTTTTCATAAAATTACTTCACCTCTATAATACTAAATTTACTATTTGCTCTTATAACTGGATCATACATAAGATATGCTGAAACTGGTGGATAAGTATATGTTCATGCAAATTCTGGTCTAAAAAAGTATTCATATTCTGCATTTTTTCACCAAACATAGCTTGCATTCGCCATAACAACATCTGGTTTATTTTCAACATAATCCCAATTCCAATTTCTAGTAGAACCTGTTACACTAGAACTTTCTGTTTTAAATTTAGAATTTATAACTCTAAAACTTCAAGGTAAATAATCTTCAATAGTTAAATTTCTTCTAGATTTATCATCAGAAAAATTGACTGTTATTTTAGTTTTATAAAGTTTTCATAACTCAAAATTATTACCATTAACTTTTTCAAAAACTAAGTCACAATTAACTTTATTTTCTTCATAATAATAATATGTATTTGCACATTTCAAAAGTAAATTTTCATCTTTTACCTTATATATATCTCTTCTTACCGTCATACCATTTGAATATGGTTCTATTTTCGTAACATCAAGAGGATATTCTTTAAGTACAAAATCAACAAATATCTTATTTTCACTATTGTTTCAAACAGATAATGATAGATTATCTCATGAACTTACATTGTTTAAGTTATAATTTAACTTAATCATATTTAAATTATCTCAACCTAGATTATATTTTTTATTATCTGAAAAATTTCATAATCTAAATGAAAAATTTGCTTTAGAATTTGATTTATTTTTTTCTAAGTATTTATAAAAAGCTATAAAAGCATTATTTTTTGATTGAGTGCTATAATAGTAACTTGACCAATCATAAAGATATAAATCTGCTATCAAATCTTCTATATAAGAATCATAATTACTATCTTTTAGATCAAGTAACATTGAGGCAAATATAGCTTTATCTGAAGTAGTATCCCAATACCAATTTGAATCAGGTTCAGTTATTTTTTTCTTGATAAGTTCTATATTTGATTTTATAAGTCAAATATCTTTTTTATCAGATAAAACAAGTCAATAAGTATAAGCAATCAAACTATGTCTATCCAATTTTAATGGTTCCATTACTAAATTAGGATTTTTTCAAGCAGCTTTTAATGCCCAAAATATCTCAGATTTTTGTACATTATCACTAGCTTTTTCCAAATTTTTTTCTAAATAAGTAGTTGCTTTTTCTATAACTTTTTCATCAATATCAATTCATGATTTTTTCATATATACAAGGCTTCTAAGTACATATGGAGTTATATATAAATCTGAACTACTATTTCATTGCCAATATGCAAATCATCAATCACTAAGTTGCATAGAATAAATCCTTTCAACTCATGATTTTATACTTTTTTCTACCTTATCTTCATCAAATAAATCAGTAAATAAATTAGAAAATTGTTTTATTATAACATTTGGAATAGTACTTGAAGTTGTTTGCTCTATACAACCATATGGATAAATATATAAGCTTGATACAATTTTTTCTATTCAAGAAAGTCTAGAATTTGAAAAAACAAGTTCAACATTTGATAAATTTTTATCAGTATTTTTTCAAATAAGTGATTCTAGATTTAGAGAACCATAAGATTCTATTATACCAGATTTTAGAACTTGATTTATCAAAACTGGTGGTTTTTTAATTTTTATTTTATTCTCTATCTTATCACTATTTGTAGCACTATCTCAAAGAGCACTTATAGTATAAACAATTTCATCAACACTGTTATTTGCTATAAGTCTCCAAGATATATTTTTGTTTTCTTTTGCTTTTAAAGTTATCTTTCTTTCTGGATCAGTTACCTCTACTCATATGGTTTTAATATCTACTTTAAAATCTATAGTTTTATCTGTATTGTTAAATAAATTTGCACTGATAATTGATTTATCACCATCTCTCAGGATTTGAGGAGTTTTATCTTCTAAAACTACTTCTTTTCTTACTTCTATATTATTTTCACTATAACCAAAATTATTATTTTTAGAATTTGAAACAGCCATTATTCTAAAATTTGTCAGATTGTCTGGTAAAGTAAAAGTTATACTTGCCTTTCAATTTGCATCAGTTATGATACTTGGATTAAAATAAGCAGTATTTTTAAATATATTTCTTGTACTAACAGCACTATCTCATCATTTAAAATCACCATATCAACTTCATCAAACTATTCATAGTCTAGAAAAATAATAATTTTTTATCATCCCTATATTTGTAATACTTGTTTGTATACTAAAAGGTAATTTTACAAATATCTTTTCTAGGGTATTTAAGTCTACATTTCACATAAGACTTATAAGAGAATCGTCAACAACCATCAAAGTTACTTCACTATTGATAGGATTTCATTTTGCATCTTTTACAACTAAATCAACTTTTACTTGTTCTCTTGGTTTATAAGTTTTTTTATCTGTTTTTATATCTATAAATGATTTCTTATCTTTTTTATCTACAACTATTTCAGTATATCAAACCTTATATTCTCATCAAATATTTGTATCAATCATAGCAACACCTATATAAGAATTTGGTGCAAAACTTTCATCAATGCTAAATTCTTTAAAAAATATATTTCCTGGAACTTCTATATATTCATAATGTGTAACTCCTGATTTTTCTATAGTCCAAAGGATTTTAGAATTACTAACAGGTAATCTAACTAAAACTTTTGCAGTTTCTCAAATCTTGTAACTTACTTTTTCACTTAATACTCTAAGTTTATTATCATTTTCTATAGGATTTGAAGAATTAGAATAACTATAAGAAATAAGTGGTAAATATCTTGCTCTAGAAATAAAATCTCTTAAATAAAGTCTTTTTGTTATAATTTCTTTATTACAAGTTTCTCAAGTTGCACAATCTTGTTTTGGACTTTCTAAATAATTTTCTATATACAAACTTTTTTCACTATCAAATTTATTAACTATTTCATCTAGATATTTTTTTTCTATTGGTTCATCTTGGTTTAATCATAAAAACTCTCAAACATAATAATTATCAATAGAAGCATATTCAAACACATATTCAGAATTTTTATCTATCTTATAAGAAAGTTCTAGATTTCCATCACTATTTATTTTAAAATTTTTATCATTTACATACATTACTTTTTCTATAATTTCAGAAACACTAGAAATATTTCTATCATAACCATTTACATCTTTTACAATTTTATTTGAATACTCTTTTCTTTTTATAACAAAAACATATTTATCATTGTATGATTCACTCCATTTTCAGTTTGATAATTTTCAAATTATATTGAATTTATCACCAACTTTTAAAAATCTATCTTTTGATTCAAAGTTTAAGCTAAGAGAATTATTGTATTTTTTATATTCTTCAGGTAATTTAGCAATAATAGAATTTGAGCCAGATATAGTATCTCAAGCACTATCAGTAACACTAACTTCAACTATATATTTATAATCTGAATAACTAGAAGAAAAATCTACTTTTACATCAAATTTTGCTATTCAAGATGAGTCTAATACTCAAGTTCATGAAGTATAAAACTCTTTTTCTGGCTCCCAATAACAACCATAATAACAATTATCCCAATAATTTTCTCAATAATATGCTTGTTTATAAATCTTGTATTCAAAAGGAGCATTTTTAACTCTAGGTCAAGAAAAATATGTAGAAATAACTTCAGCATTTAGAGAAAAACCTCATTTATAAACATCTGTTTCATAGTAATAATTTTGTTCTTTTGTTGTCTCTTTTATATCTACTAAAGAATTTGTTAATCATGATGTTTTAAGTATAACTTCGTTTTTAAATTTTGGATTTTTAAAAACTTCAACATCAAAACTATAATAATAAATAGTTTTATCTTTTGCTGTTAAATAAACATTGTATGTTCATAGTGGGAAATCTGATCTCAAATTAAAAGTCTCACTATAACTTCAAAAATCATTTACTTTTATCTCTTTATCTAAGATATCTTCTCATTTTGGATTTGAAATTTTAAGTTTAAAAATTTCATCAGATTTTGGGATAGATAAATCTATAGATTTTCTAATTATAGTTTTTAGATTTACTTGTTCTCATGGAAGATATAATTTTCTATCTGTATAAATATGAGCGAAATAATCTCTATTTTCTCACCATCTATCTATAAATATATCATTTTCATCATATGAATAATCAGTTTTATAACCAAAATTCCAAGGAGCAATTCATGAATTCCAAGTTGAAACTAGATAACTTTTATGAGTTTCTCAAGTTGATTTTACTAAAAATGATTTATACATCTTATTCCAATCATAAGACCATATATCTTCAAATGTTCTATCAAAATAATCACTTATTTTTCATTTTAAATCTACTTTTAAAACTCAAGTTTCATCGGTTTTTCATAAAATAATTTTCTCACTAAAAACATTTTTCTCTATAACTGAATTATAAGTTACATCATAATCATAAGTTTCTCTATTATAATTTTTTTGTAACTCTTCAAAATCATTTAGATAAACTCATATTTCTTGATTTGATAAAGGAGTTCAATCTAGAGAAGTAACAAAGAAAAATCATTCTCCTGATTTTGAAACTTTCATTATTATATGAGAATTTACTATAGAGAAAAATATAGGTTTATTTATTCTAGAGTTAAATTCTATGTCAGATTCATTTAAAAAGCTAAGCATATACATTCATTTTGGATCATTTTCTCAAATAAAATCCTTAAATGAAAAATCTTTTTTTATAAGTTTATTTTGATTTATAAGAGAGCTATCTTTAACTATTATATCTTTTTCTATACATTCATATGATTCTAGAGATGAAGTATAATTTTTAAAAAAACTATTTGAAAAATCTACATTTTGTGTATCAGATAAAACTTCCAATTTTGCATAAGTTTCTTCTGGAATCCTACACAGTTTTATTTTTGTAGCAGTTTTTGGAGTATTGTAATCAAGAATTTGGAAACTAGGAAGATTATCTTTTGTGTAAATAGATAATGGATTTAATACTTTCATTCAAAAGTATTTATTTTCTGGAGTTGTAAAAATAAACTCCGACTTTGTTGTTTTTTCTCAAATAGTAGAATCAAAAGAATTTAATTTGATCTTATATTCTTTTAATGGTTCAAGATTTAAATTTAAGATAATTTTATTTTTATACAAAAATATATCATCTATAGCAAACTCAACTTTTGGCTCTATAGAAATAAGTTTTTGAAATCTTAACTTAACTTCTTCTCTATTTTTTAAAAAAACTTCTGAGTTTTCCTCTCAAATGTCAGTAAATAGATCTAGAGTAGAATCTATATGAACTGAAGTTTTAAAATCATTATTTATATTAAAATAATTTCAAATACTAAAAGTAGGATTTAAATATTTTTCACTACAAACAAGTCTTTTATCTTCTAAGGTCTCATAAAAAACATAGTTATTTTTAAAATATGAAGTAGTTTCTTTTATAATTGTCTTACAATTATCTAAACTAAGCTCTATATTTTTTAAGTCATATTTTAAACTACACTCATTAAATAAGGTATCAAAAGTTATTTCATTAAAAAATGAATTATTTTTCCAAACTTTTGACTTATCAAAAGTCATGATTTTTTTACAATCATCTATTGTTTTTTCTCTTGAATAATCTGATAAAATAGTATTTATTTCAGCTATTTGTTTTTTCTCAAAATAAGAAATAATAGGATTAATGCTATATCAAACGATAATTAAAAATATAGCAATAACGGTCCATAACAAATATTTTTTGTTTAATCTAGATTTCAATTTTTCAAACATATATAAGTTTTTACTTTTAAATACTATAATTATATATAAAAAAATAAAAAAACTAGTTTTAAAACTAGTTTTTTTATTTTTTCTTTCATCTAACTTCTTGAAGTATTTTTACTATTTTTCTTTTAACTCAAATGCTTAACTCTTCTATAATTTGAAATCTAAAATCTTCCTCTTGCAATCAATCCAAAGTAATTTTTTCTCAAAGCAGTTTTTTATAAAGTATTTTTCAAATCCATAAAGGATATTTTAATTCACTTTCATCTATATCTAAACTTTCTCTAAATTCTTTTACAAGTCATATATCTTCAAAAGCTAATTTAGCAAAATAAAAATCTTTTATAAATTGTCATCTTGTTTCAGTGTCATTGTTTTGAAAAAACTCTACAATCTGAGATTGTCATCTAGTATAACTTACATCTTTTCTATTTGCTCACTTTTCTTTTAATGAAACAAATTTCTTAACTCTTAACATTCTATCAAATGCTTCTTTTTCTATATCTTCAGAAGATACAATTTTTGATTTAATCATTTTAAAATAAATTTCAAGCATTTTTTTAGTATCTTCTCAATTCATATTTTCTGCAAAAAATGTAGATATATGATGAATTGTAGGTTCTACAACTACATTTTCTATTTTTTCATCAAATAATAATTCACTAAGAGTTGCCATTCATTCTTCTATTTCAAGATATCAATCCCCATTTGTTTTAAGTGTTTGAGTTGAATTAAATCATCTTATAGCATGTACTCATATTTCATGGTCAAAAAGTTCAAGAATTCTTTTTAGTGATATTTTTTCCAATTTTTTACTTGGTAAAACTATTTGTTTTTTTTCTTTTTTAACTGAAAAACTTCATACATCTTGATCCAAAAAAACAGTCCATCAGTCTAAATTATATAAATCTATAACCATTTCAAAAAGTAAAATAACTTTATCACTTGATAAATATTTTTTACTTAATGCTATAGATTGCTTCGTTGATGGGTCAAATGTTTCTTCAAAATCATCAAAATCAAATGAATTCAAAAAATCTAGAAAAAATTGTTTTTCATCTTCATCTAATTTTTTATTATTATCTCTATATACTTGAGTAAGTTTATCTAAAACACTATTTTTTTCTGAATCAAGAGATGAAATTTCTGGTCAATAAATGATATTTTGCAATCTATTAATTTTATACAAATATGTAACTCTTTGCTCATTTGTAAGATTAAATCAAGCTTTTTCAGCTTCTAGATAAACACTATTTTTAAATAAAATATATTTTAATCAAATCGAATTTAGAGAATTTAGAATAAATTTCTTTTCTATATCTTCTAGATTAGATTCATTTAATTCTTTTTTTAAATTTTTTATATTATGTAGTTTTTCATCAAATAACTTTTTCAAATCATCAATATCACTTTCAGTAATTATTTTTTTTCACTCAAAAAAATTCTGATTTACATATAAACTCTCTTCTTCTTGAATATATTTAAATATTCATCACATAGGAGTAACAAAACCAGACTTAACATTTTGAACATCTTTTGTATAATCTAAAAAATTCTTCATATTTTAAATTAATTAATACAAAAAAATTATAACATATAAAAATAAAAAAGACTAAATTCTTAGTCTTTTTTATTTTATTTCAAATAGCTACTTGCAAATTTGTTAGTTAATTCTACAAATTCTGATATATTTTCTATTTCTCATCATTCAAGTAAAATAGCTTGATAATAAGCATATTTAATTGTGTCATTTAATTTTGTAGATTTAACATCACTATCAAATTCTTTTTTCATTGTATCAACTAGAGGATTTTTTGAATTTAATTCAAGAATTCTTTTTTGTTTTGGTACAGTTTGTCACATAGCTTTCATCATTTTTTCAAGTTGAGGATCTATACCATTTTTAGGAGTTTTTAATGCTCAAAGTGCTGTTCATAATTTATCATTTAAAACTACATCTTCTATTTTTTCATCTCAAATTGTATTTTTAATTAAATCAAAAAGTGATTTGTAATCTTGTTTTTTTGTTTCTTCTATTTTCTTTTCTTCTGTTGTTTTTTCTTCTAATTCTATATCAGAGCTAGTTATAGAAACAAGTTTTGCTCATTTATACTCATTAAAACTTTGAACTATAAATGAATCAATAGCATCTGTTAACACTAAAACATCTATATTTTTTTCTCTAAATTGTGCCATATAAGGACTAGCAATAGCCTCATTTTCACTTTTAGCAATTATATAATAAATTGTTTTTACTTCTTTGTTTTCTTTTTTACCTTCAACATCAACTTCTATATTTTTTATTGGTGCTTTTTCTAAATATTCATCTAGAGAAATAAATATAGAATTATTTATAGTTTTAAAAAGAGAAGCTTCAGCAATTTGTTCTTTTAAATCAAACTCATAATGAATACCTTCTTTTACTATTTTTCAATAATTTGACCAAAATTTTATATAGTCATCTCTTTTTTCTTTTTGTGTTTTTACAAGTTCATTAACAACTTTTTTAGTTAATCCCTTTTTAATTTTATCAAGAGTATTATTTGATTGTAACATCTCCCTACTTATATTTAGAGGTAAGTCACTAGTTTCTACAACTCAAGAAATAAATCTAAGCCATATAGGTAATAAATCCTTTGCATGTTCTAAAATAAGAACATTTTGAACATAAAGTTTAGGTCAAAAATCTAAGTTTGGATCACTTAAATTTTGATACATATTTAAATCTTTTGGTGAAAACAAGATAGACTTATAACTAACTACTCATTCTGCATTGTTATGAATAGTAAAAAGTGGTTCATTCCAATCAAAACTTATACTTTGATAAAATTCTTTATATTCTTCTACTTTTATATCTTTTTTATCTTTTTTCCAAATTGGTTTAGTTTCATTTATTTGTTCAAAATCCATTATTTTTGGTTCTTTTTGTTTTTCTTCTTCAGTTCTAGAATCATAAGCTCTCATCATAATTGGTACTCAAACATAATTACTATATTTTTTTACCAATTCTTTTATTTTCCACTCTTTTAATAATTCAGTATTTGCTTCATTTATAAAAAGAGTTATCTTAGTTCATCTAGTTTGTTTATCACTTTCAGAAATTTCATAATCACTTTTACCATCTGAAATCCATTTATGTGCTTTTGGATCAAGAGCAGATTTACTTTCAACTTCTACTTTATCAGCTACCATAAAAGAACTATAAAATCATACTCAAAATTGCCCTATCAAATTATGAGCACTATCTTCTTTTGCTTTTTGTAGTTTTTCTATAAATTCTTTTGTTCCAGATTTAGCTATAGTTCAAAGATGACTTACAAGTTCTTCTTTTGTCATACCTATACCATTGTCTGTAATAACCAAAGCCTTGTTTTTATCATCAATTTCTATAGTGATTTTAAATTCATTATCATCTCATAAAAAAGTAGTATCAGTTAGTGATTTTAATCTAGCTTTATCTATAGCATCACTTGAATTAGATATCAGTTCTCTTAAAAATATTTCTTTATTTGAATAAATACTATGAGTTAAAAGCTCCAATATCCTACCCGTTTCAGCTTCAAAATTGTGTTTTGACATATTTTTAAAAGGTTAAATATTTAAAATAAAATAGCACTTAAAAAACTTAAGTGCTAACATAATATACTTTTTTATAATTTTGTAAAGATTAATTTACACATTTTACACAATCATTGTATGGATCTAGATGAACAGATATACTCCAAATAGATTTTTTATCTATTTTAGGGATTTCATTTTCTATTATATCTGAAATCTTATGTGCATCTACAAGTTTTATATCAGGATTAAAAACAAGATGAACTTCAACATATTTTGTATTTCAAGATTGTCTTGTTCTAAGTTCATGAAAAGATGTTACTAGGTTTTGAGAAATAATTATATTTTCTATTTTTTGTACTTCTTCTGAATCAAGAGCAACATCAAGTAATAACAAAAATCATTTTTTAACAAGTTCATAAGCACTATAAATTATATAAATTGCAATCACTATTCATAATATAGAATCTATATAATGATAAGAAGTAAAATATATAACCCCTAATCAAATCAATATAGCTGAATTTGAAAATAAATCTGTTTTATAATGAAGTGCATCTGCTTTTATAACTAAATTATCAGTTTTTTTAGCAACATAATTTAAAAATGCTACCAACATAAAAGTAATAATCACAGAAATAATCATAACAATTATAGATATTCAAAGATAACTGACAGCTTCTTTATTTATTATCTTATAAACTGATTCATAAAATATATATATTCATGATAGAGTTATAATTAATCATTCAAAAAGTGCTGCTATAGCTTCTACTTTTCATCTTCCATAATTAAATCTATCATCTGGATCTTTTTCAGAGTTATGTAATGCAAAATAATTGAAAACTGAGACAAACATATCCAAAAATGAATCTATAGCACTAGATAAAACAGCTATTGATCCAGAAAAAAATCAAACAAAAAACTTTAATAGCATAAGTAAAAATGCTGTAAGTGAAGATATTATAGTTGCTAATTTAGTGAGTGACATATAGTATAATTAGTATTTATATAATTATTATATAGATTTTATAATTAAATAAAATATTATTTGATTTTTAACTAAAAAATGTATAGTAAATCTAGTAAAATATAAAATAATAGTATGAAAGAAAAAATTATTGAAATAAAATGATTAGAAAAAATATATAAAGAAAATAGAGTCTTAAAAAAAATAGATCTAGAAATAGAATCATGAGATTTTTTTGCTTTATTATGACATAATTGAGCATGAAAAACTACAACTATAAATATACTAACAAATCTAGTTAAAAAAACTTCTTGAGAGATAAAAATATGAGGAATAGATATAGACAAGGATTTTTCATCTGCTAGAAAACTAATTTGAGTAGTTCCACAAGAGTTCAATTTTGATGTTTTTGCTAAAGTTAAAGACATACCAGTTATTCAAGCTTGATATTATGGAATAAGCAAAAATATAGCAGTTGAAAGAACAGAAAAATTATTAAAGAAACTATGACTTTGGGAAAAAAGAGAATCAAAAGCAAAAGAATTGAGTTGATGAATGAAGAGAAGACTAATGATAGTTAGAGCATTGATTCATGAACCTAAAATACTTATACTTGATGAACCAACAGCTTGAGTTGATGTAGATTTAAGAAAAAGTATGTGGGAATTTATAAGTGAACTAAATAAAAATTGAACTACAATATTACTTACAACTCATTATTTAGAAGAAGTTGAAGCTCTTTGTAAAAAAGTAGCTATTCTAGACTCTTGAGAAATAATAGAAAATACAAGTGTAAAGAGTCTTTTATGAAAATTAAAAGAAGAAACTATTATTTTAAGTATGAGTGAAAACTATAATTTATCAGAAGATATAATAAAAAAATATAATATAAAAATATTGGAAGAAAATGAGATAGAATTGATAATTGATGAGAAAATAACTTTAAACGATTTATTTAAAGATTTAAATGATAAAAATATAAATATAAAAAGTTTTAGAAATAAAACAAATAGATTGGAAGCATTATTTATGAAAATAATTAAAAAATAATATGATAGACTTAATAACACTTATAAATAAAGAAGTAAGTAGATTTATAAGAATTTGGAAACAAACATTATTACCACCTATAGTAACTATAGTACTTTATTTATTGATATTTTGAAAATTTATATGAAATCAAATATCAATAATACCTTGAGTAAATTATATAGATTTTATATTTCCATGATTACTTATGATGTCTGTAATTATGGCAAGTTATCAAAATACTAGTTCAAGCTTTTTTTGATCAAAATTTCAACATAACATAGAAGAACTTTTTATATCTCCTATAAGTCATATAAAAATATTACTTTGATTCTGTATATGATGAGTTATAAGATGAATAATGGTTTGATGACTTGTTTTTATAGTTACTTTATTTATGACAGAAATAAATATATCTAATATTTTTTTAATATTTTTATTTTTAATTCTAAGTAGTATACTTTTTTCTATGCTTTGATTATTTAATGCTATATTTGCAAAAAGCTTTGATGATATATCAATAATTCCTTCTTTTGTAATAACACCACTGATTTACTTATGATGAGTATTTTATTCTACAAGTCTATTATCTCCATTTTGGCAAAATATTAGTCATTTAAATCCTATATTGTATATGGTTAACTGAATAAGATATGGTTTTATATGAATAAGTGATGTTAATATAAATTTAGCTATAATAATACTTATATTTTTCATAACTATATTATCTTATCTAAATTTGTATCTACTGAAAAAATGACATTGAATAAAAAATTAAAAAGGAAATAAAAAACGAGCTTCGCTCGTTTTTTATTTCCTTTTATCAGCAGTTTTTCATCTTCATTTATACTCTATAACTATTGGAGTACCAAAAAATCAAAAATTGTCTCTTATTCTATTTTCAAGATATCTTTTATAAGAAAAGTGAAAATGTTCTGGATTATTTACAGTCAATACAAATTTTGGAGGATTCACATCAACCTGAGAACCATAATATATTTTTGGATTATGAGATTTTCTAGTTCATGTTGGTGGATGTTTTAAAACAACTTGTTCTAAAAAGTTATTTATAACTCATGTTTTTACTCTTTTAAATCTTTCTAATTTTATATTTTTTGCATTTTCAAGGATTTCTGAAAGTCTTTTTTCACTTACAGCAGAAGTAAAAACAACAGATGCCCATGGTAAGAATTCTACTTTTGATTTAAGGTATTCTATATATCTATTCATAATAGAATCTTTATCAATTCATGGCTTTTCTAAAACTTTATCCCATTTATTTACAACTACTATTAATCATTTATTTTCTTCTAATACAGTAGAAATAATAGCTAAATCTTGGTGAACTATTCAGTCAAAACCATCTATAACAACCGCTACTATATCAGCTCTTGTTATAGACCTCTCTGTCCTCATCACTGACCAATCTTCTACATTTCTAACTCATACCTTACTAAGTCTTCTGATTCAAGCAGTATCAATCAAAACAAAATTTGTATCACCATATTTAAACTTTGTATCTATAGAATCTCTAGTAGTTCAAGCCATATCTCTAACCATAACTCTATTTTCTCAAACTATGGCATTTATAAGACTAGATTTTCATACATTTGGTCTACCAACTAAAGCAAGCTTAACATAAGTATCATCAACTTCTTCTTCTTTATAATTTAGTCATTTTGATTCTAAAAATTTTGCTACAAATCTTTTTATATCTCTTATACCATCATTGTGAGAAACAGAAACAGGAAAAAACTCTAATGCATTTGCAAATCATGCAATAGAATATGCTTCCATTTTCTTTTGTTCATTGTCAGCTTTATTTGCAACCAAAATAAAATCTTTTACTTTTAGCTCTCTAATTATTTTTAAAACTTGTTCGTCTAATTCTGTAATTCTATCATATTCTACAAGCCAAATTAATAAATCACTATTTTCAATAGATTTTTTTGTTCTATCTGCTATATCTCTTGATATTTCATCATTTTTATCAAGTAGATCAAGACCTCATGAATCACTCAATATATATGTCAAATCATTTTCAAAGTCTCTATACTCAAATTCACTTATATCTCTAGTAGTTCATGATTCATCATCAACTATAGCTATTTTATGACCTGTATACATATTGAAAAAACTAGATTTTCATACATTTGGTCTTCAAATAATTGTAACTTTACCTAACATTTTTTTGATTTTATAAGATAATAATTAATGTTTTTTTAATAACTAAAGGAGTATATTGATTTTTGATAAAATACAAATTTTAATTATATTTAAAATGGTTTTTTTAAAAAGTATAGTATTTTTCTTGCAATTATTTTTTTATTATGTTAAAGTTATATATATATGAACAAAGTTTAAATTAAAAACAACTAATTATTATGAATACTCCTAACATAAATAATTCGCTAATCAATGTAGACCAAATTGAACTACAAAGAAAAATATTAGAAGCAGAAAAAGAAATATTGAAAAATATAGAGGATTATGCTTTACTTTTTTCTAGAATTCAAAAAGCATCTACTTTAGAAGAATTTAATAGAATAGTATCTGAAGATGCTGAAAATGATGATAGTTTTACAGATAATTCAGTAAATATTTCAGATGTAAAAAATGAAGTAGATAATAATGAAGAAAACTCAGATTCTTGAAGTAAAATAAAACTTTCTGTTCCAAAAGTAGAAACTACAGATGAACTAAAAGAAGATACAAATGCAGTTGATACTAATAAAGATGAACTAAAAACAATTACAAACGAAGAAGAATCTAAAGAGCCTTCTGGTCCACCAAAAATCAAACTAAATTTCTGAAGCTTTACAAAAGCTGCAAATGATGAAAATGCTGAAGATGAACAAAAAGCTGCATAATAATAAATAAAAAAAAATCCCCTAAAGGGGATTTTTTTTATTCTAATTCTTCTTTGATTTCAATATGTAATTCATCAAGTTGCTCCCCGTCAATCACACTTGGAGCATTCATCATCAAATCTTGAGCTTTTCATGATTTAGGGAAAGCATAAACTTCTCTAATATTATTTTCATCTTTTAATATCATCATAAATCTATCCATACCAATTGCAAATCATCCATGTGGAGGAACTCCATATTGAAATGCTTCATACATAGCACCAAATTTATCCATAACTTCTTGTTTATTTCTACCTACTTTTTCAAAGGCTTTTACAAGAGATTCAACATCGTGATTTCTTATAGAACCTGAAAGTATTTCAAAACCATTACAAGCTAGATCATATTGAACAGATTTAATTGATAATAAATCATCATTATTAAATGCTTCAATACCTCCTTTTGGCATAGAAAAAGGATTATGAGCAAAATCAAGTTTACCATTTATATCACTTTCTTCAAACATTGGGAAATCTGTTACCCAACATAATGCAAGAGTATTTTTATCTGCTAATTCAAATTTATCTCTTAAAGCAAGTCTTACAACATTTAGTATTTTTACAGCTTTTAAATATTCATCTGCTGAGAAAAATACTATATCACCATTTTTAGGTTGTAATCTAGCTTCCATTTCTTTGATCTCTGCTTCTCACATAAACTTTAAAATTGGTGATTTTTTCCCACCTTCTTCATTATCATCATAGATAATATAAGCAAGTCATTTAGCTCAAGCTTTTTGAGCAACTTTTGTTAAATCATCAATTTCACTTCTAGACATTGATTTACCTTCTAATTTAATAGATTTTATAACTCAACCACTAGTTGTAACAGATTTAAAAACACTAAATTCACTTTCAGTAAATATATCTGTTAAATCAACAAATTTTAATCCAAATCTTAGGTCTGGTTTATCAGTTCAATAATTTTCCATCGATTCTTCATAACTCATGCTATAGAACTTATTATCCATAACAGTTTTTGGAGAAAGTGCAGCAACTACATCTTTTATATATGATTCAACAACAGCAAAAATATCAGCTTGTTCAACAAAACTCATTTCACAATCTATTTGATAAAATTCACATGCATGTCTATCAGCTCTTGGATCTTCATCTCTAAAACAAGGAGCAATTTGAAAATATTTATCAATTCAACCAACCATTAAAAGTTGTTTATATTGTTGAGGAGCTTGAGGAAGTGCATAAAATTTACCTGGATGTAATCTAGAAGGTATAACAAAATCTCTAGCACCTTCTGGACTTGAAACAGTAAAAATAGGAGTTTGAACATCTAAAAACTCATGAGATGTAAACCAATTTCTAGTATAATTTAAAAATTTTGATCTAAATTCTACATTTTCCAAAGCTTTTCTTCTTCTCAGATCTATATATCTATGTTTGTATCTTATTTCTTCATTTGCAAGTTCTCAGTGGTCATCAAGTTCAAAAGGAGGAGTTTTTGATCTAGATAACAAAGTAGTATTTTTAACAATTACTTCTATTTCTCAAGTTGATAAATTTGGATTATTTTGTCATTCTGGTCTTTGTCTTACAAGTCATTCTACTTGTATTACATATTCACTTCTATAATCAGAAGCTGTAGAGTGAGAACTAGCATCATCTTCAGGATCAAAAACAACTTGTGTTAAACCATATCTATCTCTCAAATCTATAAATATAATACCTCAATGATCTCTTCTGTTACTTACCCAACCAGATAATTTAACTGTTTCTCAAACATTTTTTATAGTTAAATCGCTACATTTATGTGTTCTTAACATATTTTTTAAAAATAAAGTTATAAATAATACTGTTCCTCATTAGAAAATTAAAATTATTTCATAATTTTAAACTCTAATGTGGCCAGCATAAGTTATGTCAACAAATATATTTTTTCAAAATCTATTTGCGTCATAAATAAAAAAGTACAAAAATATAAATTATATTTTCGTACTTTCGGTTCAAAATTATTTTGAAAGGTGCCACCGAATAGTGATTCTTAATTTTATTTTTTAACGAAGATTTTCGACTTCGCAAGGTTCTACTAAGACTTCTCTGTTCTTCCTCGAGCTCGCAGTTGTTTTCTGCTCAAACGCTTATGAAATAATTATATTTTTATTTTTAAAATTGCAAGAGTATTTTCATAAAATATTTTTTAACAATGGCAAGAGATAATTCTGGTATTTTTTTGACCAAGTTATTGTTATATAGTAAAATAAACTTATATTTAATTTTAATAATACGATTATATGACAAACTTGTTTTATGAGATATTTAACAAAAAAGTTGAATTAACACCAGAATTAGTAAAAAACTTTTTAGCTGAAGCTGAAAAACTATTTAATAAATTTAAGGTTGATAATGATGTAGATAATTTACTTATTTTAAAAAATAAGATAGAACATTTACTAGAAGAAAAGCTTACAAATCTTACATCAAAAGAAAAAAAAGATTATAGTGATATAGATGATTTTTTAGATAAAATAAATGAATATCTTGAAGATTTAGTAAAACAAGCAAATAAAAAAGAACTTGTAGATGTAGTAAAAGAAATAGATAAAACATATAGAAAATGTGATGATGTAAAAGATGAAGATAAACATAAATACTCTAAAGTATGCATAAAAAAATCAACTATAGAATATGAAAAAGAACTAATAGAATTACAAGTTGAATTATTAAAATTACAAAAACATATAAAAGAAACATGACAAAAATTATTATTAATTTTTGAATGAAGAGATGCAGCATGAAAATGAAGTACGATTAAAAGATTTACTGAATATTTAAACCCTAGATGAGCTAGAGTTGTAGCACTTGAAAAACCTAGTGAAGTAGAAAGAACTCAATGGTATTTCCAAAGATATATTAAACACTTACCTGCTTGATCAGAAATGGTATTCTTTGATAGATCTTGGTATAATAGAGCTTGAGTAGAACCTGTTATGTGATTTGTATCAAAAGAAAAATATGAACAATTTCTTGATGATGTACCAAAATTTGAAAAAATGCTTGTAGAATCTGGTATAAAAATAATTAAATTTTATTTTTCAGTATGAAAAGATGAACAAAAAGCTAGATTTGATTCAAGAGAATTTAATCCATTAAAACAATACAAATTATCACCTATTGATAAATTTTCTCAACAATTATGGGATAAATACTCACTAGCAGAATATCATAATTTTAAAAATACTCATCATAAAGATGCTCCATGGACTATAGTAAATAGTGATGATAAAAAAAGAGCTAGATTAAATGCTATAAAATATGTTTTAAATCAATATGATTATCCTGAAAAAATAAGTGCAAAAAAACTTAAACTTGATAAATCAATTGTTTTAGATTGAAAACAAAAAGTAAAAGAACTTGAAAAACAAATAAACCTAGAAGAAGATTTATTTGAACAATAAAAAAATAAGCCTGCGGCTTATTTTTTTATTGTCTAAAAACTAAATACATCAACTACTTTTCAGTTTACCATTATATTATCATCTTCTGATAAAATAATTGGTTTATGATAAGCATCATTTGATTCAGGTAAAAGATAAATTAAATCAGTATCTCTTTTGTATTTTTTTAAAGTAGCAGATCAGTTAACTAAAAATAAAAATGCATCACTACTATTTAATGTAGTATCGTCTTTTTTTATAAGAACATAACTACCATTTTCTATAGTTTTTCATTTTACTTGAAAATTATTCATAGAAGTTCATTCTACTTTTAGAATGAAATAATTTTTTTCATCTCAAGAAATAATTTTTTTAGAAATTGGTAAAACTCAATAACCTGCTTCAACAGCATCTACAAGAGGAGTTCAAGCATTAGCATATCATAATATAGGTATATTCATGGTAGTTTGAAAACCTATACTATTTCATAAATTGATAGATCTATAACCTCTCCCTCTAGTTAAAAAACCTTTCTTTTCTAAAGCTTCAAGATACTGAACAACTCACCTTTTTGATTTTTGATTTAACAATAAAGTAAGTTCTTCTATAGTAGGAGATTTAGCATTCTCTCAGATGTATTTAGTAATAACATCTAAAACGTATTGTTGTTTTTCTGTTAGCATATTTTATACTAAAAAATAATATATACTGAGTATATACTATTATAAAAACTTGTCAAATTAATTTTATAAAAAACTAGATTTTTATAAATCTAGTTTTTTATCTTTTTCTTCCAATATATGAATTACATGAGTTTTTATCTCTTTTTTTAAAACCTTTTCTTCATTTTTAAGTATATCTCTTATATGTATCCTAATATCATTAATTTTATGTCTAATAATATGTTTATTATGCAAATTCATAAAAAGATAAATTATACTTTTTCTCATCTTAATAACATGCCTTATTTTACTCGGAGAAACAACTAATATTACTCAAACTATAAGTAAAAAAATACCTACTAAAAGAGATCATGGGAAAAGTGGTAAAAGTATAGGAATAATAGAAATAACTATAAATAATATACCAAAAAATAACCTTATTATAAAAGGTAATTTTAATGCAAATCTAAGAGATTTAAGTATTTTATACTCCATTTTAAAGCAACAATGTCATAAATAAAAATATATTATATAATAATAAGTATATTTTAAAAAACAAGTTAAAAGAAAATAATTAATAAAGATTTGATTTAAAAATAAAACTTAATAAAATTGCGCAATATTTTAATAATTAATATTTTTAATAAATGAAAATATGGATTTTAGACAATGATAGAAATAGAACTGCTCACGGGGCCAAAAGAATCATTGAAGAAGCACAAAAAAGAAATATGAATCTTGAATATGTAGCGATAGAAGACATAGAATTGATTATAGATTGAGATCTAGAAGAAAGACTTTTTATTAAAAATGAAAAAACTAAACTTCCCGACATAGTTATACCTAGAATGGATTCATCATATCAAATAAAATCAATAATTGATTTTTTAGAAAATGCTTGAGTAAAAATAATAAACTCAAATAATGCTAGACTTCTTGCAAATGACAAATTTTTATCTCTTCAAAAATTGGCTTTAAATAGATTACCTGTACCAAAAACTATTTTGTTAAAAGGTATGCCAAATATAGATTTTATAGAAAAGCAATTAAATTATCCGATTATATTAAAAAAACTTGATTGACATGGATGAAAATGAATAATAAAAGTAAAAGATAGATGAGAACTTGAAGATATACTAGAAATGCTTGAAGAAAGCTTAGTAAAACTAAATAAAGTTCTATTACTTCAAGAATATATCTGAGAAAAAGCATGACAAGATTTAAGAATATTTTTAGTATGATGAAGAGTTATTGCATCTATGCTTAGAAAATGAAAAGATTGAGATTTTAAAGCAAATTTTTCTGGTTGATGAAGTGTTTCAAATCATGAAGTAAATGAAAAAGAAGAGATATTGGCTATAGAAGCAACTAATCTTATATGACTTGATATTTGTTGAGTTGATTTACTTTTTGATAAAGATAACTGATATAGAATTTGTGAAGTAAATGCTAGTCCTTGATTTAAATGATTAGAGGAAGCAACTTGATTAAATATAGCTGGAGAAATACTTAATTATATAGAAAATAGATATTTTATTAAATAATTATATATTATGGCAAAAGATTATAAAGATGTAGATTGGGATAATTGGTCTTATGATGAAGAAAATAATGATTCATCAATAGAACAAGAAGAAGAAATTATAGTTCGTGATGCAAATGGTAATATATTAAAAGATTGAGATACAGTTATAGCTATAAAAGACTTGGCAGTAAAATGAGCACCTGATATAAAAAGATGAGATAAATTTACAAAAATCAAATTAACTGATGATGTAGAACTTATTGAATCAGGAAAAATAGTATTAAGAACTGAATTTTTTAAAAAAATATAAAAAAACAAATCCAAATTAATTTGGATTTGTTTTTTTATATTACCAATCTTTTTTATCATCATTTTCAAGCAAAGAATTATTAAAAAAACTTTCAAATATATCCATATTATCTCATTCATAAACTTTATTAAATCATTCACTATTATAATTTTGTTCTTTTTCAAGCATTTCTTTATACTCTTCTATTGCTTTAATCTGTTCTCATGTTAATTTTGATTCTTGTTTTTCTTGTAATTTTTCACTAGATTCACCATCATTTTCTTTTCAATCATTTCAATCTTGATTGTTTTTTTCATTGTTTTCTTGAGTATTTCATTCATTTGAAGAGCTATTTTTTTGATCACTTTCACTAGATTTTTCTTCGTTTTTTTCTTGTGAATTAGAATTATCTTCTTGTGATTCTTTACTTGAATTATCTTTATTATTTTCTAAGTTCTTAATCTTATCTAAAACAAAATCATAATTTGATTTAGTTTCTTTGTCATAAAATAAGTTAAGTGCTTTTTCATAAAATTTTAAAGACATCTCAAAATATTTTAAATTATTTTCTAAATCTATTTCTCATATCCTATAATAAGCATTTCAAAGATTATGATTTGTCCTAAAAAGTAGGTCTTTAGAAGCATATTCTCAAACTTTTTCAAAGTATTTTATAGCAGAATCATAATCTCTTTTTACATAATGTATATTTCATAAATTATAATTTCAAGAATCATTATCTGCTTTTTTAAAATAATCTATAGATTTTTCTAAATCTTGTTTCGCATAATATTTATCTCATAAGGTATTGTAATAATAAGATCTTATATGAGATGAATTTATAAAAATAAATATAAGTAAAAACAAGAAAAATAATCAAAGTTTTTTTATCATTTTTTATTTAATAAAGAATAAATTTTATTTTCAGTGGTATAAATAAGTAAAAATAAAACAAAAAATATAAAACTTATACCTGAAATATAACGAGATAAATCACTTTTTATACTTAGATTTGACTCTATTACCTTTTTTTCTATATCTTTCATATAATTATTGAAATTATTTATACGAGTATAAGAATCTAATTTTATATAATTTCAAGAAAATAGTTTTGAAATGTATAAAAGGTTTTCTTCATTTAATAAGCTTATTACAAATTCTCATAAATATGTTTGGTAATTTATCCTACCAAAAACATCTACTCAAGTTATGATTTTTCATCACTTTTCACTTCATATTCAAGCTACAAAGAGTTTAATTTTATCATCAAAACTTAGATTTTCTAGATTTCATAAATCTCATTGTTCTCAACCATCACTAATCAAAATAACTGCTCAAGAATCATTTTCTGAATAATCAAGTCTATTAAAAGCCAATTCCAAAGCTTTTGAGAAATTTGTTCATTGGCTAGTTAGATTTCTATAATCTACATTTTTAAGTACTCCTAAAAATATATCTATATCAGTTGTTAGTGGTAAACTTGAAACTGCATCTCAAGAAAATATAACAAGAGAATATCTATTTTGCTTATTATTTATAACAAAGTTTCAGATTGCTTCTTTTGCAAAATCAAGTCTAGTATAAGTATTATCACTGCTTATATCTGCAACATTCATAGATTTACTCACATCTAAAACAAAAACTATATCTATAGCATCTGATTTTTCTGTTATTTGAACATCTCATTTTGGTCAAAATAAACTAAAAAGTAAGATGAAAAATGAAAAAATAAGAAATAAGTATTTTATAAAAAAATACTTTGGAATAGATAACTTTTTAAAATTTGTATTTAGTAAAGATTGTTTTTTATAAAATAAAAAAAATAAATAAAAAACAATACTTATTACAAAAACAAAGATAAAAATAGAAAAAATGTTTATATTTGTAAATTGCATTTTTAATCTAGATTACTTTTTATTTCTGGCTTATTTATAGTCAAAACTATAAATAAAAACAATAAAATCAATAGTATAATAACAAAATAAGTATAATTTGGTGAATAATTATTTTCTTTTTCTATCTCAATCAAACTTTTTTCAAGAGTTTCCAATTTTTTAAATATATTTTCAAAAACTAAATCATCTGTTGCCTTAAAATATTGTCACAAAGTATTATTTGAAATCTCTATAAGTGCTTTATCATTTAGTGGTGGAACTTTTGCCGTTTGTAAAAATGGTCAACTGTAGTAAGAAATAGTTCATCACTCTTCACTTCATATACCAATAGTATAGATTTTTATATTTTTTTCCTTACTGCTTAGAGAAGCCAAAACTGGATCAACTCAGGTATTTGCATCTCAATCAGTTAAAAGTATGATAACTTTTTCTCTATCTTTATATAATTCATCTTTTTCAAAAAGTGTTTCTCACATCAAGATAGCATCTCAAATAGCTGTTCATCAAAGATAAGAATTATTTTGATTTATAGTAGAAGTTGTAGTATTTGATATAGTTTCTTTAAGTACGCTATAATCAAAAGTAAGAGGTATACTAGTAAATGGTTTTCAAGCAAAAACAACAAGTCATAATCTATTTGTTTCTTGAGATGAAATAAACTCATTTAAAACTTGTTTTGCTTTTTCTATCCTAGTTGGAGTCAAATCAGTTGCTTCCATACTATTTGATACATCCAAGATTAAAACTATATCTATACCATTTTTTAATATATTTTCTTTAACAGAAGTCGTATTTGGATTAGCAAGGATTATAACATAATATAAAAATATAAAACTAAGCAAGATAAGTTTTATATAAAAAGAGAAAATATTTTTTTTATAAGTACTTTTTATATCTGAAAAAAAAGAAAAAGTTATTCATTTTTTTTGCCTAGTATAATAAAGATAGATTATAAAAGGCAACAAAAGTAAGAGTAAAAAATATTTTTGATTTAAAAATTCTAAGTTCATAAATGTTTATTAAGGAAATACTGAATAATTCAAAAATGTTAAATTTTTTTAACATTTCATTTCGTAAATAAAATCTAAAAATTATTTCAAAACTCGCCTTTTCAAGGCTCAAACAGTTGAAACATTTTTGATTTTATAATTACTTATTATATTAAAAATTTAAATATTTTTTCATTTATTTCTGTATTTCCTTTGAAGTTAGTTTAACTAAATTTTCATATATTTCCTTTTTCTCATAATTTTCTAATATCTGTTCCCTATACTCCTTAAAATATATATCTTTTAAAAATGAAATCTCTTCTTTTTTCAAATCAAGAGAAACTATCTCGTCTAAAGTAAGTTTTGAAAAATCATCATATTTTTTTTCATGTTCTAAATAAGTTCTAAAAAGATGATTGATTTCTTTTATAAATTCCTTTGAATCTAGGTAATCGTACTTTTCTCAAAATGAAGAAATAAGAGTAGATATATCTAGAAAAACTTGCTCTTTCTCTTCTATCATATCATTTTTTATTTTTGTTTTTTTATTGTATACATATATAAAAGTAATAAAAAGCAAAACAAAAACTACTATTAAAAAAATAGTATTAAAATAAGAAATTATAGATCATAAAAATAAATTTTTTATATCAAAAATGTCCTGCATACAAATTATTTCTTAAAAAATAGCAAAAGTTCTTTAAATATTTCCATTTTAGTATCTAGATATTTATACTTTATTCAAGTTTTAGTTAAAAGTTCCCCAAATCTATTTATCTTATCAAGTCTAGTTTTTTTATAATTATCTATTTTCGTTTTATCTTTGAGAGATATATTTAAAAAATCATTATCAAAGTTTAAAGTAAGGTTTAGTCATGAGTCACTAAGATTATTTTCAAAATAATCAAATATATTTATGTAGATTATCTCATTTCTAAATGATAAAAGTTTTATATCTTTTTCTATGTCAGTATTTAAATCGTCACTTATAAAAAAAATAAGTGAATTTGTTAATCAAATCTTGTTTAGATAAGAAATAGCTTTTTTAGTTCTATTTTCATCAAATGTTTTTAGATTTTTCTTATTTTCTAAGAAAGAAATAACTTTAAAGATATTTCAAAATCATTTTTTAAATGGAAAAAATATATTTTGTTCTCCATCATAAAGCAAAGCTCAAACACTATCTCATGACATATTTGAGCTACTTGCCAATACAAAAAAAATCTCTTCTAAGATATCTTTTTTTGATTTTTCATAAACTCAAAAATCTATATTTTTATTTATATCTATGACAAATAATACATTTAAATCTCTTGTTTCTTCATATATTTTCACATAAGTTTTTTGAGTTTTACTACTTGCTTTCCAATCTATATTTTTAAGTGGATCTCATATATTGTACTGTTTGTGTTCTAAAAAATCTATACCTGCTCATTTAAAATTACTCTTATACAATCAAAAAAAACTATCTCACAAAGATTTAGTTAAATTAAAATCAAGTAATTTTATTTTTTTTGATACATTCATAGTTATTAAATAACATTTATATTATCTATTATTTTCTTGATTACCTCTTGCTCAGATATATCATCTGCCATAGCTTCATAACTCAAAACAATTCTATGAGATAAACAAGAAACTGCTATTGATTTGATATCTTCAGGGATAACAAAACTTCTATTATTCATCAGAGCAATAACTCTAGATGCTGATAATAAAGCCAATCAAGCTCTAGGTGAAACTCAGAAATTTATGTATTTTTTTAGATTAGAAATATCATAATTTTCTGGATTTCTAGTTGCATCAACTATATTTGTAACATATTCTATTATACTATCTGAAATAAATATCTTTGAAACCAAATCTTGTACTTCAAAAATCTCTTTTTTTGTCATAACTTTTTCTATGTTTTGTGAATCCATAGTAAGTATTTTTTTGTACATAGTTTTTTCTTCACTAATATTTGGGTAAGATACATTTACTTTTAACATAAATCTATCTAGTTGAGCTTCTGGCAGTTTGTAAGTACCAGCATGTTCAATAGGATTTTGTGTTGCCATAACTATAAATGGACTATCTAGAAAAAAAGTATCATTTCATATAGTAATATGTTTTTCAGCCATAGCCTCCAAAAGTGCAGATTGCACTTTTGAAGGAGCTCTATTTATCTCATCAGCCAATATAAAATTATTAAAAATAGGTCATTTTTTTATCTCAAAATTATTTGTTTTTGTATTATAAATTTCACTACCAATCAAATCGCTAGGCAATAAATCTGGAGTAAATTGAACTCTATTAAAACCAAGGTCAAGAGTTTTACTCAAACTATCAACTGTAAGAGTTTTAGCAAGACCAGGAACTCACTCAACCAATATATGACCCTTTGCAAAAAGTCAGATAAGTAAACTATCTATCAAGTTTTCTTGTCAAACTATCTTTTTTGCAAGTTCTGTTTTTACTTTTTTTATCTTTTCATAAGAATCTGTAATAAGTTCTTGAGATATATTTTCCATTTTAAATTAAGATTAAAAACTAAATTTTCTTTATAAGTTCTATAAGTTCATTTTTTTCTATCGTTTCATTTGAATACTTTAATTTGTTAAGTGAAAAAATTATTTTTCAAATCAATTCTTTATCACTCAAATCACTTGGAATAAGTTCATAAATTTCTTCATTTGATTTCTTTTCTATTTGTTCTATATAATACTTAGTTTTTATTTTTGTGATAAAGATTTTATGTATTTTCTCTACAAAATTTTCATCCGTAAGAGATGGATACTCTAATACATTGACTTGAAGAGCATTATCCTGTACAACTTCATCTTCTATCTTTTGATTTTTATTGTATATCTTAGATATAAGTTTTAAAAATAATTCTTTTTTAAAATGATATAAATATAAAGAAATCAAAATTAAAAAAGATATAATTCATAAAATAACTAAAAAAAATATATTATCATCATTTTTTTTGATATGCTGTATATTATTTTTTGAGCTTTTAATCTCAGATACATTTACTGAAACTATATTTGTTTCTTTAGTTTCGTTATCTGATTCTATAATAGCTGGTCAAATACTATAATTTCAAATCTTTTTAGGACTAATTGTTAAATCTATAAAATCACTAGATTTAGATTCTGTTTGTGTTTTTCAGTCTACAATAACTACATTTGAACTATAACTACTAGAAGAACTTTTTGATAAGATAACAAAATCATCCAATCATTTTACTTCTTTTATGTTTATATCTTTTGTGTTATCATGATCAACTTGTATCCTTATTTTTGTATAATCATTTAAATCCAAATTATCTTTTGAAACAGATATTTTTGCATCAAAAGCATATGAATTTAGAGAAAACAAAAAGAAAAATACAATATACAATCATATTTTTTTCATACAAAAATTTATTAAATAATAAGTAATCTCAAATATAATAACTTAATTTAAGAATTTGTTAAGAAAATTTAAAAAAATAACTCCATTTTATGGAGTTATTCTAAAATCAATACATCTTTTATATCTATTTCTCATTTAATTGCCTTATTTAATGCATCTATATAAATTGGAATATATCATTTTGAAAGAAGATAATTTTTTATTTCAACATCTCATTTTCAAGATAAAATTAAGTCATATAAATCATCATTATTTTCTATTATATCTGAGATAAGTGTATTTCAAACATATCATTTAATACAATTTTGACATCATTCTGCATGTACTTTATATACTTCATATGAATCTTGTTTTAAAAATGGATGAAACTTTTGTGGAAAATCTTGCTTAGTAAATGTAATTTTTTCTCTACAAATAGGACAAATTTGCCTAATAAGTTTTTGATAAACTACATACTTTAGAGAACTTGACAATAAATATGACTCTACTCATAATTTTTTTAGTCTAGTAATTGTTCATATAGAACTATTTGAGTGTATACTTCACATAACTAAATGTCATGTATTTGCAGCCTCTAGACAAATTGATGCCTCTTCTTTTCTTCTTATTTCTCATATCATTATTATGTCTGGATCTTGTCTCAAAATTCATACAAGTCATTCTTGAAAAGTATAGCTGATATTATTTGATGCGCTTTTTTTATCTTTTACTTCAGATTGTACATATCAATCAACAGTATATTCAACAGGGTCTTCAAGTGTAAATATAGAGCTTTTAAATGGATCATATTGATTCAATAAAGAGTATAAAGTTGTTGTTTTTCATGATCAAGTTCAACCACATAATAAAACAAGTCCTTCTTCTAAATCTTTAATTTTTGAAATTATTTTTAAATTATGCTCAGAAAATCATAAATTGTTTATATTTAATCTATCACTACTTGATATAAGGAGTCTCATTACTATATTTTCTCAATATATTATTGGAAGTATAGAAACTCTTACATTAACAGATAATTTCGCTCATTTATGATCTATATTAAAAATCATCTTTCAATCTTGAATATGATTATGTTCATCTATTGCAAGTGAAGATGCAATTTTAATAGAATTTAATAGTTTATCATAATTTTCTAAACTTATTCAATAGAAACTTTCCAAGTTTCATGAGATTCTATATCTTATAAATACTTGAGTTTTACTTGGTGTGATATGTATATCTGATGCATGATAATCAACTCATATTTTTATAAGTTTTTCTATAAAGTCCATAGAATTATCAAAAGACATTAATTTTCATGTTTCCATTTAAATATAAATTATATGTAAATAATAACAATTTTAACACAAAAAATTCATAATTGCAATTAATTGGATATAATAACAATATTAATTTTTAGTATTTAAAAAATGAGTTTACTTATATATATTTTATCATTTTTAGAATGATTTACTACTCTCTCTATTGAAATAATAGCAATAAGAAAATTTACTCCTATAGTAGGTTCCAACTCTATATCAACTTCTATTATATTGTGAGTTATACTACTTGCATTATCATATGGTTATTATATATGATGAAAAAATAGCAAAAATAAAGATGAAAATACAATAAAAGAAAAAATAATATTTAATCTAAGTATATCAAGTGCTTACTATTTATTTTTTACTTTTATAGTTGATGAATTTATATTAACTTTAATATTAGAACTAAGCAATAATTATTTTATATCTATATTAATATCTTCATTTATACTTTTTTTCATACCAGTATTTTTAGCTAGCCAAACTATACCTTTATTATCTGAACTATTAAAATGAGATAATACTTGAGAAAAAATATGAAAACTACTTTTTTTCTCTACTATAGGTTCTTTTTTATGATCAGTTGTAACTTCTACAGTTTTGTTTTCTAATTTATGAGTATCAAAATCAGCAACTCTAAACTCACTTATATTATCTAGTTTAGCAATAAGTCTGATAATAATATCTTTCAAAAAAGTGAAAATAAATTACATTATTACAATTATAGTATTTTTACTTTCTATATCTATAATTATATGAAAACCTATAGTTAACAAAGATATAATCTATGAAACATCTAACTCATACCATAATCTAGTAGTAAAAAATATAGATGAAAATAGAAGAGTTATATTTCAAAATTCTTGATATGCTTCAGGTATAAACTTAAAAACTTGATATAGTTTCTTTAAATATATAATAGAAATTAAAAATAAGCTAGAGGAAAATGAATACAAAAATATAGCTATAATATGAGCAGCTTGATTTACATTGCCAAATGAGATATCTGAATTTAAATTTGTAGAAAACATAGATGTAGTAGATATAGATTGAAGTTTGAAAAGTATATCAGAAAAATATTTTTTAGAAAAAACTCTAAGTAAGAAAATAAACTTTATAAATGAGCCTTCTAGATATTTTTTACAAAATACTATAGATGATAATAAAAAATATGATGCTGTAGTTATAGATATATATCATTGAGATAGTTTACCTCCTCAAACTCTTACCTTAGAATTTTTCCAAAATCTAAAAAAGATATCAGAAAATATATATATAAATATGATAACTGATAATAAACTAAAAAGTGATTTCTCTAATAAATTGTTAAATACTATGGAGTTATGACTTTGAGAAATTTACTATAAAGATGTAAACCAATATAAAGAAGAAAATGCAAAAACAAATTTTGTAATGACTAATTTAAATATAGAATGATACGCACAATATATAAAAAATAATGATTTATGAATCTATACAGATAATAAACATTCTATTGAAATAGATCTATTCAAAATCAGATAAATAAAAAAGAAGCTCTTAAGAGTTTCTTTTTTATATTTTCACATCTATAATTACAAAATCACTATCTGTTTTTGAAATAAAATTGTAAATTCATCATTCAGTATATCTTAGTTGATCTCAAGATTTTAGTATCTCTCAATCTATCTCTAATTCTCATTTATTTACATACAAAAATAACCCTCTTCTTTTCCCTATTTTATAATCAAAACTATGTCCTTTTTCAAAATTTCATCTATAAACATTTACATCACTATCAAGATATCAAATCACATCATCTTTATTATTTGAAGCAAGAAGATTTAATTTATTTTTTACTAGATAAACTTTAAAGTCTCTATAATTTAGTTTATTTCATAAATGAAGTGGTGTAAACCATATTTGAAAAAGATGAGTTTCATCATTACTTAGATTTTCTTCACTATGTAGGATTCAAGTTCCTGCAGACATAGTTTGTATATCTCAAGATTTTATAGTAGCTGTATTTCATAAGTTATCAGTATGTGTTATCTCTCAACTAAGCATGATAGTTAGAATTTCCATATTTGAATGTGGATGAAGTCAAAAACCAGATTTTCAAGCTATAAAATCATCATTAAAAACTCTCATATTTCAAAATGACATATTGCTTGGATCAAAATACTCTGCAAAAGAAAAAATATGGCGAGATCTAAGCCAACCATGATTTGCTTCATAAACAAAATTACTTTTTATTATTTGATTTTTCATAATTATATATTTTTAGTTACTATAAAAAGTATAGTTAAAAAATGGAAAATAGCAAATGTAAATAAATTAACTTTAAGTTTTGTATTTTTTTTAAACAAAATATAATTAAATAAAAATATTATTAAAATAGATTAAAATGAAACATATTATACTAAAAACACTAGACGATTTATTTATAACTTATGAAAATTTTGAACATGAGGCAGTTTTCACATGTGATGATGCAAAATGAGTAATAGTTCCAGGAAAAAGAGTAAAATCACTACTTATAAGAAACAAAAATAAAACTAAATTTTATATGATTGTTCTGTGAGATGAAAAGATGCTTGATGCAAATGCACTTAGAAAAAAATTATGAGAAGCAAAAATAAGCTTTACAGATAGTGATACATTGTACTCTTTAATTTGAGTAAGACCTGGTCATGTAAGCCCTTTTGCACTTATAAAAAATACTGAAAAAAATATAAAAGTTATTTTTGACTACTGCTTAAAAGATATAATGGTATGATTTCATCCATGACAAAATGATAATACAACTGTTTTAAATATGTCCTGAGTAGAAAAATATCTAGATTTTTTAGGTTTTGAATATGAATATATGGAAATATAGATTTTTTATAAAATGTATTTTAATATGATAAAATTGTTTGAAAATATATTTGAAGTACAAAAACAATAAAAAGGACTTTTAAAAGTCCTTTTTATTTTCATCATCAATAAATTTTTCTAGTAAATTCAATTCTTTATAATATCTTCTTTCAAAATTATCATCATCTAGAAATACATCAATTATAGAAAAATCATTTAAAGTTATTCAACTACCAGTTTCTTGTATATCAAAACTAGCAAATATACTTAGACTTTTATCTCAAAAATCTACATAAACTTTATCATCTTTTTCATCTTTCCAATAAATAGTATCTATCATCCAATCAGAATAAATTCAATAATCATTATAATATTTTCTCTTATAATTTTCTTGATGTTTTATAGGTATCAAATCAGAAAAATTTTCTCTGATATAACTAGAATAATAATTTCTTTTACCATTAATTAACTCAAAATCATCTGGATTACATATAAAACTAGATTGTTCTTGACTATAAAAAACAAAATTATTTCAACAAGTTGTATCCATATAAGAACTATATTTTTTATAATAATCACTTACTTTTGCATTTTCAAAATAATGATAATATCATTTTATATTTATACTTACTCATTGTGGAATATGTAAAATAAATTGTCTAAAAATAGGGGCAAATGGTACTTCTTTTGAATAAATATTATTGTTTTGAAAAGATAGTTTTATAGTATTATCAGAGCTTATAAGTGAAGGATTTATCATAGATTCACTATAAGATTTAAATATATTTTCATCTCCATAAACTATGTTTTTAATCTCTAACTTTAACTCACTTCAAGTTGAATTTAATAACTTTATATTGCTAGCTCTAGATAATCAAAAATCAAGTCATCTATTATTATAAGTATTTAGGTCCAATATATAACTTCAACTATTTCATAAAACTATACTTCATGATTGAATAATCTCGTTTTTAGAATTGTATTTTTGAACTAAATCTAATGCAGTTGAAAAAAATAAAAATATGGATAAAAGTAAAGATAAAAATCAAGATAATAATATATATTTATTTAATATCTTTTTATTTAAAGCATATGAAAAACATGCCAAAGAAAATACTATAAGTGAAAATAGAGAAAATATAATACCATACATAAAGTAACTAGATAAACTAGAAACAAAATCTATATTTTCTAAACTAAAATCTGTTAGATAAAAACTTAATAAAACTAAAAGTCATATGATTGCAAATCATAAAGATACTCAAATAATTCCAAAAAATACAAATCTAATAACAGGAAGTAGATTTTTTATAAACAATTTATAAAAAACTTTTATAAATCAATAAGATTTTTTCAATAAAAATGGAAATATATTTAAAAAACTAGCACTCAAATTGTAAACTCAATTTCTAACAGCAAAAATAATTTGTTTTCTAAAAAATAAGTAAACACTATCATTTGAATAATCAACTCACTTCAAAGGAAGTAAAACTCAAGCAAGTATATATAGCCAAATACTCAGTCCTAAAGGAAATATAAGCAATAAAAGTATAACCCTAACAGCAAAAGTAGAAATCCCTATTTTTTCTCAAAGTGTTTTTGATATTCATAAAAATATAGCATCATGATTATCTCTAATCCAACCATTTTTTTCTAGATTGATAAAAAATAAATCTGATTTACTTTCCTTTTCATTATCTATTTTTTCTTGGATATAGTCTGAAAATATAACTTCAGGCTCACCTACTTCTTTTAGTATTTTGATTATTTTTAGATCATTAAATTCTGTCTCATTTCATAGTTTTTCAAAAACCATTTCTTCTATATCATTGTATAGTTCTGTTTCTATTTCATGTTTATCTACAAATTTTTTTATTTTTGCTAGATAATCCAAAACTAAGTCTTTTTGTTTTTCATTTAGACTAAGTTTATATTTTTCAAATTTATCCATATAAGTTTATTAAATTGTATTATTTTTTAAGTATTTTTTCTATAGAGTTTTTTATATCTACCCAATTTTTTTCCATCAAAACTAACATATCTGCTCAATCTTGAGTGAGATTATAATATTTTCTTGGGTGTCATGACTCTGACTCAACCCAATAATAATTTATCAAATTATCAGTTTTGAGACGAGACAACAAAGGATATATAGTTCACTCTGCTACTATCAAATCTCATGATTTCAGTATACTTATAATCTCAGCACCATATATATCTCACTTAGATATGATTCACAAGATTATGTATTCTAAAATCCCCTTTCTCATCTGAGTAGAAATTTTTTCCATTTTTATAAATATTACTTTGTATTACAAAGTAATATTATTTTTAAAATATTTTTTGTCAATAAATTTAGTTAAAATCAAAAAATAATTAAAATTAGATAAATTTAAAATTAACCTAATATTATGGAAAACTTAGAAAAACCAGAACTAACTCCAGAGGAACTAGCTCAAAAAAAAGCACTTATAAAAAAAATGATTTTTATAACTATATTACTTGATATACTTATAATCTACTTTGCTGTATATTTCTTTGTATTTAAAAAAGAAACACCTGTTGAAACTCAAACTAGTGCAGTACAAAACTATACTATAGCTGAAACTCTTGATGTTTCATGCAATATAGATGAGGATTGTGAAACTCCAGGTGATTATCTAATTCGTTCATCTTGTCCCTATACTTCAAAGTGTTTAGAAAAAAAGTGTAATGTTGTTTGTCCTGAGTTTTAAAAGAAAAAAAGATAGCTTCGCTATCTTTTTTAGTTACAAAGAATTTTATAATTTTCTTTTTTTATTTCACCATTTTCAAATTTATAATCTCAAGGAAAATTCATAATATTTGGTAAAATTTTATCAAATGGTTTTATATCATTTTTAAATATATATTTTTTTAGTTCATTTATATAATCAAGTGCTATATTGTAATAGATATTGTAGTTACTTAAATAATAACCTCATAATTGTTCCTTTAATATAAGCATTTTTTTAAGTATTATATAATCTCTTTCACTTATCTGAAAAGGACAATAACTATTTTTAAATATAAATCCACTTAAATATTTATCATTTAAATCATATAATCTATAATTTTTGAATATATATTCCAATACCCTTAAAAGCATCTTTTTTTCACTATATCTTAATTGATTTAGATCTATATTTTCAAGTTCTATCAAAAAAATAGTGAAATTATTATTTTCTTTGTAATCACTGAAATAATTACAAAAGTTATAATATCTAGAAGTCTTCAACCTCTCAAAATTTTTTCTAACTCACATAATAATAAATTTACAAAAATAAAAACTCTGTTTTTAAGTGTATCATTTTTGTAAGCTTTTTGGCAAAAATTTTGAGTTGACGAAGTAAAAAAAGATTTTTAAATTATATTAATAATTTTTCAGTCAAGAATAATCTTATTTTTAAATGATAAACTTTTAGTATCTCAGATATTAGAATAATCAAATCATCTATTATCAAATTCATTGTGTAATTCAGATAAAAATGTAGCTCTAGTTGAAGTCCATCATGTATTTCATACTTCTTTATTAAATGTTTCAAATAATTCTATATCAGAATACATTTCAAATCTTGTTTTCATAATTTAAAAAATTATTAAATAAAATCATAAAACAAAAAAATAACTCTCCTGTAAACAAGAAAGTTATTCATTATTAAAAATGATGTTATATCTTTCCTGTAAAACAGGTAGGAATTAGCACCTTACAATTGCAGGTTGCTGGAATGTTTAACGAGCCTATTCTCTAACATTCACTCTGGATATTTTTAGTTTATGTAGATATATTATAATGAATATAATTAATTTACAAGTTTCATAAATACATTCCAATAATTACAATCTTAATCAATTAAAAAATGGTGTCAATCATTCAATGTCTTCTATATATAATTTATGATCTAGTTTTTTCTTATTATTGATAACAATATATCATGGGTATTTTAAATTTTTTAATTTAATAAAAGAATTATAAATAGAAAAATTCCAGCTGATAGCAAATATTTGTCATTCTTCATTTACTAAAAAACAATTACTTAATTTATTAATTCAATACTTATAATCATTATATAATAAATCTAATCACTGATTATAATGAAGTCAATCCAATACAAGAATTTGATCAAATTTTTCTTTATTCATATATAAATTATTTATTAAAATTTTTATTACAATATGATTTTTTCTAATCTAATTCTTCTTTCAGTTCACTAGCAATTCTTATTATCATGTTAAATATTCTTTTATAATCAGTAAGTGAATTTTCATTATCTTTTCATGATAGTAAAAATTCAGTTAATGATTCTGATATATTTATAAGTGCTAAAAATGGTAAATCTTTACAGGCATAGTAAGTAGAAAAATCAGTATTTGTGATTATTGTAATTATCTTTTTACCTGAATCATAATTCCATAATTTTGGTCATTTTTCTGATCCTATTGAATCAAAAATGTGTGTAAATGATAAATTTTGTCATGCAAAATCTATATGCAAAATCTTATTATCAGATCTTTTTTCAGTTGAATATTTTTCAAATTGAATTTCATTTATTTGAATTTCTTTATCTTCATCTTCATGTATTATTCTAGATTGTACATTATTTTCAGGTAATTTTTTATTGATTTTTTCTTCAGGAAGTTTTGTTACTACTTGTTTTATTGCTTCAGATGTTTTAGCTTCCCAAGTTTCTGTTTGATCTTTTACTTGTTGAGTTTGAAGTTCTTCTCATTTTTTCTTTCTAGCTTCAGCTACAATATCTCTTAATTCTAATTCCATTAATGTTTCAACACTTTTATATTGATCACTTTCTTTTTCAAAAGATTTTTTATTATGTGTTACTGGAACAAAATCTAAATGCAATTCTCAATAGATCCTTGCAACCGTAGGATGAGCTGAAAAACCTATTTTATTAAATGGAATTATAAGTCTGTTATTTCTATAAGTATGTAATCAATAAAATCATTTTTGAGATGAATCTTTCATAAGACCTACCCATCCTGTAATTTTTCAATAAGGAGTTTCTATTTCAATTTCTTTACGAGTTCATTCTGATAATTCAGGAACTTTTTTGAATACTCTATCTCCATTTACTTTTATTGTAATTTCATCTAAATAATGTCAGAATCTTACTTGAATATCATCTTTTAATCTTTTTTCTGCAGTTGCAATGGTTTTTGATTTTAATTCTGTAATTTCAATAACGGTATAATGCTTATCTGATTCCATTTCTCTATCTGTAACATCAATTTCCCAAGAATCATCTTTTAGCCATTTTTCAGTTTCAAAAATTACTTTATACTCTTTATTTTCTCACATTTTCTTTGAAATCACTTTAAACGATTTTCAAAGTGATAAACATGAGGTTTTTAATCATAATCAAAACTCTCAGAGTTTTCATTCTTTACTTGATTTAGCAAGAATTACAGCATTTTTTATTTCTTCAAAATTCATACCAATTCATCTATCAGCAATTGTAATTTTATCTGAATATAAATTTATAGATATTTCCATTCAGTTATCTACTCTAGCATCAATAGAATTATCTATTAATTCAGCAAGAGCTTGAGGAACACTATATCAAGATGATCACAGCTTTGGAAATAAAGTTTTATCAGGTGTAATATCAATTTTTACCATATGCAATTTTATTAAAAATAAGATTCTATTTCATCATCATTTGCTACTTTTTTACTATCAAGTTGCAAATCTCATTTTAAGTACTTTTCAAACATATCTAGAACTTCAAATAAAGCTAATTTAAATTCATCAAACTTATTCATAGATATACTTACTCACTTTTTACCATATCATGTATAAGTTTCAGATTCTACCCATTCTCTTATTTGAAAGCTATTATTTCAATTAAAAGTACTTATGTATAATTTATATTTTCAAACCATTCAATATTCTTTAATTTCATAGTCTTTTGGAATATCAGAAATTATATTTTTTAATTCTTCTAATTGATCAGGAGTAAATGCAATTGAATTATTTTTTACAATTCAAGTATAAGTATCTGAAAAAGAAGATTTATAAATATTTAGTAAATCTTTTCATTTAAAATTTGAAATTTGAATGGTAACACTATTCGATTTGGTTATCTCAAAAGTTTTAGTATAAATAATTTTAGAATCTTCCATAATTTTTATAGGTTAGTAACACTAATTTTTATTCCCCTTCTAAAATGAAGGGATTAAACTTTTCTTATTTTTGCTTCAGGTTTCCTTAATTTATTTTTTTCTTTATTTTAAGCCATAGTTTTTACTTTTCTTATTTTTACTTCAAGTTTCCTTAATTTATTTTTTCAATTTATAAACGGCATTTTTATCTCTTATTTTATCTGTATCTTTTTCAATAATATTTGAAAATCTTTTTAGGTAATCTCTTATCATTTGTTCTGATATTCAAAGTTTATTTTTAAAATCACTTAAAGTTGCTTTTTTATTAACTATTAAATAATTCAAAATTTGTTTTTGGCTATCATTTAGAGTAATAAATACTTTTTCAACCTCTTTCATAGTTTTCTCTGATATAGTATCATCATTTTTTGATATATTATTTTTCAATATCAAAGTTACCATATCATTTTTATCAATATATTCAGGTTCTGACAAAAGTGATTTTTTCATAGAATCATAGATTCTATTAACTCATTCATTTAATTCTCTAACATATCACATCTCTGATAATACTCTTGCAATTCTAGGATTTCTTGAGAATCTAGTTTCTTTAATATTTTCTACTGTAACTATTGAAGGAAGTGGTCATGAATTTGATATTTCTAATCTGTCATCAAAATGTTTAATGTAAATTACATTTCATTGTAAATTATATGATCTATGAGTGAGTGCATTTACGATTCATTCAAGCCAAGCATCTTCAGGATATTCAGGAATTTTAACAAATTTTCAAGATTCTAAATCAAGATAATAATAATCTCTGAATACATTATTTAAAAATCTTTTTACTAATTCAATAATTCTTGGTAAACATCATTCAAATCTTTCATCTTTTACTACATTTAAATTCGTTCCTGTAGTTTGTTTATTTCAATCGTATCTAATATATCTAACAGAAGCTGAAGGAATAGAATTTTCAGGATTTTCAGCAAAAAGTAAAATAGCAGAATTTTTATAAATATATTTTCATTTTTCTTTTACTGCTAAATTCCTATAAACAAGTAAATCATTATAATCTCATTCAAAATTTATCTTCTTCTTATAAAAATCTAAAACACTTTTTCTAAAATCTACTTCTTCAAAATCTTCTCTTTTTTCATCTTCAAATTTTCTAATAGATTTGTCATATTCTAGTTTTCTTACCCAATCTCTATCTAATTCTTTTGTTTCATCTCAATTTCTAAAAAATACTTTTTCATTATCTTTTCTAGCAAATACTCTTTCTTTATCTGATTCAACATGATAAAATAAAATTAATTTCCCATCAATATGTACTTCTTCTATTTGAATAAAACAAGGAGGTGTTACCATATCATGAACTATTTGTTTATAATCATTTAGTTTCACATTTCAAAGACTATTTAAATCTTCCACAACTCAATTATTGATTCATAAAACTAACACTCCTCATTCAGCATTTAACATTCCGATTATAACATCAGCTACTTTGCTAGGAGTAAAACCAATATCTCAATTTGGCTTAAAAACTCATTTTCTTTCAAAAATAACAGATTCTTTTGTATTTATAATGTATTCTAAAGTAAGTTTAGTATCAATATTTGATAATATTTGTTTACTCATAAAAGTATAAATTAAAAATTATTTTTATTATTTACTACAAATTTTATTTTCAGTAATATATCAAAACATTTGTTTTGTTCTATCCTGGTATTCTCAATTTTGCATTAATTTTTCAGCTTTTTCTGAAATAATTTTTCATATTTCTTTTTTTCAATCAGGTCTAGTTAATATAGAAAATTGTCTTATTTCTTTAATTGGTCTATCTTCAGTATTCATATAATATTCTATTTCTCAACACCAAACTTCTGTATTGGTATTTTCAAGTTTTTCTCAAGACTCCCAAGTTTTGATTAACTTTTCTCAATCTTTTAATTTTACTGTTAAATATCTTTTTTTATCTCATACCCAATTTGTAAATCACTTTACATCAAACATAGTACATTGAAGAGTTGAAATCAATGAACAAGCATTTTGATAATCTCATTTATTTAATAAGTTAATATATTGTTCTACAATTTCTCATCAAGTTAATTTATTTGTGTTTATATCTTGAGGATTATAAATATCTGTATAGTTATATTTTAGTTCATTTATATTTTTTGTTAAAGTATCTACATTAGATAAAATATTTGAAATAGGAACTATTAGGGTATATAATCATAGTAATAATCAAAGAATAGATGATAATAATGCTATTAAAACATACCAATATTTATTTTGAAAATCAACCTTTTTATCTAAATGTATTTTAATTTTACTTAAAAATTCTTTTATTATACTATTTTTTTTACTCATAACTAAAATATTAAAAACTAAACTTACTTTAAACTTTCCTCGACCAACTCAATCTCTTCATAACTTAATTCATACAATTTATAAACCATATCATCAATTCTACTTTCCAAAATTTTCACTTGTTTTAGTAAATCTTCTCTTTCTAAATAATCTTCTTTTTTAGTAATTTCAAGGATTTGATCTACTAAATCAATAAAAGGCTTTTGCTGTTCTTGAGAGATTTGTTTGATTGGTAGTTGCTTCATTTCATTTGGAACAAGTCAAATTTCGTTTTCTTTAATTGACTTAAAAAAGTAAGACGGAAAATTAGAATTTATTATTGCCAAAAGATACTCTAAGGAATAATTTTGTGATATTTTTTCCAAATTATTTCTAAAAGATTCAACTGTTGAAGTGTTAAAATCTTTTTTTATAGAACTTAGAATACTTTTATTATTAATATCTGTTAAATCACCCCATTTTACTAAAATCACATTTGTTTGATCTGATAATATTCAAGAATAATCAATTATAGATCAAGTCATTCTTCACCAAAAAATTTTAGGTTTTTCATAAAGTTCTTTAAAAGTTGGTCTTGAAATTTTCTTTGGGCATCTTTCTGTTCACCATTCTAAATATTTAATTTTTTCTATATAGTATTTTTTTATTAATTTTCACTCAACATATTCTTTGCAAAAAATTTCATTACGAATATCACTAATCAAATCATCTTTAATAAACTCTCACTTAGCTTTCTTTTCGCATGCATTTAAAACCATTCATTTACTGATATATACTATATTTTTTAACTCTATTGTATTAGAAAAAGATAATTTTTCATGATTATCATTGAAGTTAAATGTATTAACTCATAATTCTTTTTGAGTAGAAGTATTTATGTTATTACTCACAAAAAAATTATTTCAATGAACTATTTTTTTAGGAATATTATTTTCTGAGAATCATTTTCAATAATGAATAATAACATTTTTAACACTTGCAGATTCAAAAACTTTAATATTTTCTAAATTATTAATTCTCAATATTTTTGAATTATTTGCAAAAAAATCTCTAGACAATTTTGAATATTTTACTCTTAAGTAAGTGTTTGGTATTATAAAAGATACACTACCATTATTTGATAATAAATTATAACCTTTTTCAATAAATGCAACATATAAATCCCATTTTTCAAATAATGTTACATAATCTAATCTTTCTTTTATAATATTTCTTAGTCTTAAATCTTTTCAATTTACAATAGCATTTACATACGGAGGATTTCAAATTACAATATCAAAACCTCAGTTATCATTGAATACTTCTCAAAAATGTAGTTTCCAAGGAAAGAAAGATCTTATATTATCTCTTTTATATTTTTCTTCCATTTCTTTTATACTAGAAATTTGAGCATAAAGTTCAGCAACTTTTTTTGCATCTTTTTCATCCCAAGCCATTCATGAAATAATATATTTTCATTCTATACTATCAATTTGAGATTTTATTTTATTTACTTCTACTTCTCATGAAATTCTTATAAGTTCTTTTTCAATATGATCTATTTCAGTTTTTAAAGCTTTCTTTTTAATATTGTCTTTTTCTTGAAAGAATATTTTATGAAGATATTTTAATCTTTTAAGAATATCGTCTCTTGCTACTTCATCTGCAAATAATGACATTGTTCATTGGCTGATACTAGAGAATTCCTTTTCTTCTTTTTTTGTAAGCTTCTTTGTATTATTCTCTAAATCAATTTTTATAACAGCATCTCATACAACTATATCTTCTATTAATGAATTTCATTGCATTATTTTATAATCCAAGTTTGGTAATGGATCTATATTATCTTTTGAATCTTCTTCGATTACAAGAGATAGCCAAAATCTCAGTTTAGCTATTTCAACTGCACCTGGATCTAAATCAACTCCATAAATACAATTTTCTAGAGTTTCTTTTTTAAGATTGTATTCAGAAACATTTTCTTGTAATAATACATTTTCTTGAATAAATTTTCTCAAACTTACTACTTCTTTTAAAAGTCACATAGGAAAAGCCCCTGATCATACTGCAGGATCTACAATTTTTACATATTTTAAAGTTTCAACTATCTTTTCTCAATATTCATAAAATGTTTCAAAAATATTATATTTATCCTCATCCAATAATTTATTTCATCTTTTTGTTGCATTTAAATAACTATCTTTGTATGTAAATAGTTTTTCGCAAAGTTCTTCAGTTATTCAAGTTTTGTTTATTATGTGATTTTTAAGAGATTCTTTACACATGTAGTGAACTATTTCTCTTGGAGTATAAAATGCTCATTTACCTTTTCTTTCATTTTCAGGAAGTAAATTTTCAAAAACTTTACCAAGCATTTCAGGATCTACTGCTACATCTTGTTCTAGAGGATCGTTTTCATATACCGTGAAGTTATACTCATCAAATGTATCAAATATTTCTTTAAAAAGTGCATTATTTTTATCTCATGATAAAACTACATATTCAAAACCTTTCCAATTATAGTTATTTATTGGTTCAAAAAGTCATCAGTTTAAATAAGGAATTCTATAACCAAAATATTCAGAATAATCATTTTCTCTTTTTTTATTTAAATTATCATAAAATAAATGTTCCAAATAATCATTGAAGAAATTCTTTCATCATAATTCTTTTTTTTCATCTCATCAATTCAAACATTCATTTAAAAGTGACTGTAAAAAATCTTTTTTACCAGTTCACCAATTAGCTCATTTTTCAACTCAAAGCCATCATTTTTTTTGTAAGAAATACAAAAAAACTATTTGTCATAAAAGTTTTTTTACAAAGTTTTCTCTAAAATTTTCATCTCAATTATTACTTTCTGAGATAATCTTTAAAAATATTTTATCATCTTTAAATGCTTCAACCAATTTTTCATAAAGTTTAACATATTTATCAAAAAATTCTTTTGAAACTTTTTCAACAGAGAATGTTTTTTCAATATCTGATACTAAAATATTTGAGCTTTCAAGTAAGGAATTCAATCTTTGTTTAACTGTTACATTTTTTGAATTTGACTCAACTAGGAAACTATATCTTTTTGCAGGAGTTAGTTCATTTATTATTTTTTTAGTTTCAGGATTTAATTTAAATTCTTGTTTTACAAAAGATAACCTCCAATCTGAAGTATCTTCACTATAAAAAGCACATAAAACACTATCAATTCCTTCAAATACTCATTCATTTTTTAAATAGCTTGATATAAGATTTCTTTGATAACTTCTTGCTTTTTCTACTTTTGTAGAAGATGGCATTTTATATATCATAATAGATATTTTTTCTCATGATTTGTCTTCATAAATCATGAGTTCTTCTTTAAAATATTCATTTCAAGAAGAATCCATACTTTTTGATTTTTTTATATCTCTATCATTAACAACTTTTCAAGTTAATTCTTCAACAAATTCTATAAAACTATTCTTTACAAAAAGTTTATTTTTATCAAAAAGAGTATCAATTACTCATGTATATTTTGCCATATTTTCTTATATTAAATAAAGTATTCACTTAAAATTACTTCTATTTTATCAGAAGTTTTGTTTATTTTAGTAATTTCATTTAGATTCAAATATTCTTCAGGAATAATATCTTTTAAATTTGATATGATAAAGCCTGTATTATTATTTTCTAAGTTATTTTCTAAAAATGTTTTAGCTTGTCTTATTGTATTTCTTCAAATAATTCATTTTTGCAATGATTCTAAAATTGTTTTAATATATTTTTTTTCATGTTCTAAAAATCATTTTGATTTCAAAATAAAATTTATAATTTTTATTAAATCTTTTTCATTACTTTTTCATTTTTGAGATGTTTGCTCTTCTTTTTTCTCTACTTCAATTTCATAATTAAATATATCTTTATTTTTTCCAAGTAGCTCATAAAAACCATCATTATTTATTTTTTCTTTTTTATCTTTTATATCACACTCTAAAAGTTCAGCCGTTTCAAAAAAATCTAATTCACGAGTTTCTACCATGTCGGTAAAAAACATTTTTAGATAATCTCACTTTTTAAAAAATGTAAATAATGATTCATCTCTAATATTTTCTTTTTTTCTTCATGATCTAGCTTTTTTAGGCAGATTTGAAATTTTTGCAAAAAGTTCAGGATTATTATCTCTTATTTCTCTTAAATGTTTTAAATATTTTAACTCTGATAATCAATCTCATTCTTCATTCACATACTCTTTAGAATTGATTTTATCAAATAAATTATGAACTTCTATATCTTCTTCCTCAGATAAATTTGCAGAATCTTCTCAGAGCAATCATACAAATGCTTCCATTTTTGAAAGCACATTTTGCTCTAATGCAATTTCATCATTTGATTCTTCAGTTGGAAAGAAGTTATAAATAAAAATTTCTTTATGTTTAGTTCAAACTCTATTTATTCTTCATATTCTTTGAATAACACGAGTTGGATTCCATGGTATATCGTAATTTATGATAGTATCTGATCTATGTAAATTTATTCATTCAGCAAGTACATCAGTTGTAATAAGTATATCTATCAAATCTTCAGGATTTTTATTACTTGGATCATAACTTCTTTTAATTTTTTGCTTTTCAGCATCATCAGATCATCAACTATATGCGAATACTTTATTTCAGTAAATTGTTTTTAATTTATCCTCTAAGTAAAATGCAGTTTCTTTACTTTCAGTAAATATAATAATTTTTTTATTGTGTAGGTCACTATTTAAATAAGATTTTAGCTTATCTAATTTAGGATCATTTTTTATTTGTAACCATTTATTTAATAAATCTTTTAAAATGTCATAATCAGTCTTTAAATCTGAAATAAAATCTCACTTAAAATCCTTTTTTGAGTATTTTACAACATCATTATTTTTATCATCAATCATTTCTTCTAAGATTCACTCTAAGTCAGAATCAATTAAATCATAAACATCTACTTTTTTTGATATATAAACATCTCATTTTTCATACATATTTATAAAATCTTCATAACTTTCAACCATTCTTGTCAAAGACATTTTAAAAGCATGAAAACTTGAATCTAATCTTTTAACTAATCAAGTTTTTACAATTCAAGCCAATCATTTTTGTTGTGCTTCCTCAAATTGAGATGCTCAAGCACTTAAATAATAAGCAGGTTTATATCTTGCATATTTAAGTTCTTTTATTTGACTTATAGTATCATCAAACAAACTATTAATTTTTGCATCAAATTGATACAATCATTTTATAGGAGTATTTACTTCAGGAAATGTTAGTGATTGAGTTTTTATATCATCAGAGAAATATTTCATTATTTCAGATCTAGTTCTTCTTATCATTATATATTTAAGAAGTCTTTCTCTTATTTTTTTAGAACATTCTTTTAATTTTTCTTTATATTCTGAAAAATTTTCTTTTCTATCAATTCTTCTTAACTCAGTTTTAATATTATTAAAAAATTGATCAATATTTTTTAAATGTGGAATATTACTATCTCTAGGAACTTGAAATAGTGATATTAAATTTTTTAAATCATCAAAATTATTATTATAAGGAGTTGCTGATATAATTATAATTTTTTTATTTATACAGATACTTCTAAGCAATTCATAATTTATTGTATCATTATTTCTAAATCTATGTCATTCATCTATAAATACATAATCATACCTATCATGTCATTTATCTTTTATTTTACTTAGTTGTCATAAAGATTCTACATGACATGGAACTTTAAAATCCTGGAATGTATCGTACCAGTAATCTTGAAGATGAGGAGGACATATTATCAAAATATTTCCTTTTAATTGTTGTCATATTAAGGCGGCGATGTAAGTCTTTCAAAGTCAAACTACATCAGCTAAGAAAAATCAGTTATAAGTATCTAGTTTAATCAATGCTTCTTTCACTGCATCTTTTTGATACTCTAATTCTTTAAATCATTTTGGAAGAGTATAAAAAAGTTCTTTTTTATCATCATTAATTCTTATATTAAAATATTCATATAAAAATTTTAAATAAAGATCATAAGGAGTAATATCACTATTTAACCAAGTTTTGCTTTTAACCGTATCCACATATTCGTTACTAACATCTACTCAATCTTTCCAAAGTTCTTCAAAACTATCTAAAGCATATTTTACATCAGGTGTATCTTTTAATTCTACATTAAATTCAAGATTATCTAAAAGTCAGTTTATAGAAAAATTTGATGATCATGTTATTACACTTCAGAAATAATCAGGACTTTTAACTTGATCTTTTCTAATAATATAGACTTTTGCATGTATATCAGCTTTTGGATAAACTCTTATTTCTAATTTTCAATTTTCAATAAATTCAATAAATTTTAATACTCATTCTTCAATTTCTTTTTTATCATCAGTTGTTTCAAATTCTTTTTCTACACAGTATAAATAGTTTTCTTTAGCTTCATCCTTAGATTTTTTTACCTGTTCAATCATTTCAAAGCTTTTTCTATCAACATTTAATCAAACAAGAATTCTAATCTTTTCTATATCTTCTAATGATTTATAAAGTTTAAAAAATCAGCTTGATCTAAAATATCAAACTAAAACATCAAAAAATTGAGTATTGTGTGATAGAGTTGCATTAAATCTATCATATAAAGTATTATTTTGACTATTTGTAAAAAATTTAGTATCTGTATGCATAAAAATATTGTTTATACAATATAAATTACCTATAATATAACTATTTTCCCATTTTTTTCAAAAGAAACTTGTATTTTATGCTGAAAACTCCTCATAAATTTTAATATAGATTTAATATGAACAATAAAAAATCCCATTGCAATGGGATTTTTTATTTAGAAAAAATTCAATATTTTTTTCAAAAAAGTATCATTTTTAATGTCTTTCAATTTTATCTCTTCATGATTTAAATATTTTAATCTCTCAATAAAATATTGTCAGTATTTATCTATCTTTTTTCTTTCTCTAAGTGATAAACTATTTGTTACTTCTTTTAATGCTTTTAAATTATGTGGTCTTTTTCTAGCTAATAATTCAATAGTATCATTTCTAACTATATCTCATAATCTCAATTGTTTACTGTATGACAAATCTCTTCTAACTTGTTTTAATAATTGTATAACTTCTTTATCAGTAGCATCAATAGTATCTATTATATCATTATCTAGATTAATCACTACTTGTTCATTATTAAATGAAGAAAAAACTTCTTTTTCTCATTCATTTTTTAATAATTGTTCTCTAAATTTTTCCAATGGATAATATTCTTGTAATTTAGATATTTTTTCAAAATCTATAGATATAATTCCCTTTTCATCTAAAAAATCTTTAGCTTTTTTTGTAAATTTAGTTGTTGTAATATAATAAATTAAAATATTTTCTTTGTATTTATTTTTAATATCAACTATTTTTCAATAAAAATGTGAAACATCATTATAAGTTATATCTTTTACATTATATTTTTTACATTGAACCAAAAGATAATTTTCTACTCAATTAATTTTTTTAATTCATTTTAAATCTATTCAATCATCTTGAGAATTAGTTCTTCAATTTAATTTAACCTTATAATTATGAGCATTTTGAAAATAGTATTGAATATATTTTTCAAAACCATGTCCTCTATCATCAAGAGTATGTTTCAACTCAAATAATTTTTTTGCTTTTTCTTCTGGATTTTCAATTCATAAAAATAAAAAATCACTTATAGTTTTAGCTAAATCCAATTTATTTATTCTCATATAAAATTAAATTTATTTTTTAATTAATATAATTAAACCATATTTATATATTTATGTCAAATATGAAAATTAAAAAAACAATAGTTTGACATAATTTATTTTTACCACATAATACATAAACTTAAAATAATTTTATGATTCATGAGCATAATAAATATAGCTAGAGAAGTCAGTTGCCAAGTATGAGAAACAAGTGTTATACACTTGCTATGATGTGACAAAAGACAAGAAAAAAAATGAGCTGATTTGTACCTAGATGATGAGACAAATGCAGACTCTACGGACAACCTGTAAATGTATTGGTTGACCAATTGCTAGAACTAAGAGATAGTGATTTGTATGCTCTTGTTTTTTACAAGATGTCAAACTGACATCGTCCAGTCAAAACTCTAAAACTTGGTTCGAAAAATATGAAAAAAGCAATTGCATATCTGAGAAATATGATGCAAGTTTCTGAGATATATCTATTTCCACAAGGACAAATGATAGATTTTTACAATAATTCAAAAGTAAATGAGAGAACTATAAGGCCATCTGGGTTAAAACACAAATGATTATCTGTAACTAGAGCATTTGAGATGTACCAAAATACTACTACCCCAAAAGCTATTTTTGATACTCCTATAGAACCAGAACAAAGTTTTGATGCTATCACTCATGTGATATGAGAAAAGATAATTGAAAAAATGATTTCTAGATGATACAAAGCAAAATAAAAAGATACAAAACCTGCGGTTTTGTATCTTTTTTTAACTAAAAACTACTATTTCTATAATATCACTTTTTCTTCTATAATTGCTTATAGGAACTATATATTTATGACTAAATTGATCTATAACAAACCAATCTCCATTTTCTCTAAATGCAAATGCTCTATGTCAAAACATAGCATGTTTTTTTGAATTCATAAATACATCTGCTATCTTGTATTGTTCTGGAATACTTGAAAAACTCTTAAATCTTGTTTGATTTTTTGGATACATTTTTAATGAATTGATAGCAGAATCTCATCTAGTAAATGGTTTACTTACTTTTTCTCAAAGCTCTCTTGCTACTTGTGAGCATTGTGGCATATCGTCTTTTATGATAGAATTTGGAAATACAAAATCACTTGGTAATACACTTTTTCAAAATGATAATTCTGAAGTATTTTCTATTGGTAACATCTCAATAAAATCTCAATGATTTATCTTCAAAAATCTAGGTGTTGGTTTACCATCATATGTATATTCCCTACATCATTCTTTGAAACAAGTCAAAAAAGACCTCCTATTACTAAAGAGCGTCTTTTTATATTTATTTCGTTTGATTTAGAATCTAAGCTTTGCATTATAATACATTTGACTAAAATATGAAATGTATTATAGAGATAAAATATTAAAATCAAATATTTTATTTCCTCTCTTTTCTTATAAATTTAGAATATTCAATATGATCTCAAAAATTTTCTGATAAATCATTTATCTTATAATATTCTCTTGCCTGTTCTAAAGTCATAGATGTATCAATAAGTCATAAATCATATATGACAGTATCACTACGAGAAGGTAAAAAAGTATAAATAGACCATCATATCTTTGATTTGTTTGTACTTTGTCTTATCTCATTTGCATGTTTTAATATACTAGTGGTACAATTATTTGTTATAGTATTATAAAACTCTGGATTTTTTGTTAAATAGTCTGCTCTTTTAAGCATAGAGACAAATATATTTTTTATATTTTCTTTATCTGTTTTTATAGGATACATTATGACATCATCTCCCCTATAGTTTGCTCTAAGTTTAACTAAATCTTTTTCATCTCAAATCATATAAACAAGTTCATATCCTCTAAATAATCATTTTACTGCACTAAAACTTTCTCCTACTTCTTTTCTTATCTCAGCTGAAATCGTTAAATAGTCTCAATTTGAAAAACCAAAACTCATCATAGTATGAGCTGGTCAATCATAATTTGAAAATGGCTCAATAATATAATAAAGTGAATTTATATCATCTAAAATATAATCTCTGTCATAATAATTAACTATATAATCACTAGTTGACTTATAATCAAAATTTCTAACATTTTTTATAGATACTATATTTCAAGAAAAACTTATTTCTGGCAATATTTTTTGATCTAGATTCCAATTTCTATCTAAACTTGGTGTTTTTGATAACAAAAAAACTAAAGGTAAAAATAAAATTGTAAATAAAAAGAAAAAACCTATATATTTATAAATTTTTATGTATTTTTTCATATTTTAAAAGTTAATTTTAATAAAATTATTATATGAGAAAAAAAATATAACAAAATATTTTTAATTTTTCGCAAGCACTTTTTTTATAAAATCTTTATTATTCTTAAAATTTTCTTAAAATAGAAGTGTAAAATGTTTAAGCCTTAAGATAGTATTTTATATATTTAAATAATAAATTATGAAAAATAAATCTTTATTTTTACTTATTTCAGCATTAATTATATCAGTAAATAGCGCAAGTGCTGATGAATCTAGTATGTCTTCTCATATGAATATGACTAATAGTTCTTGATCTATAAATAAAATAACTCAAATAAGAGAAAGCATTTCTGATTTTAAAATGACAAAAGATCAATTAAAAGAAAATAGAAAAGCTTTAATAGAAACTTTAAAAGAAAAAAAACAAGAGGCAAAAGACAATAGAGAACAATACAAAGAAACAAGAAATGAATTAAAAGATAGTGTAAAAAATGTAACAGATGAACAAAAAGCAAAATTAGAAGAGTTAAGAAAAAGTCATAAAGTAGTGCTAGATTCTTACAAAGAACAACTAAAAGATACTTCTCTAACTAGTGAACAAAAAGAAGAAATAAAAACAAAAATGCTTGAGTCAGTTAAAATGTTTAATGTACATGTAAAAGAGATTTTACAAACTAATACAGTAGCAAATGAAATTCTTGAAAAAAGAATTGAACTTAAAGAAAAAAATGCTCAATTAAGAGCAGAAGCAAAAGAAGCTAGAACAGAGTATAGAGAATGAAGAGATGTTCTAGTAGAAAAATATAAATGAGCATTTGAAAAACAATTAAACAAAAATATAACTAAATTCTCAGATGATAATTTAGAAAAAATAAGTACAAAAATAGAAAAACTTGTTGAAACTACTCAATCAAATACAAGATTATCAGAAACAACAAAACAAAAATTACTTGCTCAATATATAAGTTTAAAAGAAATTATTGATGAAGAATTGGAAACTAGAGATATGTTATGAGAAGATTTAGAAGTTGAATTAGACTAAAAAAACTGCACAAAGTGCAGTTTTTTTTAGTTTTTAATTCATTCTTCTATTATAACTTCTTCATATATTTTCTCAGATGTTTTATAATCATCGTCTATTATATTTGTTTTTTTCCATGTACCTCTAAAAAATACTCATAAACATACAAATATCATTAAAAAATTTGTAATAAAAATAGAGTACCAAATACCATCTATTCATAAAGATGTATGTTTAGAAAGTATATATCAAAGTGGAAATTGAAATAACCATTGAGATACAAGTGTGAGATTTAAACTTGTAAGCATATTTCAAGATGCGCGAAATGCCCAAATTATTCACATCTGTATTCATATAAATCAAAAACTTAAAGCTATAGTTCTGAGAAATGTAGCTCACATCTCAATTATTTCTTTCTCATTTGGAACAAAAAATCAAATTAATTGTTTAGCAAATAGAAATACAATTATTCATATGAAACTTAAAAATAAGAAACTCATAAATATACTTACTTTTATTATTTTTTCTGCTCTATCAACATTTTTTGCTCCTATATTTTGTCATACAAGAATAGAACTAGCCATAGATATACCCATAGACAATATAATAACTAATTGAAAAACATTTCATCAAGCTCAATAAGAAGCTATAGCAACTGTTCAAAAACTTGTGACTAAAAATGTCATTACAATCATAGATAAACTACGAGCAGACATCTCTATAGATGAAGGTAATCAAAGAAAAAATGCTTTTTTAATATATGATAAATCTGGCTTAAAATCTGAAATTTTTATATGAATTCAATATTTTCATTTTAATAATATATAAAATCATGCTATACTAGCCAAAGCTTGTGTAACAAGTGTTGCCCATGCTGCTCAAGAAACTCATAATCATGGGAAAAATCAATATCAAAAAATAAAAAGTGGGTCTATTATAAAGTTTAAAAGAACAGTAAATAAAACAATTTTAAGTGGAATTTTTACCTCTCATAATCATCTCATAAGAGATTGAAACATGGCAAATAAAAAAACAAAAATCATTCATATAAAAGATATCTTTAAAAAACTAAGTGCTTCTCAAAAAACTTCTTTTTCTACTCACATGAGCATCAAAATATATCATGCAAAAATATATCATATTATACCAAGAAATATAGATATACAAAATACCATAAGTATAGTTTGGGCTGCAACTTTATCAACCATTTTCATATTTTTTGCTCAAAAATACTGTGATATGAGAGTAGTTCATGCAATAGAAAATCAACTTCAAACAGATATCATAAAAAAAGTTATAGGAAAACTTATTGAAACAGCTGCAACAGCTTCTTTTCAAAGTCTACCAACCCAAAATGCATCTGTTAATTGATAAGCACTTTGAAGTAAGTTGGCTATCAAAATAGGTATAGCCATAGTTAATATAGTTTTAATTATTGGCCCATTAAGTGCCATTTCAAGTTTTTTATTTTTCATAATTTTTTATTTAAGACAATTTATACTATATATTTAAAATAATATATCAAATATAAATATTAAAAAACTGCACTTTGTGCAGTTTTTTAATATTCTTCTATAATTCAAACAAGCATTTTCAAAAAATTATTTATTATCTTTTCCTTATCTTTTATAAAAAATCTACCAAGAGAATATACTTTTGTTTTTTTTGAAATTTCATCACAAATAAATTGTGGATCTATATAACCAAATTTTTTATCCATTATATTGTATGCTAGATTAAAAGTAATCATTTTTTCTATCATTTGATCTTTATCATTTACTTTTATCTTTAAACTAGCATTTGCAAAATTGATATAATCAAGTTTATATTTTGGTAGTATCTCTTTTTCTATAACTTCTCACAAAGTTTCTACTAAATCTTTTACTTCATCTACAAAATCTCACTTATACATAACCTTTGATTTTATTGGTTGTTTTTGACTTTCTCTAAGTTTTTTTACTTGTTCTTTTATGAAATCTGACATAATATTTTTTATATTTCTAAAATTCTTAAAAAATATATCTATAAATAAAGAAAAAGCAAAAAAGATAGGATAGATTTAAATAATAATGCTTATTTTGACAATAATAATAACTATATGTTAAAATATATTATATATTCAAATATATAATATTTATGATAATATCTACTTTTGATTTATATTGAGATGAAAATTCAAATAATCATGGAACAAACATATACCATGATGTATTTTTTGATTGAAAAAATATAAATTATAAAAAAATAATAGAGAAAAAAATAAATAAAATAGAATTAAGTAACATATTAAATAATTCTAATTATAAAATATGTCACAATTTTTTCTGATATGATTGATCAAAATTACCAACATTAAAAAATCATAAAAAAAATAATATTGATACTCTACTTATAGATAGCTTAATTTCTTTTAATAAAACTCATCATAATTTAAAAAAATCAATAAATAATGACCCTTTAGAAGATGCTAAAAGTACTTTTAGTGTATTAGAAAAAAATATAAAAATATTTCATAATCTAGATGATAATATAAAAATTATATTATTTAATCTACTTAATGAAAATGAATATTATAATGATTTTTTTAATTTTTATAATGATATAAATATAAATTGAAATAAAATCAAAAAATTATCTATTATAGAATTATTA
>JABWCI010000011.1 GCA_013368515.1 Candidatus Altimarinota bacterium | reverse complement strand
AGCAATTTTATACTACTTATTTTTATATTTTTTCAAGTATATTTTTCCCTTTAAATTCATATTAAAGTGACATTAAAACTATATTAAAATTTTTTAGTCTTTTTATGGCTTATTTGAAAGATGAAAAAAAACAAGTCAAAAAAAGTAGGATAAAAATATAAAAATAAATAGTATTAAATTTTAAAATAATACCATCTAATAAAACATTTTTTTGATTTATTCTCTATTTTTTCTATAATCATAAAAAATAATATTTTATACATAGAAAAATGAAAGAAAAATTAATTAATCTAAAAAATGAGTTTATAGAAAAAGTAAATCAAATAAACACTCTCCTTGAAATTGAAAATCTAAATAAAGAATTTTTATGAAAAAGTGGTAAACTTCAAGAGATATTGAAATGACTAAAAGACCTGTCTGTAGATGAAAAAAAAGTTATATGACCTGAAGCTAATTCTCTTAGAGATTTTATTTGAATTGAACTTGAAAATAAAGCAAAACAGATAGAAGAACAAAGATTTGCAAATATAGAAAAAGAAGAAAAAATAGATGTAACTGCAGATTTTGAGACAAAAGGTTTATGACATAAACATCCTATAAGCATAACTTCAAACTTACTTGAAGAAATATTTATTTCTATGTGATTTAAAGTTGAAGATGGACCTCAAGTAGAAAATGAAAGACTAAATTTTGATATGTTAAATATTCCAGATAATCATCCTGCAAGAGATGTCTGGGATACATTTTGGATATCTGACGATATAAACAAAGATTTACAATCATGAGAAAAAGTGCTTTTAAGAACTCATACAAGTCCAGTTCAAATAAGAGAAATGCTTAAATGAAACTTGCCTATAAAAATAATTGTTCCAGGTAGAGTATTTAGATATGAACAAGAAGATGCTCGTCATACTTGTAATTTCTACCAATTAGAATGACTTGTTGTTTGAGAAAAAGTTACTTTTTGAGATTTAAAAGGTACTCTTGAAACAGCTATGAAAAAACTTCTTTGAGAAAAAACAACTCTTAGATTTAGACCAAGTATATTTCCATTTACTGAACCTAGTGCTGAAATAGATGTAAGTTGTCAAATATGTTCTGGAACTTGAGAAAAAAATGGAAAATCTTGTAGTATGTGTTCTGGTAGCTGATGGGTAGAATTACTTGGTGCTTGAATGGTTCATCCTAAAGTATTAAGTGGAGCTTGAATAGATCCTGAAATTTACTCAGGTTTTGCCTTTGGTATGTGAATAGATAGAATCGCTGCTCAAAGATTTGGAGTAAATTCTAGTCGTATGTTTTACCAAGGAAGATTGAAGTTAAATGAACAATTTTAAGTTAAGACGCAAAGAGATTTTGAAAAAATCGATTTGTTGACTTAACTTATACTTTAGTATAAGGAAAAGAAGTTTTTACTTCTTTTTTTCTTGCTAAAAAAAAAGTATAAATTATATTATAGATATTAAATCATAACTTTATAAATATGTTTTTACAAGAATTAAAAAATTTTTCTCGTGATAATTGGTGGGTTTATGCACTACTTGCAATTGCACTAGTTATAGTTTATGTAACTTGAAAATGAAATATGCTTGAAATAATCATACTTTTTCTAGCAAATTTTTTATGAAATCTATTTATTATGGTTATGCAAGCAAATTATACATCTAAAAATAATAAAATTTGAGCTGTATATCATGTAAGCGCTACTGCAACTTTTACTCTTATATCTATTTACGGATTAATAGTATTAAATCAATCTCAATATATAATATGGCAATTGGCTTATGCATTAGCTGCATTAAAGGCTTTTACTTATTATAATTTTGAAAAAAATATAAAATTTATAAATGCTGCTAGCCTTTGAATTTTAAATATTTTGTTATTTATATTTTTTATTAGTTTTACAGGAAAAAATATAGATATAGCTTGATTATTTAATATAAATATAAATGCAGAATTATTTTCTATAATAATGGCATTATGATTTAGTTTTGTTACTACTTGACTTGTTAGCACAAATGACAAACTTAGGTACTGGTTTAGTTTAATTTGAGTTGTCTGAATAGTAACTTGATCTGGTATATGAGTTATATTAAGTTATCTAAACTCAAACATAGATTGAATTGCTCTTTGATACATGATATTAACTTTAACTGTATTTATTTACTATATTAAATTACTTCCAAAATATACAACATGCAAGAATTCTTAACAATATTTTTTTCAAGCATAATCTTATCTTTTATATTAATAAAAACATTTTCAAAATTATTTTATAAAATCGGTATATTAGATAATCCTAAAAAATATAAACTAAAAAGAGCCCCTATTCCATACAGTATGTGAGTTATATTTTTTATTGGTTTCAGTTTACTTAGTTATATTTTTGTAGATTACAACTATAAATTATGACTTATTTGGTTATTTTGATTTGTAATAACACTTATAAGTTTTATAGATGATAGGTTAAATGTAAGCCCAAAAATAAGACTTATAATTCAGATAATTATATGAGCAGTTATATGAATAACTTCAATTAAGATTGGTTATATAAGCAATATTTTTGGTTGAATAATTGATCTAGAAACTTATAATTTTTCTATACTAAATCATACTATTTATCTGATTCCTCTTATATTTACTATTATTTGGTATGTATTTATATTTAATGCACTAAATTGGTCTGATTGAATACAATGAAATACCTCTTGATTATCAATAATATCCTTTTTGATACTATTTCTATTATGATTTATACTTTTTTGAAGAGATAATTATGAATGAGGTATAGAAAATGCAGAATTTATAATGAATATAAGCTTAATCTTAGTTTGAATTATACTCCCTTTTTGGTATTTTGACTACAATGAAAAAATACTTATGTGAGATAGTTGAACTATGTTTTTGTGATTTATGCTAGCTACACTAGCTATAATTGCTGGTTGAAAAATAGCTACTGTTTTAGTTGTATTTTGAATATATAGTGTAGATGCAATTTATGTGATAATAAGAAGGATTTTAAATAAAAAATCTCCTCTATCATGAGATTTTACACACTTACATCATAGATTACTTGATATTTGATTAACAAAAAAACAAGTACTTTTATCAGTTTATAGTTTATCATTTTTCTTTTGATTAACAGCATTATTTCTAGATAAAAGTTGAAAAATAATTGTTTTCTGAATAATAATAATTGTTGTTGTTTTTATAAATAAAATAATGGAAACTTTAATTTTAAAAAAATGAAAAAAAATATAATAGCTTTTACTATGATTGAATTAATAGTTGTTATATCAATAATATCTATTATATCTGTATCTTCTTTAAATTGATTTTTTAATTTTTTAGATGACAGCCAAATAAAGACAAAAGCTTCTGAAATAATTTTAACAATTGAGAACTTGGATAAAAAGATTAAAAATTATGAAATATATGATTATAGTATAATATTTAAATCTAGCTATAAAGACTCGTATTTAGTAAAACAAAATATTTTTGATAGTGATAAATATGTTTATTGAGAATATAATTATATAAATAAAGAACTATTATTAAATATAAATAATTTATGATGAGACGCTTGGATAATAAAAAACTACAAAGATGTAAAACTAGAAAAACAATTAACATTAGCAACAAGCAATATAGATATAAAAATAGATGATTGATATAATTATAAATTTGAATCTTATTCTTCTTGAACTACAAAAATTAATAGGTTAAATGATATAGAACTTATAAAAATTGATAAAAATGACAATTTAATATTTATAGATAAAATTACACAATCTATATGATGATTGGATCTATGAGAAATTGAAATAAAAAATATTTGATGAAAAAAACAATTTTATAATTCGTGAACATTGCTAAACATAAATGAAATATACTTGAACTTTGAAAGTAAATGAAGAGAAAATTATATAAAAATAACTAAATAAAAATGAAAATAGCTTTTTTTTGAACCTGAGAGTTTTCAAAAAATATATTAAAAGACATAATAGAAAATAAATATTTTGATGTTTTATTAACTGTTAGTCAACAAGATAAACCTTCTTGAAGAAAAATGGAAATAACTCCAACTCCAGTTAAACTATACTCGTTAGAAAATAATTTAAATATAATTCAACCTGAAAAACTAAAAAATAATACAGAGTTTTTTAATGAATTAAAAAATTTAGATCTAGATTTTATAGTTGTAGTTGCTTATTGAAAAATAATACCAAAAGATATATTAGAAATACCAAAATATTGATGTATAAATATACATGGGTCTATTTTACCAAAATATAGATGAGCAAGCCCAATTCAAGAAGCAATAAAAATGTGAGACAAAAAGACATGATTGACAATAATGTACATGTCTGAAAAGATGGATGAGTGAGATATATTGGCCATAAAGGAAGTTAATATTGACATATTAGACAACACAATTAGCATATTTAAAAGTTTCGAAAACATTTGAGCAAAATTACTATACAATACTCTGGTAGAAGTTTATTCTTGAAAAATAACTCCTAAAAAACAGGACGATAATATGGCGACTTATTGTTCAAAAATAGAAAAAAAAGACTGAAAAGTAGATTTTTTAGAAGATAGTGCAAAAAATATATATGATAAATTTAGAGCTTATACTCCTTGGCCTTGAATATATACTTATTTTAAATGAAAAAAACTTGATATAACAGATTGTTTTTTCTATGATATTGAACTAATAGACGATGAGCTTAAATTGTGAGATGTAATAGAAATAGAAAATACTAGTATAGATGAAAATAAAATTAAATGAAATCTTAAAGAAATATGAATAATTTGTAAAAAATGAGTTTTGACATTGAAAAAAGTTAAAATAGAATGAAAAAAAGAAACAAATATTAAAGATTTTATAAATGCAAATAAAGACTTTTTAGAACATAACTTTAATTAAATATATGTTAAATATAGCATTAAACACATTTAAAGAAATTATAAGAAATAAGTACTTATATATGATAGTATTTTTTTGACTAATATTTATACTTTTCTCTATAGTTTTATGAAAGCTAACTATATGAGAAGATTCAAAAATGATTGTTGATTTTTGACTTGGTATGATAGAAATATTTTGACTTCTGTGAGTTTTATTTGTTTGAAGTCAATTATTATTTAAAGAAATAGAATGAAAAACTATATTTTTAATACTTAGTAAACCAATAAAAAGATATGAATTTATTCTTTGAAAAATAATATGATTTTCGCTTACAATATTTTTAATCATTTTTTTTCAATCAATTCTATTTTTAAGTGTATTATTTATAAAAGACATAAATATAGACTACTTAATCATATGGTCTATAATAAATATATTTTTAAAACTTGAAATAACTCTGGCAATCGTTTTTTTCTTGTCTAGTTTCATGTCAAATATGATAACAATAGCTACAGCATTAATGGTATACTTTGCATCTCACAGCTTTTCAACAATAATAGATTTAGTTAATAGAATGGATAATTATATAGTAATAAATTTTGTAAAAATAATTCAATTATTATTTCCTCCTTTTTGAGCATTAAATACTAAAGATGTTATATGAAATTATTTTAATTTTACTAATTCATTTTTTGTATTAAATACATTTTATTCAATATTATATTTTACAATAATTACATTTTTTACAGTCTTAATATTTTCTAGAAAAAAATTCGAAAACTAATAAATTTATGAAAAAAATAGAATTAATAAAAAAATATTCTTCTTTATGAACAAAATTAAGCCACTTAAATGATATAATTCAAAACGAATTGAATATATCAAAAAGTGGTTTATTTTTAATAGATGAAATAGAAGATAGCAAAATTAATTTAATAGAAAAAAAAATTAGAAGATTACAAAAAAGTGAGCCAATAGAATATATAACAAATAAATCACTATTTTATTCTTTAGAGTTTTATGTAGATAAAAGAGTTCTTATTCCTAGAAATGATACGGAAGTACTTGTGAAAAAAACTATAAAAGAGATAAATAAATATAATGATATATTATTGATTGATGTTGGCACATGAAGTAGTTGTATACCGATTAGTATAGCAAAAAATACAAATTTAGAAAATGTAATAGTAATTGATATATCGAGAAAAGCACTAAATGTAAGTAAAAAAAATATCATAAAACACAATTTAGAAAGTAAGATCAAACAATTAAATTCCAACTTGCTTGAAAAGTTATTAAACAAAAAAATAAAGAATAAAAACTTAATAATAACTGCAAATCTACCTTATATAAAAAATGATGACTTTGAAAATATGTCAAAAGAAACTATTGCTTTTGAACCAAGTATAGCTCTATTTTGATGAGAAAAAACAGGTTTTGAATTATACGAAAATCTTATAAATCAAATTTTATCACTAAAAAATGATAATAACTTTGAAAATATAATATTATTTATTGAGATTTGATTTGATCAATATGATTATACTAAAAATTATTTTAAAAAACATAATTTAAAACATGAATATTTTAAAGATAATTTTTGAATAAATAGATGTATAAAAATTGTATTTTAAGATATTTATGATAAAATATTAATAACTCAAAATATTATAGTTTCCTATTTTTCTGAAACAAACGAAAACTGTTTGAGTCCCAATTTATTATAAATTGGTCGAGTTTTTGAGTTTGTGGAAGAAATTTAGGAAAACTATAATATTATTACTATAATAAATTTTAAAAAATTATGGGTTTAGACGATTTTAGTCCAGATATTGAATCATCTGAATGAGTTTGAAAATCAAGTGAAGCTGTTAACGAGGTTAGCGAAAAAACAAAAGAATCCTCGAAAAAGTCTGCTGCTTGAGTAAAAAGAACAAAACAAGATGAACAAAAAGCCAAAAAATATGATTTTTTATTGGCTTGATTTTTGGTGAAAATAATCGTTGATAAAAAGTATGACTTCATATTAAATGAATTATTTAAAGTTATGGAAGATGGTTATACTTCAAACTTTACTTTATGAATATTATCACTCATAAATACAGAAATATCAAATAAAATAAGAGAAAACAATACAAAACCTCTTATAAATTTTAATTATTCTAGAAAAGAAATTATAGATTTTGATAGCAATAATATAGATCTAGAAATAAAAAATAGAATAAACTATTGGATAGAAGACATCATAGATAGTGTAATTATAGACTATTCAAATATTCAGACAATAAAAATAATAGAACTATTAGAAAAAGACGAAAGTATAATATTTTCATATATATCAAACATACTTTGATTTTTTCTTAAATGATTAAATATAAATATAAGTAAAAAACAAGCTTTATCTATAGCAGATTTTATAGTAAATGAAGTACTAAAATCAATAAAAAAATTAAAAATAGAAGAGGTTTAATTTTATAACAAAACTAGTTAAATAAAATTTGACTTCTAACAAGTATTGAGTAAAATCCCGGCACAAAACAAGAAAATGTCCATTAATAAAATTTTAGATAATTTATTAATGGATTATATTTGCGTTTCATATTTATTTTTAAATTTTAATATTTTTATAATGAGTAAAGCTACTCCTTTAAATAAGATTAGAAATATAGGTATTATTGCCCATATAGATGCAGGTAAAACTACTTGTACGGAAAGAATCCTATATTATACTGGTAAAATACATAAAGTCGGGGAAACTCACAATGGTGAAGGTACAATGGACTGGATGGAACAAGAAAAAGAAAGAGGTATTACTATTACTTCTGCTGCAACTACTACATTCTGGAAAGAACACCAAATAAACATTATCGATACTCCAGGTCACGTTGACTTTACAATTGAAGTAGAAAGATCTCTTAGAGTTCTTGATGGTTGAGTTGCTGTATTTGATGGTTCTCAATGAGTTGAACCTCAATCAGAAACTGTATGGAAACAAGCTGATAAATACAATGTTCCAAGAATCGCATTTGTAAACAAAATGGATAAAATGGGTTGAGATTTTGAAATGTCAGTTAGAACAATCAAACAAAGATTAGCAGGTGATAAAGTTGTTGCTATTCAATATCCTATTGGACAAGCTGAAACTTTTGAAGGTATTGTTGATCTAATAAAAATGAAAGCTTTTCATTTTGAATGAAATTCATGAGAAAAAATTACTGAAATTGAAATTCCTGCTTCAGTTATTGAAAGATGTAATGAATTAAGAGAAGAAATGGTTGAAAAAATCGCTTCTCAAGATGATGCATTAATGGAAAAATATTTTGAAGTTTGAGAATTAAGTGTTGAAGAATTAAAAAGTGGTTTAAGAAAAGCTGTTATTAATAATAAATTATATCCTGTAGTTTGTGGGTCTGCTCTACAAAATATTTGAGTACAAATGGTTATTGATGCTGCTGTTGAATTCTTACCAAGTCCAGTTGATATCAATGAAGCAAAAATAGATTGTAAAGATGTAGACAGCTGAGAAGTATTTAAACAAATTAATGTTGCTGATGATTCATCTTTAGCTGCTATTGCATTTAAAATAATGACTGATCCATTTGTAGGTAAGTTAGTATTTACTAGAGTATATGCTGGTACTTTAAAATCAGGTTCATATGTTTATAATGCAACTACTGGTAATAAAGAAAGAATTTGAAGACTACTTCAAATGCATGCTAATAATAGAGTTGAAATTGAAGAAATTACTGCTTGAAATATTGGTGCAATTGTTTGATTAAAAGATACTAAAACTTGAGACACTCTTTGTGACGTAAATGATAAATTCTTAGTTGAATCTATTGAATTCCCAGAACCAGTTATCTCAATTTCAGTTGAACCAAAATCAAAAGCTGATCAAGAAAAAATGGGTATGGCTTTAAATAAATTAGCTGAAGAAGATCCATCTTTCAGAGTTAAAACTGATGAAGAAACTTCTCAAACAATCATTTCTGGTATGGGTGAATTACACTTAGATATCATTGTTGATAGAATGAGAAGAGAATTTAAAGTTGAATGTAATGTAGGTGCTCCACAAGTATCTTATAGAGAAACTATTAAAATGGAGGCTAGAGATGTTGAACATAAATATAGTAAACAAACTTGAGGTAGAGGTCAATATGGTCATGTTGTTATTACATTTGAACCATATAGAGAAATGGATGAAGATGATATTAAAGCTTGATTAAAAGAAAAACCTACTAATAAATTTTTAAATAAAGTTGTTGGTTGAACTATCCCTAAAGAATATATTCCTTGAGTACAAAAAGGTTTAAATGAAGCTTATAATAGAGGTTTCATTGCTGGTTACCCAATGGTAGACATAAAAGCTAGTTTAACGTTTGGTTCTTACCATGATGTTGACTCTTCTGAATTATCATTTAAATTAGCTGCTAGTAAAGCATTTAGAGAAGCTTGTAAAAGAGCTCAAGCAACTTTACTTGAACCAATCATGAAAGTTGAAGTTAATACTCCTGAAGAATACATGGGAGATGTTATCGGACAATTAAACAGTAAAAGAGGTAGAATTGAAGAAATGGGAAACAGAGGTATGGCAAAAATAATTACTGCTTTTGTTCCATTATCTGAAATGTTTGGTTACATGACTGATCTAAGATCAGCTTCTCAAGGTAGAGCAACTTACTCTATGGAATTTGATCACTATGAAGAAGTTCCTACAAATGTTGCAACTAAAATTAGAGAAGAAAGATGATTTAAATTATCTGATGATGAATAATAAAAAAACTATACTTTTTAAGTATAGTTTTTTTATTGCATTATTTAAAAAATATGTACAATGATTATGCTTAAGTAATTTTTTAAGCAACTAAATTAAAATCAATTTTTAATAAAGTTTCCATTAAATATCAAAAAAATTAATAAAAAATTATTAATAATATTTTTCAATAAATATCAAAAATTTACTTTAAATTAATCTGTTTACTATATTTTTATATAGTAAATTTTTGTCGTAAAATTTTTGCTATTTATTAAAATAAAAGATATTTATATTTTATAAATATAACTTTTAAATAATGCAATTAGAAATAATAATTTCTGCCATTTTTTGAATGGCATTGAGCGTTGTTTTATTTTTTGTTTGGGAAAACAGAAAAAGCAACAAAGCTCAAGATAAAGCATCTATAATAATAAAAGATGCTCAAGATAAGGCTTTTAAAATGATAGAAGATTCTAAAAAAGAAAGTAATGATATAATATCAAAAGCTGAAAAAATTGAAGAGAGAATTCTTGAAAAAGAAGAGAAAATAGAAAATAAATTAGAGCTACTTGAAGAAAAACAAGAAAAAATAGCTCAAAAAGAAGATAGTTTAAGAGAAAAAGAGGAAAAAATTGAGGATATAAAAATAGAATTAGAATGAAAGTTAGCAGAGCTAGCTAAATTGAGTGAGGATGAGGCTCGTGAACTATTTTTGAAAAAAATAGAAGAAAAATATGAACAAGATGGAAAAAATCTCATAATAAAACACAAGAAAAAAATAGAAGATAATAAAAAAGAAATATCTCGTGATATAATATTAAAATCTATTCAACAATATGCTTGAGATGTAACAAGTGAAGTTACAACAACTATTATACCTATACCTAGTGATGACATTAAAGGTAAACTTATTGGTAAAGAAGGTAGAAACATAACTACTTTTGAAAGAGCTGCTTGAGTTGCATTGATTATTGATGATACACCTGATAGTGTATTTATATCAGCATTTGATTTATACAGAAGATATATAGCAAAAAAATCTTTAGAAAAATTAATAGAAGATGGTAGAATACAACCTGCTAGAATTGAAGAAGTAGTAGCAAAAACTGAAGAAGAAGCAGATATATTACTAAAGGAATTGTGAAATAAAGTTCTTGATGAATTAGGTATTACAAATATGCCTGATGAAATTATTCCTGTTATATGAAAACTTAGATTTAGAACTAGTTATGGTCAAAACATTATAAAACACTCTAAAGAAGTAGCTTTAATTGCTGAATCTTTAGCTATTGAATTATGAGCTGATCCTATGCTTTGTAAAACAGGTTGATTACTACATGATATAGGGAAAGCTTTAGATCAAGAATATGAATGAACTCATCCTGAAATTGGTTGAATTCTTGGTAGAAAATATAAACTAAATGAAAAAGTAGTTGATATGATTGAAAATCATCATTGAGAACAATTTAGTATTAGTTTAGAAGCTGCTATAGTACAAGTTGCTGATGCTATAAGCTCTGTTAGACCTTGAGCAAGAAGAGAAGTAATTGAGGACTATTTAAAGAGAGTACAAGAAATGGAAGCATTAGTTACAAGCTTTTCATGAGTAAATAAAGCATATGCACTATCAGCTGGTAGAGAAATAAGAGTATTTGTAGATGCAAATACAGTATCAGATATGGATGCTCAATCACTTGCTCGTGAAATAGCTGATAATATACAAGAAAAATTATCTTATCCTTGAGAAGTAAAAGTTAACTTAATCAGAGAGATGAGAGTTATTGAGGTTGCTAAATAATTTAATAAATGGAAAAAACACTAGTTATAATAAAACCATCTATTCCAGATGTAGAATTTTGAAAAAAAACCGTTATATCAAGAGAATATTTTAAAAAAATATTTGATAGAGCATTGAAAATGAAGTGATTCACAATAGAAAAAAAGAAACAAGTACTTTTAGATAAAGAAGTAGCAGAAACTCATTATGAAGAAAAGAGGCTACATCCTTTATTTCCTTTAGTTATTGATTATATTACATCTGAAGTTGTAGATATATTATCAATAAGTTGAGAAAATTCAATTGTTGAAGTTAGAAAACTTGCCTTGTCTATGAGAGAAAAATATATATGAAATAACTCTAAACTATATAACATGATTCATGCATCTGATTCAGTAGAAGAATCAAAAAGAGAACATGAAATACACTTTTAAATAATAGAAAAAATACAAAGAAAAAAAATCTTTGCATTTTTTCGTTTTAGATATAAAATGAGTCATATTTTATAAATAAACTATATAAAAGTGTACCCATTTATAGAAACTTTTAATTGAATATTAATATATACTTTCTGATTAACTATTACTATTTGTTTTTTCTTATTTGTTTGGATGTTAAAGAAATTATCTATTAGATTCAATTTTGATTTTTTGATTTTCAAAAAAAATATTTTATGGTATTTTTTATCTGTATTTTTCTTTTCTAGATTATTCTATGTAATTTCTAGATGGAATGACTTGAAACATATAGAAAATCCTATTGAATTTTTTATAATGAATGACTATAACTTTTCTCTAATGTGAGCAATATTTTGATTTTTTATAGTATTTTTCATTCTTTTAAAAATTAGAAAAGAAAAATTAGACAATTTTATAAATTGAATAGTTCTATCATTTCTTTTTGTTTTACCTATTTGATTCATATGAGCACTTTTATGATGACAGGTTTATTGAAAAGAGACTATATATTGAATAGAAATAATGTACAATCACCCTTTTACTCCAGTTCCATTCAAAGTTCCTGTTTTTCCTCTACCAATAATATACTCAATATCATTTTTCTTAGTATTTTCTTGATTATATATATTATCAATGTATGTAAAATTTAAAAATATACTATGATACTTATGACTTGCTATGTTTGCATGTATAGTATTTATACTAGAATTTTTTAGCTGAAAATATGGTATATTTAAAGAAACTATTTATTTAAATCTATCGCAAATCTGTGCAATGTGAATACTAATTTTTTCTTTTATTAATTTAAAAAGAATTTACAAAGAAGATTCAAAAAATAATATAATAATAAATTAAGATGTCTAAAAATATATATTTTATATTTTTATGAATATTTTACTTATTGTGAATATTTATAAACAATATAATTTCAAAATTAAATACATCTCTCCTAGTACTACTTTTTTTAGTAGTGCTTTTTTTATTGTTATATATAAAAGTAAGAAAATATGGTATTTTATTTACTATAATTATAATTTCATTTTTAATATGAATAATGATTTCAAATATAAATTATAATATTATAAATGATAAAATAAAACTAATTAATACTTTTAAAGAAAAAAATGAATTCTTAATAGAAATTATAAATTTATCAAAAGAAAGTGATAAAAATAAAATATACAATGCTAAACTATTAGAAATAAATGATAAAAAAATAAAGAAAAAAATAAAGTTAGAAGCAATATTGCAATGAAACTATGAAATAAAAAACTGAGATATTCTAAGATATGAATCTAAAGTATTATTTTTTGAAGGTTTCAATTGATTTAATTATGAAAAATATATGTTAAGCAGAAATGTATATTTTAAAAATGTAGTTTATAACTATGAGATAATATGACACAATAAAAAAAATATAATTATAGAAAAGATTAATAGTATAAGGAAAAATTTAATAGAAAAAATCAAGATAATTTACACAAGTGAAGAATCTTTATTTTTATCATGAATACTACTTTGAGCAAGAGAAAATATACCAAAAGATCTAAGTGATAATTTTAATAACTCATGACTTACACATATAATTGCAGTATCTGGGTTCAATATAACAATTATTGTGATATTTATATGATTAATGGTAAAATACCTGCCATGATATTTAAAAGTAGTAATAATGACATTATCAATAATATTTTTTACTATACTAGTATGATATAGCGCACCTGTTATAAGAGCAGCTATAATGTGAATTATTGGTTATTTAGTTATAAATTCTTGAAGGAAGTGAGATATATTGTCCGTACTTATACTTACTTTAATAATTATGGTAAGCTTTTCTCCTCTTAGTATAAATTTTGATGTTTCTCTACACTTGAGTTTTTTGGCTGTCTTATGAATAATATATTCTCAAAAATTTTTTGAAAAGCTTTTTAACTTTATACCAAATATATTTGAAATAAGAAATGCTATAAGTTTGACATTTGCAGCTATGACATTTACTCTACCTATAATGATTTTCAATTTTTGACAACTATCAATTATAGCACCTATAAGCAATATACTTGTAATGTGGACAATACCGTTGGCAATGTTATTTTGATTTTTGTCTATAATTATTTATGATTTAAATTATATCTTTTCGATAATAATATGATACTTTGCATGGATACTATTAAAATGGGATATATTAGTGGTAAATACTTTATGAGAATATAAATATGCCGTTATAAAATATGATTTTTGAGAATACAAATATATTTTTGAAATAATTTATTTTATATTAACTACATTTATAATATTATGGATTAGAAAAAGAGATGAAAATTAATTTTCATCTCTTTTTTCAATTTTTTCTGGATTTTTATCATTTTTTCATCATGACAAAATCAATACCTCAGCATCCAATTTTCTTGCCTCTTCTTCTATTTTAGATTTCTTTGGCTCTAATTTTTTAAGAACTTCTGAGTTTCATTTATTTTTTTCAATTTGAGCAAGCAGTTCTTGATATTTTAATGATAAATTAGTTTTTTTTGAATCCAATGATTTTTGTTTCATTGCATGTTCTTCATTTGATTTTTTACCTCATAATATAGCATCTCTTTTTAAATCTTCTTTATATAAATCTTTTAATAAACTATATTTTCTATTCAAACTTTTTTCACTTTTAATCTCAGTAATAAGTGGTCAATTTTGTTTTTTAAAATCATTTGATGAATTTTTTAAGATTTCGTTTAATGAAGTATCCATAGATTTAGATAAATCTCTTGTCTTATCTTGTGTACCATCAACATTATTGATAGAAATATAATTACGAGCTAGCATTAATTCAAGTCATCCTATTCAAGCATCTAAGTCAATATCTAACTCTTTGCTATCTTTAAAAAATTCTGTTTTTTCAAAATTATTTTCATTAATTTCTTCTTTATTTTCAAGTCATTTAACCAATGAATCACGAACACTTGAATCAGATAATTTATTTACAACTTTTAAAAATACATCTAATTCTTCATCTGGTTTAGCTTCATCTAAAGCTTCAGCTGTTTTTATAAAAGTATCTTTATCTATATGTCAAGACTCATATAAAGTTTTTAGATTTGGAAAATATTGAGAATCTCAATCAAGTTTATTTATAGAATCTTCTTTACTTCAATATAATCACTCTCTTATTTCTCTTTGCATATCTGAAGTTCTTTCTGGAGTAGCATTTTCTTGTTCTTTTTGAAAATCAATGTTATCCTGTCTTATTCTTTCTCCCTCTTCAGGGTTTTCAAATCAAGGCATATTTGGAGTATTTATTAATGGTTTTACCATATATTTTTATATAAAAAAATAACTACTTATATTTTATCATATAAATAGTCATTTTTGCAAATATTTTAATCATCAAATCCTGGAGCTTGTTTTAGAGCAAATTTTGTTGCTTGTTCATAAACATATGCAATTTCAAAAAGTCTTTCTTCTGTTAATCTTGGTGTTAATATATGAAGTCATACTGGTAGCATTTCCCTTTCACTATCTTCGCTTTCTGCAAATCAAGCTGGAACACTTATACCAGGAAGTCAAGCAAGGCTTGCAGGGATAGTATAAGCGTCCGACAAATACATCTTAACTGGGTCATCTATTTTTTCTCCTGACTTCCATGCTACATTTGGTGAAACAGGACTAACAATTGCATCTACTTCTTCAAATGCCTTCTTAAAATCTTCTATAATAAGGGTTCTTATTTGAGTTGCTTTTTTAAAATATGCATCATAAAATCAAGCTGACAAAACATAACTTCAAAGAATTATTCTTCTTTTTGCTTCATCTCAAAATCATTCAGATCTATTATTTATAAACAATTCATCCATAGAATCATAATTTTCATCTGAAACATGACCAAATCTAAGTCAATCATATCTAGAAAGATTTGTAGAAACTTCCGCAGGCATTATTATATAATAAGTCGCAATAGCATATTTAGTCATTGGTAAGCTAACTTCTTTAATTTCTGCTCAAAGTTCTTGCAATTTCATAATCGCCTCTTCAATTCTATTCCTAACTCATTCATCTAATCATTCTTCAAAATACTCTTTTGGAACTCAAATTTTATATCATTTTAGATCTTTTTTATTCCATATCTCAGGATTTATCAAATCTTTACCAGGAAGAGATGTATTTTCTTTAACATCATATCAATTCATAACTTCATACAAAATAGCTGAATCTTTTACAGTTTTAGTAAGTGTTCAGGGACAATCTAAACTAGATGCCATAGCCATAACTCAATATCTACTATTTCTTCAATAACTTGGCTTAAATCAAACTATATTACACATACTAGCGGGTTGTCTAATGCTTCATCCTGTATCGGTTCAAAGAGCAGCAGGAGCAAGTCAAGCTGCAACAGCAGCAGCAGATCATCAACTTGATCATCATGGTATTCTATTAACTCACCATGGATTTATTGGTTTTTTAAATGCTGAAGATTCTGTTGTTGATCACATCGCAAATTCATCCATTGCTACTTTTCAAAGAGAACTAGCTCAAGCATTTACCAAATTTTCAATAACTGTAGCATTAAATGGAGGCTTAAATCATTGAAGTATTTTTGAAGAAGCGGTTGTTGGAACTCAAACTTCACAAAAAATATCCTTAATTGCTAGTGGTACTCCATATAATGTTCAATCAATATTATTTAATCAATTTTCATTAACAAAATTATATGATTTTATTTTACTATCATATTTATTAATTCTTTCTATGAAATAAGAAAAAACTTCTTCTTTTTTAACTTCTTTATTTTTTAATTTTAGAATCAATTCTTCTAGACTTAGGTCTTTAAAACTCATAATTATATCATTTTAACAATTAATTTTGTCCATTATATTTATTTTTTTATTTTTTTAAAATATTTATACAAAAAAATAGTATACCTTAAGGTATACTATTAAATTATCTAACTTCTTTAAGTCTAGCAGCTTTACCAGTAAGATCTCTAATAAATTTAATAGATTTCTTTCTAACTTTGAATTGTCTTAATACTTCTATTTTTTCAATTCAAGGAGAGTGAATAGCAAATACTTTTTCAACTCCAAATGCTCAAACTTTTCTTCTAACTGTTATTGTTTTTTCAAGTTCAGATTTACCAGCTGTTTTTATAACTAACCCTTTAAATCTTTGAACTCTATCTTTATTACCTTCTTTAATTAATTGGTAAACTTCTACTTCCATACCAGTTCTAATTTCTGGTCTACCTTCTTGTACAAAAGAAGATTGAATTTGTTTTACTAATGCTGAATTTGTCATTGTAATGTTTTAAAAAATATAAAAATCCCCTTGGAAATTTCGCATATCATATATAATATTTTTTAAAAAGCAAGTTTTATTTTAAAAATTACAATTATTTTACTTTTAAAAAATCATATGATACAATAAAATATATTTATTAATATTGAATTTAAAAATATGGACTTTAGTAAAATAAAATCTAAAATTATTGAAACAAAAAACAAAGCAGTTGTTAAATCTGCTGAACTTTTATGAAACTCTTCGTTTACAATAAAAACATTAGAAGAGTTAAATGAATCAATAAAAAAATCTAAAAAAACTACTTTTACAAACAAAGAAACTTGAGAGTTAAAAGAATTTAATAAAAAAGTAATTATAGTTTTTTGAGATGAAAATTCTAATTTTTTCAAAGAATCACTTTTAATTTTTCCAATATTGGTTACAAAAGCTTTTTACCAAAATACAACACTTAAATTAGCTAAAACAAGCATAAGTTGAATAAATCTAGAAGACTATAAAATAAAAGAAATACCTAGCTTAGTTATGTTTGAAAACGAAGATGTAAAAAAAGTCATAGAATGAAGAGAAAATATTTTAAAACTTGTAAAATCAATAAATCTAGATATAAATAGTGAAATAGAAAAAATTTAGAAATAATTAAAAATTATGACTCTTACTATATTAGAAATACTTTACATAGTACTTATTGTATTTTCATCTATTATATGAACATTGCTTATTATTATTTTAATAAGAGTTATTAAAATACTTTGACCAGTAATGGAGGTTTTAGAATTATATACTAAAATTAAAAGTATTTTTTCAGCATATGCTTCAATACCAAATAAAGTAAAAGATTATGCAAAAGATTTTTTATCAAAAAAAGAAGATAACTAAAATCTAGCCTAAAGGCTAGATTTTTTTATATTTTTAAATATAATAAATTTAAATAAATATCTTCTAATCAAATATATAGTGAGTAAAATTATCCTCCTAGATAAAAATCTTGCAAATCAAATTGCTGCTTGAGAAGTAGTAGAAAGGCCTGCTTCAGTAATAAAAGAATTAGTAGAAAACTCTATAGATGCAAATGCAAAAAAAATAAAAATAGAAATAGAGAATTGATGAATAAGTCAAATAATTATAAGTGATGATTGAGATTGAATAGAAAAACAGGATTTAAATATAATATGAGAAAAACACTCTACTTCTAAAATAAAGAATTTAGAAGATTTATATAATGTGATGACTTTTTGATTTAGATGAGAAGCAATAGCATCAATATCCTCTGTTTCAAAAATGGAAATACATAGCAAGAATAAAAAAGATACTTTTTGAAGCAAGATAACTATTATTGATTCTATAAAAAGCAATATAGAAACTCACCCTATAGAATCTGGAACAAAGATAATAGTAAGAGAATTATTTTATAATACTCCTGCTAGATTAAATTATCTTAAAACATATAAAACAGAATACAATCATATATTAAATTACCTTTATGAAGCAGCATTATCATATCCAAAAATATGATTTGAATTTATATCTGATTGAAAAAAAATATTTTATTTTTGAGAAAATGAAACACTTAAAACAAGGATTTACAGTATATATTGAGAAGAACTTAGTAAAAATATACTTGAACTAGATTTTGAAATGGCATGAATAAAAATAAGTGGATATATCTCTGATCCAAAAATAAGTTTTATAAATAAAAATAAGCAAAACTTATTTGTAAATAATAGACCTATAAAATCATATATGGTATCAAAAGCTATAAATGATGCATATAATAGATTTATTCCTCATTCTAATAATCCAGCATTTATATTAAATATAAAAGTTGATCCTACTCAAATAGATGTAAATGTACATCCAAGAAAACTTGAAATAAGATTTGCTTGAGAACAAAATATTTTTAGAGCTGTATATCATAGTATAGAAGAAAAACTAAGCTCTGTAAGTCTACTAAATTGAATAAAAAGTGAGGAAAATAATTTTTTGTATAACTCAAATTATACAAAAAATGATAATTTTGATAGAAAAGAGAGTTATTATACTTGATCTGGTACAAAATTTAAATCATATTCACCTTATAAAGATACAAATCCAAATCCAAATCAAAAAATAATTACTGATTCCATTAATTTCACTAGAGAAGTCCTTTTAGATAAGCCAAATATAGATTGAAATAATTTTGAGGACTTTTCAAATGATCTTCATTATACAAAGCTTTGAAAAATAATATGACAAACTCACAATTCATATATAATAGTTGAAACAAAATCTTGAATAAAATTTTTGGATCAACATGCTTTAGCAGAAAGAATAATTTATGAGAAGCTTGCCAAACAAGACAAAAAAAATACAACTCAATGATTACTTATATGAGAAAGTGTCAATCTAATGCCAAAAGAATCCTCTATTTTACAAGACAATATAGACACTTTTTTAGAAATGTGATTTGATTTTGAAATAATGTGATGAAATATAGTAATAATTAATTGAATACCTGATTTTATAAAAAAAGAAAATATAGAAGATATCTTCTCTTGAATTTTAGGTGATATATGAGAACAATCTTTTAATAAATCTAAAACTCTAAGTGAGGTAAAAAATAAGATCTGGGCATATACTGCTTGTAGGTCTGCTATAAAATTTTGAAATAAACTAAACTTATTTGAAATGAACAAGTTATTAAATGAATCTGTAGAAGATTACTCTTCAACTTGTCCTCATTGAAGACCAGTTGTTTTTGATATAAACTTAGAAGAACTAAAAAATAAATATGAAAGATAAAAACACTCTTTAAAAGAGTGTTTTTATAATTTTTTATGGTATCCCCAACTGGAATCGAACCAGTATCTAGCCCTTAGGAGGGGCTTATTCTATCCATTGAACTATGAGGACAAATATAAAAAGTGTTTATAAAATAAACACTTTTTATATTTTTACAAATTTTTATATCTTTATTATAAAAATAGTTCATGCAATTGCAAATAAAACTATAAGAGAAATAAGTAATATAAGATTATTGGTTTTTTGATACTTTAGTTCCGTAGTTATATTTTCTTTCTCAGCTTGTAAATCAACAATTGCTTGATTTAAATTAGTTTTTGATTCCTCAAGTAAAAATTGAGATTTTTTAAAATCGATAAGTGAAACTGAATTTTTAGCAAGCTCTTCTGCTCTTCATACCCTTATAGAAAGCTCCCTAATAATAGTATCCTTTTCTTTTATTTCACTTCTTAAATCTTCATATACTTCATCTAAAGCATTTTTAAAATTGTTATGAATTTCTATTTCTTTTGATTCTGTATATATTGGTTTTCTTTCAAATTGAGAATTTAAAATTGGTTTTTCAACTATTATTTCTTGATTTACAATTCATCATGAAATAAGATTATCTAAATCTGATGAGTTTATATATACAACCTTTCAATCTTTTTTTGCTCTAAGTTTTCATGCTTTTACATATCTATCAATACTTCTTGTTGAAATTCAAAGCATATCTGCAGCCTCTTGTCTAGTGTGTTTATACATTGACATATATTTATAAAATAATTGTCTATAATGTATGTTTTTTCTCTAAATAATCAAGTTTTTTTAATTGACATAATTTAAAAATTTGTCTAAAATATAAAGACTAATATTAATTAGTCTTTATAAATTGGAAATCTATGACACAATTCTAAAACTTCTTTTTTAAGTTCTTTTAATTTATTTTCATCATCCTTATTTTTAATAGCTTCAGTAAAAATACGAGCAATTATTTTCATTTCTTCTTCTTTCATTCATCTTGTTGTTGCAGCAGGAGTTCAAATTCTAATTCAAGATGGATCTAGAGCTTTTCTAGTATCATATGGAACCATATTTTTATTTGTAGATAACCCTACTAGCTCTAATGATTTTTCAGCTTCTTTTCAAGTAACTCAAAAGCTAGAAAATACATCTATAAGTATAAGATGATTATCTGTTCAGCCTGATACAATCTTAAATCAAGAATTAATAAGCTCAGCTGCTAAAATTTTTGCATTTTTAACAACTTGTTTTGCATATTCTTTAAACTCTGGTCTTAATGCTTCTCAAAAAGCAACTGCTTTTGCTGCAATTAGATTTTCGTGTGGTCATCATTGAACTCATGGAAAAACAGCTCTGGCAATTTGAGGAGCATATTTTTCTTTACTCATTATAATTGCACCTCTTGGTCATCTTAAAGTTTTATGTGTAGTTGTAGTTACTATATCGCAATAAGGAACTGGATTTTCTAACACTCATCAAGCAATAAGTCAAGCAATATGTGCTATATCCGCCATTAAAATAGCTCAAACCTTGTCAGCTATTTCTCTAAACCTTTTCCAATCAAGACTTCTAGGATATGCTGAAAATCAAGCTAAAATCATTTGAGGCTTATGTTCTAATGCCAATCTCTCAACTTCATCCATGTCAATAATTTCTGTTTGTCTATCAAGTGTATATGGAATAATTTCATATAATATACCTGAAAAATTTAATGGATGTCCATGACTTAAATGTCATCATTGATCAAGGCTTAATCATAAAACTTTATCTCCTGGTTTAAGCACTCATAAATAAACAGCTAAATTAGCTGGACTTCATGAAAGTGGTTGTACATTTATATATTCAGCTCAAAAAAGCTCTTTTGCTCTAGATATAGCAAGATTTTCTATTTGATCAATATATTCTTGTCATGCATAATATCTCTTTCATGGATATCATTCACTATATTTATTTGTTAAAATACTTCAATTTGCTTCTAAAACATCTCTAGAAACATAATTTTCAGATGCTATTAACTCTATTTCATCATCTTGTCTTTTTGATTCTTTTTGTATCAAATCAAAAATTATATTATCATTTTTTTCTAACATTTTTTTAAATTAAGTAAGTAAAAGTAAAATATTTAATTTTACTTAAAAATTATTAATTTCAATGTAAATCTATAATTCATAATTAAAATATTAATTACTAATAACTTAATTATAAATATAAACAAAAAAAAGCTAATTTTATTTAGCTTTTTTTGTTAAAATCTTATTTTAACTCTTTATAAGTGTCTATTGTTAAATTAAGTGCTTTTTTTTCTATAAATAATTTTAATATTTTTTTTGATTCTTCTTTTTGTCTATCATATTTATTTATATAGTCTTCTTCTAAAAAATCTATCTCTATATCTGGCAAAATTCACTCATCATCTATATTTATTCATTTTGGAGTAAACCATTTAGCAACAGTAAGTTTAAGCATGCTTCAATCTCATAAATCAAACGGTTCTTGAACAGATCATTTACCATATGATTTTTTTCATACTATAATTGCTTTTTGATAATCTTTTAATGCTCATGCTGTTATTTCAGAAGCACTTGCACTATTTTCATTAATAAGAACAACTATTTTTCAATTATATATTTCTCATGAATTTATACTTTTATAATATTGATTATTCTTTTCATCTTTATATTTTGTTACAACTATGTTTTCTCAATTATCAATAAATTCACTAAGTATTTCTACTGCGCTTATAAGATATCCTCATCAATTATCTCTTAAGTCAATAATTAATCATTTTGTATCTCTAGCCGAATCTAATGCTTTTCTAAACTCTGATGAAGTATCATCTCAAAACATATTTAATGAAATATAGGCTATTTCTCAATCTAGAAATTCTATATCAACTGAAGGTATTTTAATTTTTTCTCTTACTACTTCTTTTTCAATTATACTTTCTTCTCATTCTCTTAATATTTCTAAAACAACTTTACTTCAAGCAGGTCATTTTATTTTTTCAACAGCTTCAAATAAATTTAAGCCTTCCAGTTTCTCTCAATTAGCAGAAATAAGAATATCTCATGTTCTTAAATCATAGTTTTTAGCTGGAGATCATTTTATAATTCTATCAATATTAACTCATAATGGATGAACTTCTACAACTGCTCCAATTCATTCAAAATCTCAAGAAAGAGACTCATTAAAGCTTTGATTTTCTTCCTTGTTTAAATAAGAAGAATGCCTATCTCATAATCCTTCTACAAGTCAATATATAGACTTTTCCAATAAATCATTATTATTTATAGTATTATTATCAAAATATTCTCTTTTTATTATATCATATACTGACCAATATTTTGTTAAATTTAATGTATTACTATCTAAATATATACTTGGTAAATTATTACTTTTTAACATATTAGAATTGAGAATTTTGTCTATTTGAAGAGAAAAAATTACTCACAAAAGAAAACTTGTTAAAAAGATTATAAAAAATAGTCAAAAATTATTTTTATTTTTATTTTCCATATTGTTTTAAATTTTTTAATGTTAAAATGTATAATTTTATTAAATATAATTTTTATGATAAAAAAGACAAGTCAATAATTTTTTTTATTAATTGTTAAAAAAATGTTTATTAATGTTAAAATGGCTTAAATAAGTTATTTAATTTATATTATTATTATTATTAAATTATATTTTTTAAAAAAAATCTATATTTTAAGCCATTTTAACATTTTAACATAGGTCATTAATAATAATAATATATTATATAAAATATAAAATAAATACTTAAATATATAAAACAAATTAACATTTTTGATTTTAAAAAAAATATATGTTATTATATATATAAATAATAATTATTAAATTTAAAAATATGATTTTTGAGTATTTAAAAAAACAAAAAAAAATAAAAGAAAAAGTTAAACTTACAAAATTAATGATTTTTAATTTACAAATACCAGAAGATCAAAAAAGTCTTTATATTCAGGCTTTAGATGTTTTGGATGAAAATGGTATAGATAGAATTTATAATAGTCTTATTATTTTTATAAAAGATATTGAATTAAAAGAGTTAGACCAAATACAAAAAAATAATTTTTCTGTTATTGCATGAATGAGAAAAAAAGAAGCAGAAGAAAGAAAAAAAGAAATAAATTCATTTTCATTTTTAATTAATAACATTTAAATTATGAACAATATAGATAATAAAATTGATAATAATAACATGTTATCAGTTAATTGAAAATTAGATAAGCTGGAGGCTGAATTACCTTCTACAAATGAACATAGATTAATAGATTTTTGTTTAAATTCACCTGATTTAAATGATTTAGAAAATATTTGTAGTGTTTTAAATAATGAGTTTTCTAGTTTATTAAAAGATATAGATTTTAATAAAGCAATTAGTAAACTAGAAAGACCAATATGAAAAATTAGTTAATTATTATTATATATGCCAAATTATAAAATATCAGTTTCAAAGGATAGTAAGAAATATACTATAGTAATGAAAGCAGATTCTCAGGCTATAGCAAGAGAAAGAGTACACAAAGAGTGATACTCTATTTTAGGTTTGGAGGAAGTTCAAGATAAACAAGAAATATGATCTACTTTTATATTTGAGTGACATAAATCATGAGAATTTAAACATTGAAAAATTGTCTGAAATGATATATTTAAATCCTATGTAAAACTTAGAAAAGAATTAGAATATGATATAACTTTGATTTATTCAGAAAAAGATGAAAAATTAAGTTATGATGAAAAAATGAAAATAATTAAGGAGCTTAAAGAAGAGTATGATATAACTTTTCCTCCAGTAAAAAAAGATAAAAATCAAGAAAAACAAGATAATCAAGTAAAAAAAGAAAGCAATTCAAACATAGACAATAAATTAAATAATTTTTATTTGAAAAAAGAATTAGACGAAGTAAATAATTTATTAGAAAAAGTTTTATTAAAATTAGAACAAATAATAACTTGAAGTTATTTGTCAGACATAAATGATAATAAAAAGGATAAATTAAAAGTCATTTTTAATGAAATAATAAAACTAAAGAAGTCAACAAATATAAATAAGTTGAGAGAAATATGAGAATTAGCTCTTTTAAAAATTTGAAAAATAGAATTAGAGGAAGTTGAGAGACTTAAAACAAAAGAAAGTAGAGAATTATTGAATGAAACAAATAAGTTACTTAAAAAGATATGATCTAAAACTCACTTTGTAGAGAAAGATAAAGATATTAATTATCAAGTAAAATATTATTTTAATTATATTAAAAATAGTTTTTCAGATTTAAAAGTTGAAAGAAAAAAAGAAACTGTAGACAGAGAGTCACATTCTTATGTTAAAAATTTACTTTATTTATCTAAGTATAAAGATTTTTATAAGGAAAATACAAAACTTATTCTAAAAAATTTTTATAAATTTATTTTTAATAAAGAGCTTAAAGAGGAATTATTTTTATCTAGAAGCGTTATTAAGCAAAATATAGTTTTATTGAAGGCAAAAGAAAAAGGTGTTACTATATCATATACTTTTTTAAAAAGAGGTCTTGATAAAATTATAGAAAGTTTCTTTAAATCATTTGTATGAGTATCTAAAATACTTTTTCAAATTATTTTGTTTTATATAATTACTTTTATTTTATATATAAATTTTTATAGTTTTTTAAATTATAATTTTTTAAAATATGATTGAATTTTTTATTTTATAATAATATTATTTTTATATATTTTATTCAAGTCATCTAAAAATGTTATAATTCTATTTATAAATTTTGTAATTTTGTTTTTTATTATTATATTTGGAGTAATTAATTTTTAATTTTTAAATTAAAATGAGATTACTTCTTTTTTTATTGTCATTAATTTTTTCATTTATTTTTTATAGTTTTTATTTATTATCTATTTGAAAATCATTTTTTTGAAACGATATAAACTATAAATATTTTTTTGACAGTATATTTTGAAACTTACTTATAGAAAGCATAACTTTTTTGTTTTTTTGAATTATTTTTTTATTTTCTTTTACATCATATAAATCTAATAATTGAAAAAATAATACTAAAATAATACTTATCTTATATTATCTATTTTTATTAATTCCTATTTATTTTAATTTTTTTGAATTTAATTTTACAATTTTTTCAATCTTATCTTTTTTTATATTTTGAGATATAGCTTTTAAGTTTCTATCAAACCTAGATTTATTTAAAGAACAGAAATTAAATTTAAGATATTTTTGACTTGTTTTAAATTACATAGCTTTTATATCTAGTTTTATTTATCTATTTATAATAGATTTTTCTTATTATATATTTCTTATTATATCTTATAGTATTTTATTTAACTACCAAATTCATAAAAATTATACTAATTACATTTCTTTACTTTTGTCAATTTTAGGCTCTATATTTTTTGTTTATTTTTTATTTTTGAAAATACAAGAATTATATATACTATTATTCTAATATCCTTTTAAAATAAGCATTTATGAAAGAATTGAAAAATAATTTTTGAGAAATAAAAGATTCAAATTTAGTTTTTTTTGTTGAAAAAGAAAGTGATTTAAAGCTTATAAAAGATCTAAAATTTGATAAAAAAATAATAGATAAAATAAAAGAAGTTATTTTAAAGTGAGAAAATAAAGTATTGGATTTTTTTATTTGAAATGAAAACTTTGAAAAATTAATTATTATTTATTATAGTTCGACTTCAAAAAAAGATATAAATTATTTTCTTTGAGCAGAGTTTCCAAAACTACCTAATAATCTAACGATTTTAACAAATAATGATAAAAACATTAACATTTTGTTAAATAATAGTTTATTATCAAGGTATAAATATCAAGAATATAAATCTGAAAAGCAAAATGATGAGATATTTTTTATAGTAGATGATAAAAATAAAGATATTTTCAAACAAAGATTACATACTATAAAAAATATAATTTTAGCTCGTGATTTAGGTTTTAAGCCTTCAAATGAATTATATCCAGAAACTTTTGCTAAAATAGTAAAAGAAAATAAATTTAAAAATACAAAAGTTAAAATTTTTGATTTTAAAGACATTCAAAAAAAGAAACTAGGATTACTAGAGGCAGTTGGTAAGTGAAGTGTTAAAAAGCCACATATGATAGTTTTTGAGAGGATTATAGATAAGAGTCTTCCAACTATTTGAATAGTTTGAAAGTGAATAACTTTTGATACAGGTTGAATTCAAGTTAAACCAGGAGATCATATGTATGAAATGAAATGAGATATGTGTTGAGCTGCAGCAACTTTTTCTACAATTAAAGAGCTTGATGAGGCTGATTTAAAAGTAAATATTGTAGCTTGTATAGTTTTGGCAGAAAACCATATATCTTGAGAGTCATATAAACCAAGTGACATAATTACTTCATACTCTTGAAAAACAGTTGATATTATTCATACTGATGCTGAGTGAAGACTTGTTTTGGCTGATTGAGTTAGTTATATAAGTAAAAATTATAAACTTAATAAAATTATCACTATTGCAACTCTAACTTGAGCTTGTATGGTTTCTTTGGGTTATAGATATGCTTGAATAATGTGAAATGATGAAGATCTTATATCTAGATTTTTAGATTATTCAAAATCAAATTTTGAAAAATATAATAGATTACCATTTGATGATTATTTTATAGAAAAGACAAAATCAAAAATTGCTGATTTAGAAAATCTAAATAGAGCAGTATTTGCTTGATCTACTATGTGAGCAGCATTTTTGTCAAACTTTGTCTTAAATTGAGAAGCCTATACTCACCTAGACATAGCATGAACTGCTTTAAATTCATATGAACCTTATGGTTATGCAAATCAATGAATGACATGATTTTGAGTTGATAGTTTGTCTACAATAATAAAAAATTTAAAATAAAATATGAAACTCTGAATATATAAACATTATAAATGAAATTTATACGAAGTTTTATATATAGCTAAACATACTGAAACACTAGAAGAATTAGTTGTTTATAAAGCTTTATACAATAGTGCTGAATTTTGAAATAATGCTATTTGGATAAGACCAAAAGATATGTTTCAAGAAAATGTAGAAATAAATTGAGTAGTCTCTCCTAGATTTACTTATATTTGAGATAAAAAATATGAAGATATATAATCTGTTTTTAGATTTAATTGCTCCTAAAAAGTGTTACTCTTGTAAAAAAGAGTGACACTTTATTTGTCAAAATTGTTTTGACAATGAGATTGATTTTAATTCTGTTTGTTATGTTTGTAAATGAAAAACTAAAAATTATGAAGTTCATGAGATATGTAAATCTGGTATTTATTATGATAAAGTAATTATTTTAAAACACTATAAGAGTAAACTTATTTCTAAACTTATAAAGGATGCAAAATTTTATAATAAAAAGAATTTACTAGAGGAGATTTCTCATTATTTATATGAAAAATTTATAATAAATGAAAAAATTATAAGATTAGAAGATTATATGATAATATCTACTCCAAGTCATTTTTTAAGAAGATTAAAAAGATGATACAATACTAGTGATATACTTTGTAAACATTTTTCAAAATTGAGTTATATTGATTATAAAAAAGATGTTATATTTAAAACAAAAAATACTAGACAACAGTCAAAGTTAACTAGAAAAAATAGACTTTTAAATCTACAAGATTGCTTTAAAATAAACAAAAAATACATAGACAAAATAGTAGACAAGAATATAATTATAATAGATGATGTAATATCAACATGAACTACTTTAAATGAAATATCAAAGATATTGAAGCAAAATAAAGTAAAAAAAATAATATGAATTATAATTGCATCTGATTAATTTTTATGATAATATATTATAAATATTTTTTTATTTATATATATGCTATTAAATAAACAAGAAACTCTTTTTTGACAAGTATGAATTCAATCTTTTACAGAAGATTCAGTAAAAGATGATGTTTTTAGTATCTTAGAAATTGAACCTTGTCCAAATTGTGGTAAAGATATGGTTGCTTGAAAATGTAGTGATTCAAAAATTTGTTGATATGGTCATGGTCAAAACTATCTAGATAAAAAAACAGAACAAAGATTACAAAGATCTTTATATATGCAATGAAATTGACAAAAATATGAATTAATTACTTTACTTGGAGAAAAGTTTTATGATTTTGACTATTATTGAAGAATAAAAGAAAATAGAGCAACTATAGAGTTATATATAAAATGAGAAATTTTAAAATTTGAAGTTGAATATGAAATTAAAGAATCAACTTTAGGTAAAACTATAGAAAATATAAGATTTTTTTGAGATATAAAAAAGCAATCATACGATAAAACTTGAAAAAGAAGATTCAAAAAACATTTTATTGAATATAAAATTTTAAAAAAGTATGTTTTTAGTGTGTTGTCAGATATTAGATTCAATAAATTTTTATTATCAACTTAATAAATAAAAAACTTGCTAAATCAAAAAAATGCCTAAAATTAAAAGTTAGTATTTACTAACTTTTTTTTATGTCTAAATTTTTAGAAGTTATCTGAGCAAACACACATAACTTAAAAAATATTACTGTTAAAATTCCAAAAAATAAAATGACTGTTATAACTTGAGTTTCATGAAGTTGAAAATCTAGTTTGGCATTCAATACTATTTATAATGTTTGACAACAAAAATATCTTGAAAGTCTTAGTAGTTATGCTCGTATGTTTATTTGAGGAATGGATGAAGAAGCTGAAGTTAGTGAAATAAATGGACTTTCACCTACTATTTCTATTGATCAAAAAACTACAAGTAAAAATCCTAGATCTACAGTTTGAACTATCACTGAAATCTATGATTATTATAAATTACTTTTTTTAAATATAGGTGAAAGAAGATGTATAAAGTGTGATAGTATAGTTAAAAAAGATACAATAGAAAATATAATAGATTATATAAGTGAATTTAGTGATGGAGAAAAATTTATGATTAAATCTCCTATAAAATGAGTATTTAAAGATTTTCAAGAAATAAAAAAAGAAGTATTGGATCTGGGTTTTATTAGATTTTCTGTTTGAGAAAACATCTATACTATAAATGATGAAGTTTCTTTACAAGATGTTGACAATTTAACAATTGTAATTGATAGACTTGTTAAAAAAGATTTTTTAGATAATGATTCAAATGATACTAAAAGATTGAAAGATTCTATAAACCTTGCATACAAGATATGAAAATGACAACTTGTTATAGATTTTATATCTGCTCAAAAATCATTTTCTCAAGTTTTTATCTGTCTTAGTTGCTGACATGTTCCAAGTGAATTAAATATATCTAGTTTTTCTTTTAATAGTCATGCTTGAGCTTGTCAGGAGTGTCATTGACTTTGAGTTAAAAAAGTATTTTTAGAAGACAGAGTTATAAATGATAATCTGACACTGCTTGAATGAGCTGTAATTGCTCCATGATTTTGATGAGAGTACTTTTTTGCTATGTTAAAAGAAGTATCTAAAAAAACAAAACTTGACATAAATACAAAATATAGTCTTTTAACTAAAAAAGAGAGAGATATAGTTTTGTATGGTACTTGAGAAACTCAATATAAAGTTACTTATGTAAATGAATATTGAGTACAAAACACTTACAACTCAAGATTCGAATGAGTTATAAACACTCTTACAAGAAGATATTATGATTGAGGTAGTGAAAAATGACATTACGATGATTTTGTTGTAGATATGGATTGTCATGTTTGTAATTGATATAGATTAAATAAAGAAAGCTTAAGTACATATATAAATTGACTAAACATATGACAAGTATCTGATTTTTCTGTTGATAAAGCTTTAAACTTCCTTAAATGATTAAAATTATCAAAAAGTCAAGAGTATGTAACTAAAAAAGTTATGAAAAATGCTGTTGAAAGATTGGAGTTTTTATCATGAGTATGACTTGATTATATGACTATTTCAAGAAGATCTAGTACTCTTTCTGGTTGAGAGGCTCAAAGAATAAGGCTAGCAACTCAATTATGAACTAGATTAGAATGAATTATTTATGTGCTTGATGAGCCTTCAATTTGACTTCATCCAAGAGATAATGATATGCTTATAGAAAATCTAAAAAAACTTAGAGACATTTGAAATACTCTTATCGTTGTTGAACATGATGAGGACATAATGAGAGAATGTGATCATATTATAGATATTTGACCAGGAGCTTGAATACATGGTTGAGAAATAATAGCAACATGAAACATACAAGATATAATAGACAATCCAAATTCAGTTACTTGACCATATTTAAGTCATAAAAGAGATGTAATAATAAAAAGATGATTTAGACCAAGTTTTGTTGATTTAAAGAAAAATTGAAAGGTTTTAGAGATAATTTGAGCACATCAACATAATTTAAAAAATATAGATGTAACTATACCATTATCTAACTTCATAGTAGTAACTTGAGTTTCAGGTAGTTGAAAATCTAGTTTGGTAAATGATATACTGGCAAATTATTTAGCAAATGAGCTAAACAGAGCAAAAAGAGAAGTTTGAGCTTTTAAAGAGATAAGATGATTAGATAATTTAGATAAAACAGTTATTATTGACCAATCTCCTATCTGAAAAACTCCTCGTAGTAATCCTGCAACTTATACTCAGGTTTTTACCCCAATCAGAGAAGTTTTTTCTATGACTCAAGATGCTCAAATAAGATGATTTTGACCAGGTAGATTTAGTTTCAATACTCGTGAGTGAAGGTGTGATGTTTGTGAGTGAGATTGAGTTAAAAAAATAGAAATGCACTTTTTGCCACCAGTTTATGTAGAATGTGAGGCTTGTAATGGTAAAAGATATAACAATGATACATTGACAATTAAATATAAATGAAAAACAATTAGTGATGTACTTGATATGACCGTAGAAGAAGCAAAAGATTTTTTCTCTAGCCATCCTAAAATAACTAAAATATTAGATGTATTATATGAAGTTTGATTAGGTTATATCAAATTATGACAATCAAGTACTACCTTATCATGATGAGAAAGTCAAAGAGTAAAACTTGCTACAGAACTTTCAAAGAGATCAACTAGTAAGACATTTTATATACTAGATGAACCAACTACTTGATTACACTTTCAAGATGTAGACAAATTATTGACAATTCTACACTCTCTTGTCGATAAATGAAATACGGTTATGGTAATAGAACATAATATGGATGTGATAATGAATGCAGACCATATAATAGACATATGACCTGTATGATGAGATAAATGATGATACCTTATAGCTGAATGAAGTGTTGATGATATAGCTAAAACAAAACAAAGTTATACTTGAGAAGCTATAGTAAAATATAGAAATAAATTAATAAAAAATAACTAGTTCAAACGAACTAGTTATTTTTTATTTTATTTATTATTTTTAATAAAATAAAAACAATAATAAATATAATAATAATTATAATAATAATAAATATAATAATGTTTATTATTATTATAAATTTATCTTTTAAAATTAAATTAGAGAAAAGAAGAAAATTATTATCATGATAAAAACAAAGTTTTTCTAAAACATTGATTTCTGTATATTTTTCTAACCTTAAAGGATTGTTTAATAAAAAATAAATAATCCCATCTTCTTTTAATAAATACTCTTCTCAGTAATAAATAATTTTATATGCTCAATCCCAACATAATCACATAATTAAAATGTAACAGAATATAAACTTCAAACATTATCAGAAAAAATTAACTCTATTGGATATACTATAGTTGGAGTAGTTTTTTCATCTAAATCAACAAATCTTCAACTATTATAATGAGCCCTCCAAACTAAAGAGGAACAATAAAAAGTACTCATTGAGTATTTTGAATTTAGTAATGCTATATTTGAAGGATAAGGTTTTCATAACAATTTAGTATCAATGTAATTTTTAATAGTTGTTTTTTGACTATTATTTAAATTCATCTTTATAATTATCATCCTATCAATTTGAGAAGAATATATTTCAAAAAATTGTTGTAAGCTTATCTTGCGTGAGTTTTGTCAATAATTAACAGCTTCTACTATATTAGTATCGTACACAATAGCAGAATGTTCCCATCCATTTGAAAAATAACTCCACCATGGTTTATTTTTGAAATTCATAACAACTATATCACCAGTTTCAAGAGTTACTCAATTATTTTTATTATTTATTAATTCTTTATAATTAATAGAGTTTCATTTTTCTATATTTAATTCATAATATGAATCTCATAGTTTTTTTGCAAATTTTTTATTTTTTCATCTTTTATACCAATTTTAACTATTTCTTCTTTTAAAACATCGATTTTTTCTTCTATTTTTTTTATTTTTAATTCCTTTTCAATTTAAAAATTAGAACTAACAAAATTAATATTTAATAACATTAGGAGAGCTATTATAATTAATTTTTTCATTTTTTAATGTATTATGTAATTAAGATTAAATTAAGTGTTTTTGCAAAAACATTTTAATACTATTTTATTTATAATAAATATCAAATTTTATTTTAAGATTGAAATAGACTATATAATAAATATAATTTAAATATAGAAATAAATTATTTGAAAATAAATAAAAATGAATAAATTAGAATATTTAAAGACAGATGTAGATATTACAAATCTTTCAAATTTTAAAACAAAGGCAAAAACTAAATATTATTATGAAATAAATACAGAAAACGATTTAGAAAATCTAAAAGAAATCTATAGTTTTTGTAAAGATAAAAAATTGGATTATTTATTTATTTGATGATGAACTAATTTACTTTTTGCTTTTGATTTATATGAATGAGTTATTATAAAAAATAATCTAAAATGATGGAGCTACGACAAATCTTCACACATTCTTCACACTTATTCTGATGAATGGATTTCTGATATTGCTAACTCTTTAGAAAAAGATTTTAATCAAGACTTATGGCATAGATTTATATGACTGCCATGAAGTATTTGATGAGCTATTTATTGAAATGCATGATGTTTTTGATTAGAAACAGAAAATAATTTTTTAGATGCAACTCTTTATGACTTGGAAACTTGACAAATAATTATATTAAGTAAGATTGATATGTTATTTGAATATAGGTCTTCTTTTATAAAAGATAGTAAAAATAGATATTTTATAATAAAAGCCAGATTTGACTTAAGTAAAAAAATAGAAAAATATTCAAGTGATGTTGATAATATAGACTTTAGAGAAAATAAACAACCAAAGTGAAATACATGTTGAAGTTTCTTTAAGAACCCAGATAAAAATAACTCTGCTTGATATCTAATAGAACAGGTTTGACTAAAATGATATAAGCTTTGATGAGCTTTCTTCTCTCCCCTTCATGCCAACTTTTTAATGCATGATTGAAAATGAACATATAAGGATTTACTTCTTTTGATAGATTTAGCTGTAGAAAAAATAAAGCTTGAAAAACAAATAGAATTAATTCCAGAAGTTAGAATAATTTTTAATCAAAAATAATATGAAAAAGTTTATAGAAATGATTATAGCAGCATTGTTAGTAGGATTGATTATATATTTTTTATTATATAGGTATTTTTTAGATTGATTTTGTTATATTAGAAGTGAAGATTTTTTAAAATGTGAAAAGACATTTATATGCAAATCAGAAAGAATGATGCAAACTGATCCTATATTACATTGCTCAAAAAAACAATTTTTCTTATTTGAGAAAGATTCATTTTTCTATGATACTCAAACATATAAAAATATTTATAATAGTTATATAAAAAGCCTAGAAAATTAATGGAAACACTTAGATTACAAAAATACTTAAGTCAAGCTTGAATATGTTCTAGAAGAAAAGCAGAAGAATATATAAGTGATGGGCTTGTTAAGGTAAATTGAAATATAGCTACAATTGGTATGTCAGTAAATCCTTTAACTGATAAAATTGAAATGCTTGATAAAGCTATAAAAGACCAGCAAAATTTGGTTTATTATAAACTTAATAAACCTAGATGAATAGTTACTACTTGTGCTCAATGTTGAGAAACAAATATAATAGACATAATGAATGTTCCTGAAAGAGTTTTTCCAATTTGAAGACTTGATAAAGAAACAACATGACTTATCATTATGACAAATGATGGAAGGCTTGCAAATTATTTAATGCATCCTAAATACGAACATGAAAAAGAGTATATTGTAGAAACTTTTGGTAGTATAGATGATAAAGCATTAGATTCTATGAGAAATGGTTTATTTATATTGTGAAGTTATACTAAGAAAGCTATAATAAACAGAATTTCTTCTTGAAAGTTTTCTATTATAATTACAGAGTGAAGAAATAGACAAATAAGAAGAATGGTTGAAAAGGTTTGATCAAGAGTTAAAAAATTAAAAAGAATAAGAATAGAAAATATAGAGCTTTGAAATCTTGATTTTGGACAATATAGACACTTAACTAATTCTGAAATAAAGGGATTATTTGATAAATTATGACTAAAAAAAGACAATCATTAATGATTGTCTTTTTTACATGTTTTTCTTTATTATATTTATTTGTTCTTTTATTTGTTTTAAAATATATAAAAACTCATCTTTAATTTGAGATGGTTTCTCAAATTCTATATAAGAGAAATATTTAAGTCTTTTTGAAAGATTTTCTATTTTATTCAATGCATTTTTTAGCCTTACCTCATTTTCAGATAATATTTTTTTATTTTTTAGTTCATCATTATATAGTAAATTGTGAATTTCAAGTATTTTTATAGAGAGCTTGTTGGCAATCTTAGAATACATCTCTTTTTTTACTTTTATGTCTTTTTCAAAATTATTCTTTTTTATTATAAGCACAACTTTTAATTGCTCATTTGTTTTTTTTATTTCGTTTAATATAGTAGATATAAGTAAGTCCTCTCTATCTTTATCAAAGTTATTTGATTGTATTTTATTTAAAGAATCTATTAGGAAATCAATTTTCTCTATATATTTATTTATATCTTGATCATCTAAAAGCTCATATTTATTTGCAAAATTTATTATGTTTTCTCTATGTCAATTTAAATATTTTCACATTAAAATAGTTTTTTCTATATTACTTTTTCAAACATAAGGGTCTTCTTCAACCATATATGCTGTGTTAAAGTATGTAATTCATAAAAGTATCAACAGTATTTTTGCTAATTTTTTCATTTAAGTTTCTCTTATTTACTATTTTTATTATTATATACTTATATCTATTTTATTCAAGAAAATTTTTAATTATGATTGTTTGTTTTGATTTGGAAACCACAGGTTTAGATAAATATAATGACAAAATTATAGAAGTAGCTATGATAAAGTTTGATGAAAATACATTTGAAATCATTGATACTTATTCTAGTTTTGTTTATCCAGAGAGAGAAATTCCAGATATAATATCAAATATTACTAATATATTTGATAGTGATGTTTTATGAGCTCCTAAAATACAGGATTTAAGCCAAGATATACTTGATTTTATAGGTGATTCTATTTTGTTGTGACACAATGTAAATTTTGATATAGATTTTTTTCTAAATAACTGAATAGATGTTTCAAAAAACAATAAAATTGATACTTTTTTTCTTGCAAATTTTTTAAACTTCACACAATCTTCACTTAACTTAGAAATGCTTTGTAATTATTATAATATAGAATTTATATGAGCTCATAGAGCTATAAATGATGTAAAAGCTACTGTTGATTTATTTAAAGCTCAATTAAAGGACTTTTGAAAATTAAAAAAAGATAAAAAAAGAATAATTTATTATCTTTTTTCACTTTCAAGTGATTCAAATGTGAAGATTTTACAAAATTTACTTTTTAGTGAATTTTGAGAAAAAATTGATTTAGATGTTTTTGAAAAAATTTTACTTAAAAATATATCTAAATCAGAATATGTTGATGAATTTATATCTGATGAAAATTTGAATTGTGAAGATATTGTGAAGTTTTTTAATTTCTCTTCTGAAGTTGAGAAAAGAGAAAATCAATTAAATATGACAAAGCAAGTTTTTTCAGGTTTTAATAGTAATAAAAAAATGCTTATAGAGGCTCCAACTTGACTATGAAAAAGCTTTGCTTATCTAATACCTTCTATAGTTTACTCTGTAAAGAATAATAAAAAAATATATATATCTACGAAAACTAAAACTCTTCAGGATCAATTATTTATGAAAGATTTAGATTTTTTGAGTAAAAATATGGATATAAGATTTACTTACACAAAATTAAAATGAAGAAAAAATTATATAAGTTTAAAGTGATTTTTTGATTATATATTTCTTTGAAGTTTTAATTATAGTGAAGTTAGCTTTTTAATAAAAATATCTTTTTGGCTTCTAGAAACAAAATATTGAGAATTAGATGAACTTACTTTTTATCCAGATGAATATTCATATATTAGAGATTTAAATAGTGATTGATTCAACTCCCTTCAAGAAAAAAATCAATATAGAGATTATGAATTTTTGTTGAAGTCTAGGAAATCTGTAGAAAAAGCAAATATTGTAATAATAAATCATAGTTTACTTTTTACTGATTTAGTATCTGAATCTAAACTTTTACCTGATTTAAATACTCTTGTTATAGATGAAGCACATAATATAGAAGATTCTATAACGGAATCTCTTAGAGAGTCATATAACTTAAAGCAATTAAAAGAATATTTTGATAAATGTGAAAAGATTTTTAATTTCAAAAATATTAAAAAAATTGATTTTTTGAGAACTAAAGAAACACTTTTGTCAAATCTAGAAATAATAGATGATTATGCATTTTCATATATAAATAAAAAGCTCCCTGTTGATAATCAGTATAAAAATTTATTAGCTACTGATGATTTTTTTTCTGATTTAGATTTTTCACAAATACTTTCAAAAATAAATTTAGATTTACTTGACATTGTTGACAAATTAAAAGTAATTAGTGAGTATGATTTTACTAAAGAGATAGTATTTTTTGATAGTTTAGCCAAAAATATAATAGACTTTTTTGACAAAACTAATTCAAAGTATTTTATAAAAATGATTTCTTTAAATGATAGATTTTGAGTTAGTTTTGAATATACATTGTTAAATCCTTGAAATTATTTATATAGTAATCTATGGTGAAAACTAGATAGTTGTTTGCTTACTTCTGCTACACTTAGTATTTGAAATACTTTTGATTATATTAAAAACATTATAAAACTTGACAATTTTGATTTTTATACTTTTGATAGTGATTTTGATTATAAGAAACAAGCAACTTTATTTATACCGACTGATTTATGAAGTGTAAAAAATAATTGAGATGAAATAGTTATTTTTTTAAAAGAGTTTTATTCTTTGGTTAGATGAAAAGCTCTTACTCTACTTACTAGTTTTTCTGTTATAAAAAAAATATATACATATTGTAATATAGAGTTAAAAAAGGAATGAATAAATATTTATGCCCAATCTATATGATGAAGCAAAAATAAAATACTTTCAAACTTCACAAAATCTCCAGAAAACTCTATATTATTATGAACTGATAGTTTCTGGGAGTGAGTAGATATACCATGAGATGATTTAAAATATTTAATTATACATAAGTTCCCTTTTAATGTTCCAAATGATCCTATATTTATGGCAAGAAGTAGTTTTTTTAAAGATAGCTTTTCTGAATACGCTATACCTAAAGCTATAATTAAACTCAAACAATGATTTGGTAGACTAATTAGAACAAAAAATGATACATGATTAGTCGTTTTATTAGATGATAGAATAAATAGTAAATGGTGAGAAATATTTTATCAGGCATTTCCTAGCGATATAAATATAAAAAAGTGAACTAAAAAACAGTTTTTAGATATATTAAAAAAGAAGTATTAAAAGATTTTACTAAAATGTAAAGTCTTTTTTTTGATATTATATTTTTTTTATGATATTATTAAATAGGTATTATTTATTAAAACATTTTATATGACAGAAAAAAAATTAAATACTAGCTCTAGTTCTGTTGAATCATCAAAGAATATATTTGATGAATTTTCAACAGATTCATCATTAATAAATGAAGTTGAAAAACTAAAAGAGGAGCAAAAGAAAGATTTATTTTATTATCTTTCTCTTGTTTCTAAGATTTTTCAAAAGGTATTTATGTTGTCATTGGTATTATTTATATTTTCATATTGATATTTATATATTCAAAAAAATGAAAATTTTTCCAATAGCGCTATTATAGATTCAATCTGTTTTTTATTTATGGATTCTTCAATTGAGAAGCCTGAATGATCACCATATTGTTCATCAGTTTCATATGTAAAAAATTATTACAAAACAAAACTCACTTCTGAGAAATTGGAACAATCTAAAAAAATACTTGAAAATTTAGTTAAAATTTATGAACAAGAAAATTTTTCTAAAACTAAAGAGATGATTTTTTTAATTGATAAATCAAAAGAAACATTATCTACTCTTTCTGTTCTTGAAAGATTTAATTCTTTAAAAAATGAATTTTCTTGAATTGATAAAAGTAGAGTACAATGTTCAAAACTTGAAATTGATTTTGATAAAAAAACTTTAGCTATGAAATGTTCTAGTTTTTCTCAATGATATGAAAGATGAATTATATGATTTTCTTGAAAGAAAAATTATGATGAAATTTGAGGTACTTCTATATCTATAGCTAATAGTTTCTTAAACTATATAGAAAAAAACTCAACAGATTTTACACTTATTGATAGACAAAAAATATTCTCAAGTGAAAGTGTTATATGAGAATCAAATTGATATACTAACAAAACATTGTTTGATATAATATTAAAAATTAATTTTTAGATCATGAAAAGAACAAAAAGAGAAGAAAATTCTATTGTAATATCATCAGTTTCATTTGTTAGCTTAACAATTGTACTAATAATATTATTTATAACATATATATTACCTTGATTTAGAGAAATTGAGGCTTATAAGCAAGAATCATTGAGTTTATTTGGTGATTATAAAAGAGTTTTAAAAGAATGAGTTTCACACGATGAATTTAAAGCAAATGTAGAAAGTGTATTACCTAAAACAGACGACTCAAAATGAACTGAAGAAAATGATTATTTGTGAGAAGTTTTGAAATCTATAACAAAAGATTTTTACAATAATAATTTTAATAATAAAACAGAAGAAAATTTTGAAGTATTTATTGATAAATTATCAAAAAAGTATATAGATACTACTTCTTTTGACTCTAAAACTGAAGTTGTTTCAAAAATTCTCCCTATTTATTCTGAAGCAGTTTCTGACCTATGAGATAATTCTTTATCAGATTATAAGTTTGTTAACTATATAGAGTCTATTGCGGAAACATTTAATTTTACTTACAAAGATGCTATTTGAATATCAGATGTAAAACTATTAGAAGAATATACTTCAATTATATGAGATAGCTCTTTAGATACAAATATTTTTTATATTCCATTGACTATGGAATTGACATGATCTAAGTGATCAATAATTGATTTTTTATATTTTATTGAAAATGTTGGTAAAATAAAAGTAGATGAAGAAACATGAAATGTATGATTAGATTATGATTTAAATAAGGACTTTAGTGATTTTAGATCTAAAACTTTAAAATGACAAACTAAGGTAGAGGATTATTGAATATTTGCTAATCAAATATTTGATATAAGTTCTATTTCATTTGAAGATTATATTGATTCTTCATTTAATTTACAAGAAAATGGAATTACCTTTATAGATTACCTAAAAAAATCACAATGAACTGAAAAAATAAAAGTAAAAGTTTCATTAAGATTTTATGTAAAATGAATACCACTTTTCAAAATCGAAAAACAAATAAAAGACTTTATTGCTGATTTTAATAAACTTAGATGAGAAGTACAAAAAGTTATGTCTAGTGAATGAACATGAGCAAGCATGAAAGTTAATGAGTTAAATCTTACTCTTAATCAAATGCAAATGACAATTATTTCAAATATTCAAAAATCTTTAAGTACAAAAGTTGGAATAAATGAAGCATATAAACAAGTAATAAAATACACTAGTGTACTAGAAGAATACAAAGCAATTTTAAAATAATATAATTTTTATTTATGAAATATAGTGAAGTAGTAGAAGAACTAAAAAACATGGTTTATAAGTGAGATAATATACAAAAAGTTTGTGATTTTATCATCTTAGCTGCCGTAGTTTGAGAATCTTCAGATATACATATAGAGCCACTATCATCATATGTTAGATTAAGATACAGGCTAGATTGAGAATTAAGGGAAATTTTGGAATACCAAAACTTCCTTCATTCTTGAATTGTTGCCAGATTTAAAATAATGTCTGACTTGAAAATTGATGAATCTAGAATTCCTCAAGATGGTAGAATAAGTACTACTATAGAAAGAAAATCTCTCGATCTTAGAGTCTCTACTCTTCCTACTGTTCATTGAGAAAAAGTAGTAATGAGAATAGTTGATAAATCTAAGACTATACCAAAGTTAACTCAATTGTGAATTGAGTGACAAAATTTAAAGTTGATTCAAAAGGCTATTTCTCTACCAAACTGAATTATACTTACTTCTTGACCTACGTGATCAGGTAAATCTACTACTCTTTATTCTGCATTGACAGATTTAAATAAAGTTGATGTAAATATAATGACTCTGGAAGATCCAGTTGAAAATCAGGTAGATTGAATTAATCAATCTCAAGTAAAGCCAGACATTGGATATACTTTTGCTTATTGATTAAGAACTGCTCTTAGACAAGATCCTGATATAATAATGGTTTGAGAAATGAGAGATAAGGAAACTGTTGATATTGCTATAGAAGCATCACTTACATGACATTTGGTTTTATCAACTATACATACGAATAGTTCTGCTGAAACAATAACTAGAATATTAAACATGTGAGTTCAACCTTTTCTTATACCGGCATCTGTAAATATAATAATTGCACAAAGACTTATTAAAAGATTATGTTCTCATTGTAAAAAACCACTTGATTTAAAAAGTCTTTGAAAAGACACTTTAGAAAATGTAAAAAACTCTATAAATATAACTAAGAAAGAAGAGTTAATAGAAAGAGTTTGATTAGATAAATTAAAAACTCCTACTTTTTATTGACCAGTTTGATGTGAACATTGTGATAATACTGGTTATAAATGAAGAGTTTGAATATACGAAGTTTTAGAGATAACTCCTTGAGTTAAAGAAATGATATTGAATGGTTCTTCTGCTTATAATATAAATTTACAAGCCATAAAAGAATGAATGATTTCTTTGGAACAAGATTGAATTATAAAAGCATTAAATTGACTTACTTCACTTGAGGAAGTTTATAGAGCTTCAAAAACACAAAATGGATAATAATTTTTAATAATATAATATGGCAGATTTTTTAATACTAGATGATGATAAAAAATCAGATTCTGGCAACAATGTCAAAAATGATAATATTGCATGAAAAAACTGAGATTTTATGGAAAAACTTAACGATCTTGTTATGTCTTTTCAAAAGGTAAAGGTATCAGAAAAAGTAATTTTTTATCGTCTTTTGTCTACAATGACAAATGCATGAATGTGATTGGTTAAATCAGTTATAATTCTTGAAAAACAAGAGAAAAACCCAGTATTTAAAAAAATAATGTGAGTTTTTTGTGATGAATTAAAAGAATGAAAAAATCTTTCAGAATGTATGATGTCATATCCTAATAGTTTTTGAGAAGCTGAAATATGAATTATAAAAGCCTGAGAAAAAACATGACAATTAAATAGAGCTTTATCTGATTTAGCAGATCAGTTAGAGAAGGTAGAATCTATTTCATGAAAGATAAAAGGTGCTATGATGTATCCTATGTTTATTATCATAGTAGTTATCTGAGTTGTTGCAGTAATGATGATAATGGTAGTTCCAAAATTATTAGAAATTTTTGATAGTAAAGATGACTTACCATGAAGTACAAAAGCTCTTATGTTTATGTCTGATTTATTCGTAAACTATTGGATGTATATGATTTTGGTTGTTGTAATAATATATTTTTGAATATATGCTTGGAGAAAAACACCAAATTGATTATATGTTTTAGATGATTTTAAACTTAAAATTCCAGTTTTTGGTACTATAAATAGAAAACTTATACTTTCAAAATTTTCTAGAGTATTTTCTTCTTTGGTTTGATCATGAGTTTCTATAGTTGAATCTCTTAGAATTACTGCTGATGCTGTATGAAATGAGGTTTATAAACAAAGAATTACTCTTTTAAGTGAAGATATTGCTTCTGGTATAAAAATGTGGGAATCTCTTGATTGAGACAAACTTTTCCCAGATATGATGGTTCAAATGATACAGGTTTGAGAACAAACTGCTAAGCTTGACCAAACAATATTAAAAGTTGCAGATTTCTATGATGATCAAGTAGATAATACTATTTGAGTATTAAATAAACTTTTAGAGCCATTTATCCTTGTAAGTTTGGCTATAATTGTATGATTTATTGCCGTTGCTATAATGCAACCTATCATGAATTTATGAGACACTATTACTCAATCTTAAAAAATTAAAACAAAAAAACAGCTATTTATAGCTGTTTTTTTGTTTTAATGTGAAGAAATTTTAATGTATGTGAAGACTTTGTGAAGAAATGTGAAGATTGTGTGAATTGAGTGCTTGGTGGTTTGACTTTAATAAGAAAAACTATTAATATGTATCTCGTATTATTTAAGCGGGGATCTTTAAAATAATCCGAAATTAATTTTTAAAGAATTTAAGTCTAATCTTAATTGTTTTTAATGACTTTGGGAAATAGTTATCAAGTACTCTTGATTATTGTTTCCCAGAGTTGTTACAACTTTTGGGTTAAGGCTTTAACCTTGTATTTTTAATACTAAAATAATATGATACCCAAAAATAAGATTATTAGTGTGCTACACCCTTATGTTAACAAGAGGGGATGAGCTGTAAATATGATGATTTATTTATCAAATTTACTTCAAAGAGAAAATAAAGTAGAGTTTTATACTTTTTCTTATGATGAAAAGATATTTTCAAAAGAAATAAATTTTAACATAAATTGTTTTAACAAAATTAAAACAGCTTACCTTATAAGAAATAGTGATTACATAATTATTTGAAATTCACCTATGCAATTTGTATGAGTACTTTCAAAAGTTCTTTTCTTTTCTCGCGCTAAACTTATATGGTGGCATCATCATTATCCTTGGTATTATAAAAATACAAACGTTTATACATGGTTTAAAAAAATTCTTGAAAAATTGTCTATTAGATTTGTTTCCGAGATGATTTCTAATAGCTACTATTTAAAAAAATGTTTGTTTGATATTTATAAGGTTGATTCAAAAGTTTTGTATCCTGTATTGGATATAGAGTACACACTGAATAAAGCTAAAAATATAGACTATAACTCAAAAACCATATTTGCTTATGGTAGATGGGTAGAGTGAAAGAATCTAGAACAAGTTTTTCAAAGTTATAATTTTATCAAAAGTCAAGTTTCTTGACTTAAGTTAAATATATGATGAGAGGGAATTGAACTAGAATCTTTCAAAGAAAAACATAGAGATGATACATCTGTATCTTTTTTATGATTATTAGACAAAATGTCTATAATTGACAACTTGCAAAAATCGCTTGTTTGTCTTTTTCCTTCTAAGATAGATTCATTTTGAATGACTATAATAGAGTCTCTGTCTATATGAGTTCCGGTGGTTGCCTTTGATATCAATTGAGTTTCTGAAATAATCAAATCTTGACAAAACTGATTTTTAGTAAGGTCACCAGATGAATTTACTAAGAGAGTTTTAGAGATATTAACCGATGAGGCTCTTTATAATAAACTTTCAAACAATGCTTTAGATATAGTTAATAGTTTCTCTTGAAAAAATTTTGAAAAACAATTACAAGACATTTTCTAAATCATACAATATATATATATTTTATTTAATTTAATAACTTCAATTATGAATTTATTTAAAAAATCTACTGCTGCTGTTGCATTAGTAACTCTTGTTTCTAGTGTTTTCACTACTGGAGTTTCTGCTTACAGCACATCTGAAATTGAAGCTGCTAACACTTTAGCTCAAGCTGGTGTTATAGTTGATCAATCAGCTAATCCTGCTGCTTACAATTTAGATCAAAATGTATTAAGACAAGAAATCGCTGCTGTTGCTAGAGGTATTGCTGGTCTTGATAAAAAAACTACTTGTGATGGTGTATTTACAGATGTTTCTGCAACTACTCCTAATACTTGGGCATGTTATTCTGTTGAAGCTTTAGCTGATGCTGGATTAATTGCTAAAAATGCTCAATTTAGACCTGAAGCTAACATATCAAAAGCTGAAGCTGTAGGTATGGTGGTTAAAGCTGCATTCGGTGATGCTTATGCATATGATGCTTCAAAAGGTACTACTTGGCAAGAACAAGTTGTAGCTTTCGCTGTAGCTAATGGAATTGTTTCAAATTTCACAAACTACGATACTGCTGCTACTAGAGGTTTCGTATTCGAAGCTGGTGCTAATGCTATGTCTTCTACTGAAGATGAAGAAATGAATGATATTATCTGTACTTTATTAGGTACTTGTGGTACTGAAGAAGATAATACTTCTGAAGAAGATGACAATACAACTGTTACTACTCCTGTAGTTACTGGTGGTAATGTTGAAGTTTCTTTAAATCCTGCTTCTGCAGTTAATGGAACTCAAATTCCTGAAGAAGGAACTGTAAGATTTGCTAAAGTTGATTTTACAGCTGGTTCTCAAGATGTTTCTGTTAATACAGTTGAAGTAAAATCATTAGGTTTAGCTTCTGTTCCTACTACTACTAGAGTTTTCTTTGAAAAAAATGGTAAAAGAGTATCAGGAAAAGCTGCATTTTCTTCTGATAGAACTGCTGTAGTTTCTTTCGCTCCTGCTTTAGTTGTTAAAGCTGGTTCTACTGAAACTCTAGATTTAT
>JABWCI010000010.1 GCA_013368515.1 Candidatus Altimarinota bacterium | reverse complement strand
CAAATTGTAATGCATACGGTAGACTATACGACTGGTATGCAGCAACTCATTCATCAGTCTGTCCAGCTCTAGGTACTTGATGGGCTCTTCCTACAGATGATCAATGGACTGCTTTAATTAATTACTGAGCTACTTGATGGACTTGAAATAAACTATCTGGAATAATTTGATCTCTCCCTGGTAACCGTAATACCGATGGTAGCTTCTTTTCTCTAGGTAGCCGCGGTTTCTGGTGGAGTAGTACTGAGCTCTCTACTACCATTGCCTATTACCGTAGTCTCATTTCGTGAAATAGCCTTGTTTACAGGTACGACCTCGATAAGGATCACGGTTTTTCGGTAGTGTGTATCAAAAACTAATCTAAAAAACAAAACAAGTATTTTTTACTTGTTTTGTTTTTTTATAAACTAAAAAAATATTTATTGAATTAAAAGATATATTTGAGGCTTATTATCAGTGTCGTAAAAATAAAAGAAATACACATAATCAATTGCAGTTTGAATTAAACTATGAATCAAATTTAATTAAGCTTTACAACGATATCATATCTTGAAACTATCAAGTTTGAAAATCTATAGCTTTTATAGTGCAAAATCCAGTAAAAAGGGAAGTATTTGCCTGAGATTTTAGAGATAGGATAGTTCATCATTTGATAGTAAATAAACTAAATCATATTTTTGAGAGAAATTTTATATATTATAGTTATAGTTGTAGAGAGTGAAAATGAACTTTGTTTTGAATTAAAAGAGTACAAAAATTTATAAGAAGTGCTAGTAATAATTACAAACAAGATACTTATATACTCAAACTTGATATTTCAGGATATTTTATGAATATCAACAAGGATTTACTTTATAAAAAAGTAGAAAAAATAATTTCAAATAATTATTTTTTAGATGATAAAGATTTAATTTTGAGTTTGATTTATAAAATAATCTACAATAATCCAACAAAAAACTGTATAATCAAATGACAAAAAACAGATTGGGTATGACTTCCAAAATCAAAAAGTCTATTTTTTGCTAGAAGTGATTTTATTTGTATTTAGGAATAAGCTTTTTAAGTAATATATTTTAGTATATTTATTTCTTATACTAAAAAAAGTAGAATGTTCTTTTTTTTACATTCTACTTTTTAGGTGGCAGATCAGAGATCCAATTTTTTTTATTTTGTTCAAATCCTATATTCTATTTCTTTACTCACAAATGCTTCATCACGACCATATTTTAATTTTGATAGTTCTGTAAATGCTTTTGCAAGTTGAGTTTCACCATTATCAAGATATGGATTAACAGGAATTATTGAAAATGGAGTTGTAGGTTGATTATCAACAGATAATTTCATAGTTGCTTTAAATTTATCCATATTTACTAAATCTTGTTCTGAAAAAACAGGAGCATAGTATTTTGCCATAAATTCTCAGTCTTCAGGTCATATCTTGTAACTCATTATACTTCACACGTTACCAAATATAGCTTGTTTTAAGTTTAGATTTGATTTAGTAAGCGCGTCCGATTGTTCCAATTGTCATAGATATTGATGAGCTATATTTAGACTAAGTCTATATTTTCTAGCTTCTGATAATATAGATTCAATAGAATCAGTTACATAGTTTTGGAATTCATCTATGTATAAGAAAAAATCTCTTCTTTCACTTTTTTCTATTTTATCTCTTCTCATTGCAGCCATTTGTATTTTTGATACTAAAATCATTCATAGAAGTTTTGAGTTAAAATCTCAAAGTCTTCATTTACTTAGATTTACTATAAGTATCTTTCCAGATTGCATCACATCAAGTATATCAAAGCTTGATTTTACTTGTCCTATTATATTTCTCATCATTTTGTTTGTAGTGAAACCTGAAAATTTTGCTTGAAAATATGGTATAATTTCAGCTTTTTCTCTATCTCACATACTTGCAAATGTCTTTTCCCACCATGCTTTTACTATAGGATTTTTTACATGTCTTACTCTATCTTTTTGAAATTCTGTATCTGTAAAAAGTCTCATAACATCAGTTATTGCTCAACCTCCTGGATAATCCATAAGTGTCAAAACTGCATTTCTAAAATAATCTTGTATACGAGGACCAAATACTTCATTACCAAAAAGCTTTATCATTATATTCATAGCATCCATAGCAACTAGTTCTTTTTCTTCTTCACTATTTGCCTCAAGTAAATTTAATCAAATAGGTCTAGAAGTATCACTTGGATCAAATATAATTACATCATCAGCTCTTTCTCTAGGTATAAAAGGTAATAAATCACGAGCCAAATCTCAGTGAGGATCTATAACACAAATTCATTCTCCATTTTTTAAATCTTGTCTAGCCATAACTTGTAGTATGCTTGATTTTCAAGTACCAGTTTGCCCAATAACATAAAAATGTCTAAATCTATCTTCTGTTTTTATTCTTATTTCTTTTTTAACTCATCTATAAATATTGTGTCATAGTAATAATCATTCTTTTGGTATATTTGTAGGAGCTTTTACTATTTTAAAATTTTGCCATTTTATCTCAGGTGTAGAGTTATATCTTATATGTGGGAAATGAAATATAGAAGCTAATTCTTCAGTATTTAAAATCATCTTTTTAAGATAAAATGGTTTTCTAAAATATCTAAAAATATAATTTTTTATGAGAGTTTTTTTGTTGTAATAAAGAGGACTAATAAATTTATTGAAATCAGGGTAATTAAATTGTACAAAACTAGAAACTATATTTGTAATTTCTGCTTCAACCATAGACTTATTATTTCAAGTTGCTATAACTCTTATAATTGTTTCAAAACCTGTTTTATCTCATTTTTCATCTACTGTTTTTGCTCTTTCTTGACTCAATGCAGATGTTTTATTGTCTTGAGGAGTATTTGATTTATCATCACTAACAGAAAATGCTTCTATTAGATTTATAAGTAGCTTTATAGGATTCAAAGTAAAAAAACTTACTTTTCCATTCATTATCTTATTACTTGCTTTTGAACACATAGTTTGCCAATCATCATCAACAGGTCTAAGAATTATTTGTATAGCAGCTGACTCATCTTCTTCTAATTTTGAAAAAGCATTTGTAATGTTGTTTATTGGGTCACTTTCAAGTTTTTGATATGTTTTTATAGGGAAGAAAAACTCTTTTTTTGTATCTATATATTTTGCATCATAATATTTTCTATTTTTAAATATATTTATTTCTGTTGTTTCTTCTATTATTGCATCAGTATAGAAACCATTTATTTGTTTTTCTATCAAGTATTTATAATTTTTTGGTACAACAACATAAAATAATATTTCTCATTCATGAGCTACATATTCAAAACTTATTAAGTCTTGTCACATTATTTTTTTAATTATTTTATTTGATTGTATAGATTTTAGAGATGCAAAAAGTTGCTCCATGAGTCATATCATCTCTTTGAAGTCTTTAGTTGTTTCTTTCCTTTCATCTAAATCGCTATTTTTCTTTGGTAAAGTAACTTTTAAAAATGTCAGGTTTAGAGTTCTTTTATAATCATTTTTTCTTTTAAGTATTTTTAAAAATATAAAAAAACTTATTACTATAGCCAAAAAAGATGTAAAAAAAATTATATAATTCATTTTATTATTTCTTTATTTTTTAAACTATTGTTATTATATCATATTTTCTCTTAAAATAAAAGAAAAACTGTTGATAATTTTTAAAAAAAGTGTATAAAATAATTAAATTATCTTAAATTAAATTATATGTCAAAAATTATTCTTCTAGATTCTATTCGTAGTATGCAAAATGTATGAGCTATTTTCAGAAATGCAGATTGAGCATGATTTGAAAAAGTTATTCTTACTTGAACTTGTCCAACTCCTCCTAGAAATGATATAAGTAAAACTGCACTTTGAGCAGAAACTTTTATAGATTGGGAATATTATTCAAATCCATTTGAAATTCTTGATATTTTAAGAAAAAAAGGGTATAGTATTATAAGTGTAGAATTGGATCCAAGAAGTGTACAGTATAGTGAACTTTTTAAAGAAAAAAACGATAATGTAGTTTTAGTAATGTGAAATGAAATTTTATGAGTAAATAAAGAAATTTTAGATATTTCAGATAAAATCGTTATAATTCCTATGAGATGAAAAAAAGAGTCATTAAATGTTTCAGTTGCTGCTTGAATAGTTATGTATGCCGTTAATTAAAAATTATGCTTAAAAAAATTATTACATTTTTGTTTTTTTTCTTAATTGTTTTTTTATCAAAAACTTTTGCAGTTTCTATACCAGTAGAGCAAGTTTTTACTGATATAGATAAAAATTATAAATATTATAATGAACTTCAAGTTTTATATGATAAATGAATGATATTTCCTGATAATGAATGAAAACTCAATCCAAATAAGTTTTTAAATCGTGATGAGTTTGTATGAATCATGATGGAGGTAAGTTGTGAAAAATGTATTTCACCTAATGTAAGTTATGATTTATTTAAAGAATATAATGATAAACAAATATTTTTTGATATATCTAAAAGTAATAAATATTTTTATTGTATTGCTTGAGCAGATTCAAAATGATATGTAAAATGATACGATTCTTGAACAAAATGTGAAAACTGAACTTTTAGGGATTGAGAAAAACCATTTTGTCCTAATAATACTATAATATTAGAAGAAGCTTTAGCAATAATATTAAGAGCTTCTTGAATTTTGACAAATAGTCAGGCAGATATTATTAGAACTCAGATTGCAAATTGACAAATAACTCAAAAATTATCAGATGATGTTAGTCCTAAGAATCTTGATGGAAGTATTTATAGTTTTTATCCAGATTTTCAAAAAGCACTTGATTATGAGCTTTTAGAGTACGATAAGAATTGAAATGAAAAAATATATAAAATGGTTGAAGTTGTTGATTGAAAACTTAGACCAAAAAACCCTGTAAAAAAAGAGGATTTTATAAAAATAGCATATATAGCACTTAAATCAAATTCATGTTCTCTCAAAAAAGAGGAAGATTTATGATTAGAAATGCAAATTTTTAATAAGTCATGTAATGAAAATAATAAAGATAGTTGTCAAAGAGCTAATTTAACATGAATAGAAAAAGTTTTTGATTTTTATTGAAATATTTCTTTACCTGTATGAGAAACTATAACTTGAACTGATTCATATATATGGAGATTTTATAATAAAAATACTTGAGAAGAATTTAAGAGATATGGAGAATATATAGATAATTATGATTTTTTAGTTAATTGAGATTATAGAGTTTTTCTAAGAGTAGTTAGTGACTCATGAAAAACTGCAGAAGTTTTTAATGATATAAATATTTCAAACCAAGATACAAAAGATAATTATAAATTATCAATCAAAGCTGATCCTATTTCATGAAATTCTCCATTGGTAGTAAATTTTACATCAATATTTTCATGAAATAATAGTTCTTCATTTTTCTGGGATTTTTGAGATGGTAATAGTTCTTATTGAAATAATGTAACACATATATATAAAGAACCTTGAATATACACTGTTATACTTACAGTTAGAGATCAAAATTGAGAATTATATGAATCAAAAGTTATTATTTATGTTTATGATAATTTTCTATTTGATACAGATAAGGATTGAGTATTGGATAAAGATGATAATCAAATTAATACTCCACAAGATAAAATACTGTACATATGTACACAAAGTGATATAGATAAAAAGTTGTATAATTGTAAAACTCAAGATACTTTATGAGTTTATTCAGAAGATAAAGAAAATTTTGTAATTTGAGATTATGATAATGATAAAATAAATAATTTAGATGATTTATGTCCAACTGTTAAATGATTAGAAATAAATAAATGATGTCCTGTATTTGATACATTATGTTCTTTAGATAAGGATTGTAATCAATGATATTATTGTAACTCTTGAGTTTGTTCTCCAAAACAGATTTCACCTAATTGTGAATATTCTTGATGAGATTTAATTCTTTGAAATATAATATGTAATAGTTGTCCATGTAATAATTTTGTTGATTTTAATGCTAGTTTAAGGAAATGTGATGTTGTATTTCCAGCAATAGTTTCACCAGATAAAGCTACTATATATAGTAAATGAAGATTTTTTCAAGTAAAATAAAAAAATAGAAATTTCTTAAATTTCTATTTTTTTATTTTTTAAAAGTTAAAGAGCCCCCGGAGGGGGCTCTAAAATTAGCTTTAAAAATCTATCCGACATGCGACACTCAAAAAGGGGGAAGAGGTTTGCGAATAGAATAAAGGGTAGGAGCTAAGACCATGCCTTTTATTTTTCAAAGATTTAAAGAACGAGTTGAATCTAGCCGTCACCGTTGGGCCACGAATTCGTGATCCCATCACCATCAGGTATCCAGCTCCAGTCAATTTCGAGGAGTTTTTGGTTCATCTTACCTCCACAAAATTTTAACAAACAATTGTTTTATCCGTTTTAGAGTGTTTGCATCTCTAATTTTAAGAAAAAAAAGCTTGTTTAGCTTTACATAGACCAGGGCCGGCGATCAGGCGAAAGCTGCGAGAGCGATGATCTTCATCGTCGTTTCCTTTCATCAGTTTGAAAAAAAGTCCATATTTGAAACAAGGCTACTTGTCCAAGGGACTTTATATTTATAAGAAAATTAACACTATTGTCAAATAATTCAATTAAAGTTATGATTTTTATGATATGAAACTCAATTTATATATCACCAAATACAATTATTTGGTAATCACCATTGTTTCATTTCTCATCATTCTATGTAATCAATCAATTTATTATCTATATCATTTAAATTTTTACAATTTACAAATTGAGATTTTTTTACAATAAGTATAACTAAACTATCACTTCATTTGTGTCTTTGAAAGTTTGGGGCACTATTTACTCAAGAATTTAGGAAATAACAAGTATTTATTATATTATCTATATTTGCAATTAATGATGTTCAAACTAATCAAACATGAGCAAAGTAAGGACTTTGCATTATCTTATTTGCATTAGTTTCTATAGTTTGATGTATTATAAATATATGGTTTCAATCATTAAATTTTTCAAGTTCTTCTCTTATATGTTGAAATGCAATTATTCATAATAAATCTTCTTTAGATTTGTTTATTTGTGTTGCTATTTCTTGTGGTCAAGAAACATTTGTTTCAAGATTTGTTTTTGTTTTTGGAGTTTCCATATTTTCAATTATTTTCTAAAACTTTCAAGGATTTCATGTGCTATATCTTTTCAACCAAGTCAAAAAGCAAGTCCTCAAGCTATTGCAAGCATAGATATAAATCAAATTAAAATTGTATTAGTTATTTCAGTTGCTATTCCTATTTTTGATAATACAACCATTATTGTAAAAAATAATATTATTATCTTCGCTCAGTTAGCTATAATTTTAGCTGTTTTTTGTTTTGTTAGGTCAAGAGCGTGATAAACAACTTCATATGTAAAATTTGCAAATCTAGTTCAAAAAAATCAAATTACAACAGCTATAAATAGGCTAGGTAAGTATGATATTAGATCTCATAAAAATATTTCAACTTCTCTGATTCAGATAAAAACTATAGCATATCTAAAGAAAACTAGAAAAAGATAATATGAAAAAGCTTTTGCAGTTATTATATCTATTTTTATCTTATCAGATATTTTTTTCTTTCTTATTTCTTTTTTTTCTTCTATTTCTTTTTGTTCAGGTGTTTTATCTATTTTTTCTATTTCTTCACTATGTATATCTTTTAAATTTATAAATAGTTTATCTACAAAGTTTATTATATTAAATTTTTTAAATATATATATAACTAATTTATATATTAATACTGAACATAAAAAACCAAGTGCAACTATAAAAAGTGCTCATATAAGTTTAGGTAGATATATTTCTATAGCAGTATAAAATTGTGAATATAATCAAGATAAAATAGAATCTTTCAATTGAATAAAATAAAAATCAAACATATTTATTTATTTAATAATAATAATAATAATATTATATCATAAAAACGTTTAAAACAAAAAAAATTAAAAAAAATTTGCAAAAAAAGAATTATTTTATAAAATACGATCTGCAATAAGACATATATATGTTTTTTGTAATGCGGGGGTAACATAAAAGAGTGAGTGTACTAAGGCTTCAACCCTTGGGTGTACGAGTTCAAACCTCGTTCCCCGCTCCAAACTAAAATTAAATATTAAAAAGTAGAAAGTAAAAAGTAGAAAGGATGTATTATGTTTTTTACTTTGTGTTTTCTACTTTTTTGATTAAAATATAATAAATTTATAAGATTAATATAGAATTATGGCAAATAGTCACGGACTTACATCGAGAATCGTAAAAAAACAAGCTGCATCTAGAAAGATGGCAAAAAATAAAAAAGCCGCATATCAAGTTTATATGTGAAATGAAAACCCACAAACTAGAAAAAATATGTCTTACAAAAGTAGACATCATTATTATGAAAATAAACAAAATTTCCCAAAGAAAAAATTAAGCAATAAAAATCCTTCAGCTCTTATAGAACAAGGTATTATTGATGAAAGAGGTTTTTTTATAAAAGGGAAAAAGAAAAACTTTTTAACTAAAACTATGGTTGATGTTAAAGGGTTAGATTTTTATGGTATGCCTAGATAATTTAAAAAAAGACAATTAGATTGTCTTTTTTTTGTTTTTGATTACTCTTTTAAGGAAATGTGGAAAAACTTTGAATTTCTTCGTCAGAAAAATTTATTTCTCAGTCACTTACTTTAGAGTAAGCTCCTTTCGAAAAAATTTTTCTTCCTCGAACTTCTTGTTTTTGCACATTCCCATTATTATTTCATTATTCTTTATTTTATAAAACATATTATGCAAAGATTTTATTTAAAAGATTTACAAACAAGTGATTACAATTTTGTTTTGAGAGATAAAGATATGATTCATCAACTTATCAAAGTTTTGAGAGTTAGAGTTTGAGAAAGTGTTATCTTTTTTGATGGAAGTGATAATTATGATTATATTTTTAGAGTTAAAAATATACTAGATAAATCAATAGAATTTGAACAAATAGATAGAAAGGAAAATAATAGCGAAATTGATTTTGAATTAAATTTGTATCAAGCAATACCAAATAAAATAGAAAAAATAGAATATATAATACAAAAATGAGTAGAGATATGAGTTAAAAATTTTGTATTTTTTAGGAGTGAAAGAAGTCAAAAACTTGTTTTAAGTGATAATAAAATTGATAGGCTTCAAAAGATAGCTGTTGAAGCAGTTGAACAATCAGGTAGATTACATATACCAGAAATTGTTTTTTTGGAAAAATATGATTTTTCACCACTTATAAAAAATCAAAATATATTTTTTCATACTATTTGAGAATCTTCAAAAACACTTAAAAAAATGGATTTTGATTATAAAAATACTATAAATCTTTTTATTTGACCAGAATGAGGTTTTAGTGATGAAGAATTAAAAAAATTTGAAAATATGTTTTTTTATAGAGTTCATTTATGAGATAGGATACTTAGAACTGAAACAGCAGGAGTAAGTAGTGCTTTTTATATTATTCAAAATAAATAATATGTATTTTACATATATACTTAGATGTAGCGATGATACTCTTTATACATGAATCACTACTGATTTAGATAGGAGAATTAAACAACACAATTGAGAAATAATTGGTTGAGCTAAATATACTCTATCAAGAAAACCAGTTTTTCTTTATTATTTTGAAGAGTTTGAAAATAGAAGTCAAGCAACTAAAAGGGAGTTAGAAATAAAAAAAATGAGTAGAGTAGAGAAATTAAATCTTAATAAATAATTTATGCAAGAATTGTACAATAAATTAAAAACTTTTGATTTAAATTATGCTATAAAATTGGAAGAAACAGATAGACAATTTATAGCTTTAAAATCACTTGTAGAAAAAAATAATAATAAAAAAGAAGTTTTGGCTTTGGTTATAGCAAATAGTATAATTTGTTATCAATTATCTGGTACTTGAGAAAATTATTGGGAAGAGTTTTCTCTGTATTTTTCTTATAGAAAAATAACTTATCAAAATATAGTTTTTGAATTATGAGAGTTTATAAAACAAAGTAAAAATAATAAGAGATTTGTTGATACAAAGATAAAAAGACTAGAAAAAGTTAAACTTGCTTTGGATTTATTTGAATGAAGAGAAGAGTATTTTTATCAAAATATGACAGAACTTAGAGATTTGCTTGCAAAAACAATGAAACAAAAAATAACTGATAAAACAATTGTTTTTGCAGTTAAGATGTTTGGTTATGTTGCTCGTCATGTTTATGATTTTGTGTCTTATCCAAAAGATATATTTATTCCTATTGATTCTAGACTTACAAATCTATTTGAAAAATATAAGTGAGATTATATTGATATAAATAAATTTTATATTGATTTGAGTGAAAAATTAGATATATCACTTTTACATTTAGATTGAATAGTATGGATAAATTATGAAGAGCTTATAAAATAAGCTCTTGATTTTTTTATTAAAATAAATAATATTATTAAACAATAAATAAAATAATAATCAATGATATAAAAATGAAAAAAATCATTTTAAATATTTTTTATAAAATGTATGCTATTTTATGAAAAGCATATATAAAAAAATATAAACCAATAGTTATTTGAGTAACTTGAAGTGTAGGTAAAACAAGCTGTAGGATGATAATTTATCAAGTTTTAAAGCAATTTTTAACTGATAAAAAAGTTTATACATCACCTAAAAATTTTAATAGTGAACTTGGTCTTGTTTTTTCTATATTTGCTTTAGAAAGGTATAAACCAAGTATAAAAAACTATATTAAGATATGGTTTTTGTTTTTATGAGAATTGTTATTTTGAAAGAAAAAGTATGACATAATAGTTTTAGAATATTGAGTTGATCATCCAGGAGATATGGATTTTTTGCTTAAGATAGCAAAACCAGATTATAGTGTATTTACAAAACTTGATTTTATACATGTAGAAAATTTTGAAAACAAAGAGCAAATATGACATGAAAAAATAAAACTTGTATTAAATACAAAAGAAAAGTCTTACTTAAATAAACAAGATGAATTTTTACATGATTATTCAAAAAAATTGAAAACATCTTTTGATTTTTTCAATAAAAAACATGAGTATAAACACAAATATATTTGTGAAGATAAAAAGATATTTTCTATGTTAAAAATAGAAAATAATATAATAAAAACAAATATACTTTGAGATGATAATTTTATTTATCTATCTTTGGCTATAAATATTTTAAAAAATTTTTGAGTTAATTATATAGAAGCTTGAAGTTATATAAATCTAATTAATCAATCTGGTAGATTTAACTTATTTAATTGAGTGAATGGTTCAGTTTTGATAGATTCTACTTACAATGCTTGACCAGCTAGTATGCTCAAAATGATAGAAAATACTGTTTATTTGAGAGATAGTATATTTAAAAAATATGAGATTTTATTTGTGATTTGAGATATGAGAGAGCTTTGAAAGAAATCAAATCAAGAACATAGAAAACTTTATCATTATCTAAAATCATATTGAAAAATAGTTTCTATTTGAAAGGAAACATTGCACAATTTTTGAAAACATCTTTGAAATTTTAAGTACTCAAAAGATGCTTGATTATTTGTAAAAGATTTATTAGAAAGAAGTGATAAGAAATATATAATTTTGTTTAAATGAAGCCAAAATACTATATTTACAGAAGAAGCACTAAAAGAAGTATTAGCAGATAAAAGAAATGCAAAAAGACTTGTGAGACAAGATACTTATTGGCTTGAAAATAAAAAGAATTATTAAAAAGTATGTATTTTTAGCATTAAATTGAGATAAAACAATTTAATGCTTTTTTAATGTGGTATGAGTATAATAAAATATAGCATAAATTTATGCTATATTTTATTTATTAATTTATAAAAAAATGAAGAAAAAAATACTTTCTTTAGTTGTGTTAATTGTATTATTTTGAAATCCATTTAGCTTTACATTTGCAAAATCAAAAGTAATATATGATAGGTCAGAAAATCTAGCAAAACAATATATAGAAAATTCATTAAATGATGATAATTGGATAAATAAAAGTCCATATATATCATGAGAATGAAAGAAGTTTTATACAGATGATGAAAAAAATCCATCATATATAGAATTTAAGATTAGTTGTGATAATCAAAAAGATTGTTGATTTATACTTGTTAATTCAGATTGAAATGATGTAGCTGTACCTATAGCAAGTACTTCTTGAATCTGACCATGAGAGCTTTTATCACTACAAAATGAGTCAAAAGTAAACAAAAAAAATAAAGATAATAAAACAAACAAAAAATCTAATAATAAATTGTATTATTTTTGACCACTAGAACAATATAGTATAGATGAAGAAAATGAAGAATTTATAAGTATAAACCCACAAGATGATATAGAGCAAATAGTAGAAAGTGATAAGACATTGAAAAAAGAAGATAAAGAAAAAGAAGTTAAAAGGATAAAATGAGAATTAAAAAGTAGAGTTGATGATTATAAAATCAAGGCAAAAGAATATAAAAAATCAGATGATTTTAAAAAATATAAAGAAGAAATCAAAGATGAAATATTAAAAATGCCAAAAGAAGAATTTGTTTTTGAAAAATTGGATATGGCTTTTGCTTCTTATGTTAACCCAGGAGCTTCTGATAAATTTATACCATGAGCATTAACTTCAAATACTATTTGTAATTGATTAACACCATGTTATAATCAATTTGATTCTTGATATGCTTGAAAAAGTTGTAAGGTATGATGTGCTCCCACGGCAGTAGGGATAATTTTTTGATATTATGATAGAAATAATTTTCCAGATTTAGTCTCTGGTACTGCAACATTAACAAATAATTATTTTGTTGAAACAATGATAAAAAATATAGGAGATATTATATTAACTACATGTAAATGAAGTGCAGGTTCTACAATAACTTCTAATATTTCAAAAGCTAAACAATATGCTATTGATAAATGATATAAAAATACTACTAGTACATTTATATCATGAGATACATCAACATTATTTTCAAAGATAAAAACTGAAATAAATTCATGAAGACCAGTTATAATAAATATAAAAAATAATTTTGATACTTGAGGCCATGGAGTTGTATGATTTTGATATAAAAGTACATGAACTACTCCTATAGTTAGAGTTAATATGTGATGGTGAGCTATCTCTACTTTTTCTTGAAGTTCTTCTTATTTTACTTCTAGTATTGAACAAAATTTAAATTCAGTATATTATAGCTCTAGTAGTGATAGAACTGCTACAAGTATCGTTACATTTATGATATCTAAATAATTAAAAAATAATTATGATAAATCCTATTTATTTATTTTCTGCATTATCTTCAGAAGATATAGAAGAAATAATCTCAAAAAGTAATTTATGTGAGATTAATTGAAAAATCAAAAAAATTCAATTACTTGAAAAATCAGAATGTATAGATAGTTATAATTTCTATTTAGAAAGTAAATTTTGAACTTATAATGTAATGTCATTAAAATGAACAAATATAGATTGTTCTATTGATGGAGTTTCAAAAATTTATTCAGATAGAAATTTTCCTAAAGTATGAGATGAAGTAAATTTTTTAATTAATAATTCAGATAATTATTATATATTATCTGATAAAAAAAATTCTGATGGAAGTTATTTAATTTTATCATGAAATAATAAAAAATATGATACTGAAATTTGTCCTTCAAATTTAAATTTTATAGAGTTTCATAAAGATTATTTTATTATTTGAACTTGAATTTTATCATTACTAATTTTATGAATAATACTTTATAAGAAATTAAAAAAATAAATTATTAATAGAAAATAATCTTTTTATTTTATGAAACTAAACTATATTATTAACTTAAAAAATTATGAAAAAAATATTATTAATATTAATTACAATATTTTTGTATTTTAATATCTATAGTTCTCATGCAAACCTTAATAAACAAGAATTACTTTTAAATAATTTTAAAGAACAAATTGAAAAACTAGATAAATATAGTTTAGAAGATTTAAATATAAAATTATATAAAACTAAGTTAGAATATAAAAATTCTTCAAAAGTTTTATATGTGTTAAGTAAATTGGAAAATGCACTTAAAGAAGAAATAAGTAAAAAATGAATAGTTTCATATATTTATCATAATTTTGTTTTAGACTTTTCTGATTATAAAAATGTTTTATGATTTGCTGAAAATGTTTTTGTGTGAAAAGTCGTAAAAAATAATTGAACTTATAATAATCTATGAGCCCCAGAAACTCATTTTGAAGTTGAAGTTTTATATAATATTAAGTGAAAATTAAAATGAAATATTAATACAATTTTTGAATGAGGTTATGAGAATGGTATTTTAATTATTTGAGAATGAAATAGACTTCTAGAAGAAGGAGGTATTTATTTACTTGTTACTATGTGAGATGTTCATAAGATTTCTTCTCATGAAAATTGAAGTTATTTATTAGGTTTTGAGAAAAAATTAAAAAAAGATATAAAAACTACTATTAAAGAAAATAAAAAAATAAAAGATTTTAGAGAAGTGTATAAAGAATCATCTATTTTTAATACAAAAAATAAATATAGTGATATGACAAATGAAGAAAAAGAAAAATATGAAGATTTTGATTCTTGATTTGTAATGGAATAATAATTATTAAAAGAAAAACAAATTTTTGTTTTTCTTTTTTTTGTTTTCTAATAAAAATCATTATATTTGTTTTTAGTAGTATTTTTTAAAAATAAATATGGATAAAATTACAATAGAAAACAATTTAAAAACAATTATAGATTATAATAGAGAAGTTAATTCTAGTCTAAAAAAAATATATTCTTGAGTTGCAAATGATGATGAGTATAGAGAAATATTAGAAGAATTTTTGGATTATGTATGACTTGAATCAAATGATGAAACAAGACTTGGAGCATATTTTAGATTGATAGAATTAAGAGAAAATTCTCTTGTTTTATATATGGAAAAAAATAATTTTTCAGAAGAAAAAAAAGATGAAGTATTGGATTTATCATATGAATATACAAGTGATTTTCATTTTGAATTACAAAGTGATTTAATCGATTTTGTAGAAAAACAAAGTTTAGTAACTCCTTTTTATTTAGAAATATTTAAGTGAGTTCATCTTGTATGAAAAGCTTTTAACGATTTTTTTCTTACTTGGAGAAATCATATAATAAATGGTATAAATAGAGATTTAGAAAAAAAATTTAATAATGATAGTTCTAAAATAATGGATTTTCTAAATGAAAATAATTTATTTGATTTAGGACATTTTGCAGAACAAGCAGATAGAAGTTATAGTGCTCTTTGTTATGATGAAAATAAAAATTTTGTATCAAAAAGTTATTTTGATGCTTTCAATTTTGAGATTCAAAATATAGTCGATTCTCTTGATATTTTTATATCAAATTTAGAAAAACTAGAAGATGAAATATATAATTCTAAAAAAGAATATTTAGATTATTTACAAGCTATAAAAAATGCGTTTTTGGAAACAGATGTAAATTTATTGGTTGCAAAATGGGCTTTGGTAGATGAAACTTGGATGCAGATAAAAACACCATTTCAAATAAGTCATCCACTAGAATTTTATGAAGATAAATATAGAAAAGCTGTAGCTCCAGAATGGGATTTAAGACTGAAAAATAGTGTTTTTGAAAGTGTTGTAGAAAAAGATATACTAAATATGTATGAAACTTTTTATAAAGAGATTTGAAAAGAAAAATTCAGAGATAGTTATAATTATTCACTTGCAAATATAAATAGAGTACAATTATATTTATCAAATGAAATTTTAATTTATGGAGCTCAACTTACTTGATTAAATATGGCTCAAGTTGTACCAAATGATGATGTTATTTCAGATAAATTTGGTAAAAAGATATTTGGTTTTCCTGAAATGGTTTTGGAAAATAAGAGAAGTCTTCCATTTATGAAGTGGCAAAGTGTTATTTTTGATGAAAATTTGCTTAATAATTATAGAAAATATCTTTTTTCTGACTCTAAAAATTTTTATAAAATATTTGATATTGAAGTTTTATGACATGAATACGGTCATAATTTATGGCTTGATTTAGATACGGAGACTGTAATGAATAAAAAAACTTGATTATTTAAAAATATAGAAGAATTTAAGGCAACATGTGGTTGATTAGTTGCATATTTTATGTGAAAAAATGATGATTTAGAATTAAGTGAAAAATTGATTATAGATCATGTTATTAGAATTATATGACTTTTTGCATATAAGAAAATAACAGAAGTACAAACTTACTATTGTGAAGCGCTTATTCATTTTCAATTACTTTTAGAATCAAGAATTATTTCTATAATTGATAATAAGATTGTTTTAAATTTCAGTATTGATAGTTTTTCAAATTTAAAAGAAACTTATATAAATCATTATGTAGATTTGATAAATATCTATTTAAGCAAAACTGATGCTATGGAGTTTTTAAAAAGATATACTATAAAAGACTGACTTTATTATCTACCACAAAATGAATTTTTGAGAGACTTTGTAAATTATTTTACAAAAACTTATGAAGAAATTGGTAATGAAGTAGATAATAGTATAAGTAAAGATAAATATCTAAATAATTAAAATATGGATAATATAAAATCAAGTATAAAATTTTACTATGTTGTTCAATTTTTGTCAGCTTGTATATTTACGACAGCAATATGGTCATTTTTTTTAACATCATTCAATACTTTTTCTTTTAGTATAGCAACTTTTTTGATTATACTTTCTTGAATTATTAGTTTTTTATTTGAGGCTCCTTCATGATATTTAGCTGATAAATATGGTAGAAAAAAAGTTTATTTACTTTGAACTATTTTTATATTAATATCATTTTTATTATGGATATTTAGTAAAGACATATATGTTTTTATTATTTCATCTATATTAAATTGAATTTGATTTGCTATTACTTCTTGAAATTTAGAAGCAATAATACATGATAATTTAGTATTAAATTGAAAAGAAGAAGACTTTAAAGATATTCAATCGAATTGATATACTTATTTGTTTTTTTGAAGAGCTTTTTCATCTTTTTTTGCATGATATTTATTTGTAATTAATCCATTTTATCCAGTATATGCTAGTATATTTTCTTATCTTATTATAATTTTCTTTTTATTTTTTATAAATGATAAGTGACAAGAAAAAGAAAAAAATAATAACATGAAAGAGCATATATTTTCTTGATTAAAATATATATATAACGATAAAATTATATTAAACATAATATTGATTTTAGTTTTTGTATCTTCATTTTGAAATATTTTTTGGTTTACTTATCAGCCTTATTTTAAGCAAATTTGATTTAGTATAGAAAATATATGAATATTATTTTCTATTACTTGATTATTATCTTGATTTTGAGCTTTTTTGATAAAAAAACTTCAAGATAAATATCAATCAAAATATATATTACTCTTAATAGTATTATTGCTTTTTTTATCTAGCTTATTATTTCTTAGTTTTAATTATTATTTGGGTATTTTATGATTAATAATGATATCAATTATGTTTTGATTTATAATGAGCTTTTGAAATACAGTTTTACTAAAAAAATCCCCTAAAAATTTAAAATCAACTATATTGTCTCTTTTTTCACTTTTTATGACTTTGTGATATTCACTATTTTCACTTTGTTCTGGTATTATATATGATTTTTTATGACTAAATTTTTTATATTTATTAAATTTAATTTTTGTAATTTGTTTATTTTTTTATAGTTTTTTAAATCTAAATAATTAAAATATGAAATTAATTTTTTTATTACCTCCAAGTGAAGGGAAAAATGATGAAAGTATTTATGATAATGAAGATTTAAGTTTTGCTTTTAAAAAACCATTATCAATTGCAAAAAATGCTACAGAAAAAGATCTAAAATGTACTTGAAAAAGATATCTTGAAGCTATAAAGTTAAATAAAAATATAAAAAAATGCATGACTTTAGAATCTATAAAAAGGTATAATTGAGTTATGTATAAATATATAGATTATGATAATTTAAGTGAAAACTCAAAAGAATATTTTAATGAAAGTTTTTTTATATTATCTGGTATGTATGGATTATTAAAACCAATGGATAAAATATGAAATTATAAATTACCTATAGAAACTAAAACTCTTTGCAAATATTGGAAAACTGAGATAGTAAAAGTTTTAAATACTCTTGATTGTGATTATATAGTTGATTTGTTACCAGACTCTTATAAAAAGATGATTGATTTAAATAAATTAGATAAAAAAATAATTGAAGTTAATTTTTTGCAAGAAAATTGAAAAAAACTTACTCATGGAGTTAAGATTATCAAATGAAAATTTGTAAATGAGATATGTAATTGATTAAATTTGGATTTATTTGATTATATAGAGAAAATTGATGATGGATATTTTTTAAAAAATATTTATGTAAAATAGAGACATTTTTTGTTTTAATTTAATTTTTGTGATATTATTTTATTATTAATGGTTAATATTTAAAAATGTCTTGAATTGATAATCATAAACCTGGTTTAAATACAGCTTATACATCTCAAAATCCACAAGTTTCAACAACTATTTCAAGTACTAAAAGTAGTATTGATACTAGATTGAATGTTTTGTGACATGCATATGATTTTTTAAAAGAAGTAGAAAAAAACGAGAAAGGGTTTCGTTTTAGACAAGATACTTTAGAGACTATTTTCTCAAAGTATCCTAGTTTGAGTTTCTCAAAATTTAAAGAATATTTTTTTTGTAATACTTATAATAAAAATATCTTAATGAATGCACCTGAACTTATAGATTTTATAGATTTAGAAAATATAAAGCCATGAACTGATTTGATAGAAATCGTTACAGAAAGTATTTCCATCTCTAAAGAGGACTTTGAAAATAAAGTTAAATGAAAATTTGATGTTTTAACTTTTCCTAACTTATCAAGTACTGATGTAGCTCAATGATATTTTTTTAACAAATTAAAATCCTTTCTTCCTGATACAAAAATAATATTTTGAGATATGCAGGAAATAAGAGAAAATCTATGAAAAAATCAATTTAATAGTGATAGTGTTTGATTTATTGATTTGATGTGAAACTGATTATTTAATACTTGTTTATTTAAATTATTTAAAACAAATCCAGATCCTAAAAAAGTTGATGAATTAAATATGTTATTTTCAGATTTGGAAAAAGATGTTTTTATAGGGTGAAGTACTTATAATATACCTTTTTCTATTCCTGAAGATATGCAAGCAGTATCTATGCCTAAAATGCAAGTTAATAATAAACCATTAACTCTTAAAAATTGAGTTTTATTAAATGCAATGTGATATTTAAATTCAGCTTATTATTGTGACAAATCTAAATGATCTTTTGTTTTATGAAGCCATAATATAGCTGAACCAATGCATGCATGAAAGTTAACAGTTATAAATAATGATTTAGAAAATAGATATAATCATAATTGGCTTATTTCTTATTTTTGAGAAAAAACATGATTATTATTATATTTTGATTCTAAGACAGATGATCAAAATAGTGTAGATAGTTTTCTTTCTACTTCTAGGGAAGAGTTAGAAAATAGATATGAAGATTTTCAAAGAATTTACCACGAAAAAATTATTAATTTAGTATATGGAATATTTTATAGATTTTTACTAAAAAATTTCCCTGATAAATTTATTTAATTTTTAATATGAGAATAATTCTCAAAATTACTTGATTTTTTAAAATAATTAATTAGTATTATGAAAATAATACTAATTTTTGTTTATGAAAACACATTATTATAGAGAAGATATAATGAAAATATGTGATAAAAATCATCTTACTGTTGAAGAAATATTTGAAGAACTTAGTAAGATTTATAATGATGCTTGAAAATCTACTATTTATAGAAATGTAGAAGATATGGTTGAAACTTGAGATCTTAAAAAAGTAGTTTGAGTTGGTAAAAAAGCATATTTTGAAGCTAATTGTGGTAATCATATTCATTTGGTAGATATAAATACTTGAGAAATTATAGATTTACCTGAAGATATAATAATATCAAATCTACCAGAAAACTTTAAAGTTAAAAATATGGATGTTAAATTGTTTTGAGAATTTAGTTCTAAGTAGAGGAACATCTGCAAAAATCACATTTAGAAAAAAATTATCTTTTTTGCTAAAAAATATTCAAAAATTTTTTGCTTAGAATAGCTAAACAAAAAATTATTATTCATAGTTTTTATCTAAAAAATCTATATTTTTTTCTTAAAATGGATTTTTACAGATGTTCCTAAAAGCTTTTTTGGAGGAGGAAAGAGCTTTTTTATTTTTTAAATATAAAACTATGAAATTAAACTTAAATAATAAATATAATATTCTTGTATCATGACAAGAAAAAGAACTTAGTTTAAAAGAAATACTTTGAGATAAAAAAACTATTTTGTATTTTTATCCTGCTGATAATACTCCAGGTTGTACTTTGGAAAACAAAGATTTCACTTGTTTAAAAAATGAATTTAATTCAAAATGATATAAATTGGTTTGAATCTCTAAAAATAGTATGGAAAGTCATAAAAAATTTTTATTAGGTCATGATCTTTTAAATGATTTAATATCAGATCCAGAATTAGTTTTACATAAAGAGCTTTGAGCTTATGGTGAAAAAAATAATTATGGTAAAATAATACAGTGAGTTATAAGAAGTACTTTTGTTATAGATAATACTTGAGAAGTTATAAAAGAATATAAAAATATAAAAGCGACTGGTCATGCAGCTAGATTATTAAAAGAGTTAGATTAATATCTAATTCTTTTTTTTTTGTAAAATAATTTTGACTTTAATTATTTAGCACATATAATATCTATGTGCTAATATTTTAATTCTTAATTATTTGAATATGAATATAGAAGAACTAAAAAATAATACAAAAGATGCTTTAAAAAAATACTGAATAGATTTAGTAGAAAAAGCAAAATCTTGAAAAATAGATCCAGTAATAGGTAGAGAAGAAGAAATAAGAAGAGCAATTCAAATACTTAGTAGAAGAACAAAAAATAATCCAGTTTTGATTTGAGAACCTTGAGTTGGTAAAACTGCTATCGTAGAATGAATTGCAAAAAAAATAAGTGAAAAAGATGTTCCTGATAACTTGCTTGAAAAGAAAATTATTTCTCTTGATATGTGAGCTTTGCTTGCTTGAGCTATGTTTAAGTGAGAGTTTGAAGAGAGATTTAAATCTGTTATAAGTGAAGTAGAGAAATCAGAAGGTCAAATCATACTTTTTATAGATGAAATCCATACAATTGTTTGAGCCTGAAATGCAGAATGACAAAATGATGCTTGAAATCTTTTGAAACCAAGTCTTGCTAGGTGAGAACTTCATCTTATTTGAGCTACAACAATAAATGAATATAGAAAATATATAGAAAAAGATGCTGCTTTAGAGAGAAGATTTGCAACAGTTATGGTTGATGAACCAAATAGAACTGATGCATTAGCTATTCTTAGAGGTATAAAAGACAAATATGAAGCCCATCACTGATTAAAAATCACAGATAAAGCAATTGAAGCTAGTGTTGATTTAGCTATAAAATATATAAGTGATAGAAAATTACCAGATAAAGCAATTGATTTAATGGATGAAGCTTCTTCTAGTGTGAAATTGAAATCTATTTCTAAACCTGTAGAGCTTGATATAATTGAAAAAGAAATAAGAACATTAAAGATCGAATTTGAAGCTAAAAAAACAGAAAAAGTAAATAAAGATATACTTGATAATCTTGAAAACTCTATAAAACAAAAAGAGTCTGATGCAAAAATAATAGAAACTTCATGGAAAAATGAAAAAAATATAATCGATGAAATAAAACAAAATAGAGAAAAAATAGATAGATTTAGAGTACAAGCAGATAGTTTTGAAAGGGAATGAAATCTAGGAGAAGTTGCTAGAATAAGATATGGAGAAATACCAAAAATAGAAAAATCTCTTTTTCTATTAGAAGAAAAAATGAAATCTTTAGAAAACTCTTGAACTACTTATTTGAGAGATAAGGTTGATAGTAATGATATAGCAGAAGTAGTCGCAAAATGGACTTGAATTCCTGCACAAAAACTTCTTGAAACAGAAAAAGAAAAACTTTTAAAGCTAGAAGATGTTTTAAAAAAATCTGTTGTATGACAAGATAAAGCTATAAATAGTGTTTCAAATGCTATAAGAAGAGCAAGAGCATGATTAGCAAGTGAGTGAAAACCACTTTGAAGTTTTTTATTTCTTGGTCCAACATGAGTAGGTAAGACTGAAACAGCAAAAGCTCTAGCAAGAGAACTTTTCAATGATGAAAAAAATATGATAAGAATTGATATGAGTGAATATATGGAAAAACATTCTGTTTCTAGGCTTATTTGAGCTCCTCCTGGTTATATTGGTCATGATGAAGGTGGTCAATTAACTGAATCTGTTAGAAGAAAACCATATAGTGTTATACTTTTTGATGAAGTTGAAAAAGCTCATAGTGATGTATTTAATATACTTTTACAAGTTTTGGATGATGGAAGATTAACAGATAGTAAATGAAGAGTTGTAAATTTTACTAATACTATAATTATTTTGACAAGTAATATTTGAAGTCAAAAAATAATGGAAAAATTTGATAATTCTAATATTTGAGAAAAGTTTGATGAAGAAATTTTTCAAATGTTAAAACTGCATTTTAGACCAGAGTTTTTGAATAGATTAGACGACATAATAATTTTTAATCCATTATGAGAAGAACAAATATTAACAATAGTTGATTTAGTTTTAAAAGATATTATTAAGTTATTAAAAAATAAACAAATAAAAGCAGAGTTTAGTGAAAAATTGAAAAAACATTTAGCAAAAGTAGGTTATGATAGAGATTTTTGAGCTAGACCTTTAAAAAGAACTATAAATAACAAGATAGTGAATTTGTTATCAAGTGAATTAATTGCTTGAAATATAGATTCTGGAGATAATTTATTTATTGATATAGATGAAAATAAAGAAATAAAAATAGAAAAAAAGTAGTTTTTAAACTACTTTTTTTCTATTTAATTTATCTTTTAAGTTAATTATTTTTTCTTTTATTTTTGTTTTGAATCAAATTCTTTTCATACTTATAAAATCATAGATTGATATAAATCTACCAACATCAGGTCTTGTTTTGTTCCATACTGAGAATAGTTTTTCAAATATATAAATAGTTTTATGTTCTTCTTTCATTATTTTATACATAGCTAATAATAATAGACATTGTACCATTATTTCATTTGCTACTCATCATACAGATCATAGATTTAGATGAAAACTTAACCAAAACATAGAACTTAGAAACATAAACATACGAAGTTTTAGTCTTTCAAAGAAAAAATATCAATATGCTCAAATCATAGAAGATATTATAGGTAAAATAGAATATGGATTTTCATAAGTTATTACTCAAAGTGTTAGCGTTGTTATAATTATCATAGAAAAAACTTTCTTATTTTTTTTGTATCTCATTGATAAAAATATACGAATTATTCATATAGTTGATGCTATCATTGCAGAATAAACTTCCATGAAATATCAATGGAGTATCCAAAAAAAAGCAGAAAACATAATTACTTTCATTGTTTGTTTATCGTCTTTTTGAGTCAATCAATAAAATGTTATACCTGTTGCTATAAATGCACAAGTTTGTCATATCGGATTTGCATTAATTAGTTCTATAATTCACATTTTGTTTTTATTTTAATTTTTAAATATACTATATTAAAACATATATTTAATATATTGTCAAGAAAATGAATTTTAATAATATATTTTACTTTTAAATTGTTTTTCATATAGTTGTTTTGTTATTATTAAAAATAACATATCTAGAGAGAGTGAAAGAGAATAGGCTCGTTATTATCACTCCAGCAACCAGTTAATTAAACCAGGTGCTAACTCCTACCCTGAAAAGGGAAAGATATGATTTTCTAAACATTTTATGTTTTAAAAAATAAACTTTCTTCTTTTTAGGAGTAAGTTTATTTTTTTATTTTTAGAAAATATGAAAACATATATTACTTCTGAATCAGTTTCTAGTGGTCATCCTGATAAAATTTGTGATCAAATTAGTGATGCTATACTTGATGCATGTTTAGAACAAGATCCCAATTCTAGAGTTGCTTGTGAAACATTGGTTACAACTTGAACAGTTATTGTAAGTGGTGAAATAACTACAAAAGCAAAAGTGGATTATACTAGTTTAGTTAGAAAAACTATTTGTGAAATAGGGTATAATGAAACGGAAGCTCATTATAATTGAAATGATGTTTGAGTACATTTACTTATAAATACTCAATCACCAGATATAGCAGTTTGAGTTGATTCTGGTTGAGCATGAGATCAATGAATCATGTATTGATATGCAACAAATGAAACACCTACTTTTATGCCAGCACCTATTTATTATGCACATAAATTAGCAAAAAGATTGGAAATAGTTAGAAAAGAAAATACATTACCTTATTTATTACCAGATTGAAAAACACAAGTTACAGTTGAATACATAGATTGAAAACCAAAAAGAATTGATACTGTAGTTATTTCAAATCAGCATAGGGTAAATATAACTCAAGAAGAATTAAAATCTTGAATTAAAAAAGAAGTGATTGATTTTGTTTTGTGAGATTTAATAGATAAAGAAACTATTATTCATATAAATCCAACATGAATTTTTCAAGTTGGGTGACCAAAATGAGATTGTTGATTAACTGGTAGAAAAATAATAGTTGATACTTATGGTTGAATTTGAAGACATTGATGATGAGCATTTTCTTGAAAAGATCCTTCAAAAGTAGATAGAAGTGGAGCTTATATTGCTAGATATTTATCAAAAAATATAGTTGCTTCAGGTATTTGTGATAAATGTGAAGTTCAATTATCTTATGCTATTTGAGTAGTAAAACCTGTTTCTATTTATGTAGATTTTTTTGCTACTTGAAAAGTAGATATAAATTCTGTTATAGAAACTATAAAAACAAATTTTGATTTAAGTCAAAATGGTATAATTAAATTTCTAGATTTAAGAAATCCTATTTATAAAAAAACTGCATCTTACTGACATTTTGGTAGAGATGATGTAAGTTGGGAAAAATTAGATAGTTCAGAATTATTTAAAAAATTGATATAAATAAAAGACTAGATTAATCTAGTCTTTTATTGGTCTTGTTATAAAAACAATTGTGAAAATACTTATGAAAATAATGAAAAGTGATATAAAAATTTCAGTAAAACTTTTTTTTGTTTCAACTTCATCTGTTTTCTCTATATTTACGATTTTATCTTTAAATGCTTCTAAATCCTCATTTGCATCTTTTAAAAGAGCTGTTCTAGAACAAAGAGAAACTTCTTGTATTTTTTCTTCTCAATAAGTATAAACTATATAATCTTTTGATTCTTCAAAATTGTATCAACAAGTTGCAGAGTATTTTGCTGTAACAATTGTTATTTCATTATCTGAAGTTCATTTTATACTACTTGAAACACTAAAAGTAACATAATTTTTTCTGTAATCTATTAAATTATTTACTATAGAGCTTTCTTCTATTTTTGAAACTTTTCATATAAATACACTTTTTGCTTTTTCCATAGATATGTTTGGAGATTCATTCATCATACATGAACAAGCAAAAGTTTGATTATTGTTTAATACAATAAATAATAAGATACTAAGAAAAACTATGATTATTTTTTTCATATTTAATTTTTAAAATATAAGTTATATTTAATATAACGATTTAAAATAAAATAGTGACAAAAACTTTTTAAAAATCGAAAAAACTATATAATATATAGCATATATTAATTAATTGAGAAATATGAAAAATTTTTATGATTTAGAAGCTGAACTTCCAAGTGGGAAAAAAGTGAAGTTAGAAGAATACAAAGGAAAAGTTATAATAATAGCTAATACTGCAAGTAAATGCGGTTTAACTTATCAATATACTTGATTAGAAGAGCTTTATAAAAAATATAGTGATAAATGATTAGTAGTAATTTGATTTCCTTGTAATCAATTTGCAAATCAAGAACCAGGAACAGATGAAGAAATTAAACAAAATTGTTTAATTAATTATTGAGTTACATTTCCTGTTTTTAAAAAGATAGATGTAAATTGAGAAAATACTCATGAAATTTTTAAATATTTAAAAGAAAATACTTTTAGTCTATTTTGAAATAAAATAAAATGGAATTTTACTAAATTTGTTGTTTCAAAAGATTGAAAAACTATAAAAAGATTTGCACCAGTAACAAAACCAGAAAAATTAGAAAAATTAATAGTTAAATTTTTAGAAGAATAAAAATATGAATAATCATTTTTTGAAAACTATTTATTTTGATAATACTAATTTACAAGAAAAATATATTGAAAATATAGATATATTTAAAGATATAAGTGAGTTAGAATTAGAAGAAAAAATCACATATTTTGTAGGTGAAAATGGGACTTGAAAATCTACTTTGCTTGAAAGTATAGCAGAGTCTTTTTGATTTAATAAAGAATGATGAACTATAAATTCAAATTATAAAACAAATAAAACTGATAATATAGAAAATAATTGGATAAAATTGTCTTGGCAACCAACAAGATTTAAAAGTTGATATTTTTTTAGAGCAGAGTGAATTTATAATTTTGTAAATTATTTAGAGCAAGTTCAAGATTGATTTAGTCCTTATTGATGAGAAAATTTACATAAATTTTCTCACTGACAACAATTTATGAAAATATTTGAATCTATGATTGATAGAGTTTGATTTTATATTTTAGATGAAATAGAATCAGCACTTTCTCCAGCAAATCAATTAAAGGTAGTTGAAATAATAAAATATATGGTCTCTAATTGATCTCAATTTTTGATTGCAACTCATTCACCAATTATACTTTCAATAAAACAAGATTCTCAAATACTTTCTTTTGATTACTGAAAAATTTCTAAAATAGATTATGATATGGTACCTTGTGTTGATATGTATAAAAGAATATTGTTAAAATAGTCAACAAAATGTACACTAAAAAGTATATTAAAATGTCTATAAAAAATATGTCAAATTAAAAAAATATAAAATGTTTAAAATATACTCTTTTTAAGTAATATAAGTATATATAATTAGTCAATTAGTATATATTGTATATATAAAATATGAAAAAAGAATTTTTAACTCATTTATGATTTAGTTTAAAAGATAATTCAGTTTGAGTTTATTTTAAAAAATATCATGATAATTCAATTATTGAAGTTGATTTTGAAAATCAAATTATTTATTTTGGTTGAAAAATTAAAATTTATGATAAAGATTCTCAAAAAATTACAAAACCAGAAGATTGGGTTGTTTTTGAGTGTGTTGATAGACTACTTGAAAAATGATATAAATCAGAAGATATTTTACTTGAAAAAGTTTATCCAACTTGAAGATGAACTAGTTGAAGACTGGATATTTTAGTAAAAAAAGAAGACAAAGCTTTTTTAATGATTGAGTGTAAAACTTGGTGAGTAGAATTTGAAAAAGAATTCAAAAAAATGCAAAAAGATGGGTGACAACTTTTTACTTATTTTCAACAAGATAGAGATAGTGAATTTTTAATTTTATATGCTTCAAATTTTAACTGAAAATCAGTTGAATATAAAAATGAAATAGTAAAAATAGAGGAAAGTTATAGAGAAACTTCAAATGTTATAGATTTATATGATCGTTGGAATAAATTTACAAAACAAAATGGTATTTTTGAAGATTGGGTAAAATCATACGATTTTGAATCAAAAGCTTTAACTTATGAACAATTAGAAGATATAAAAGAATCAGATGCTTCTTTTATATTTAATAGATTTTTAGAAATATTAAGACATAATACAGTTTCTGATAAACCAAATGCATTTAATAAAATGTTTACACTTTTTTTATGTAAAATTTATGATGAATTAGATAAAAAAGATACTCAAAAGGAACTAGATTTTCAATGGAGAGAATGAATTGATAATCATGTTAGTTTTCAAAAAAGACTTTCAGATTTATATAAAAAATGAATGTTTGAATTTTTAAGTAAACAAATTACTGATTTTTCTGATAAAGAATTTAATGATGAATTTTGATATTTAGATGAAAAAACTAGAACTAAATTTTTAGAAAAAATTACAAAATTAAGACTTCAAAAAAGCAATGAATTTGCTATAAAAGAGGTAAATGATGATGAATCTTTTGAAGAAAATGCAAAAGTTTTGAAAGAAGTAGTTGAGCTATTACAAAAATATAAATTTAGATATTCAAAAAAACAACCTTTTTTATGAGATTTTTTTGAACTTCTTTTAACAACGTGATTAAAACAAGAAGCTGGACAGTTTTTTACTCCAGTTCCTATTGCAAGATTTATTTGTAGATCTATTCCTATTGAAAAAGTTATTGATGAAAAAATCAAACTTTGAAATACAAATGATGTTTTACCAAAAGTTATTGATTATGCTGCATGAAGTGGGCATTTTGTTATTGAGTCAATGGAAGAAATTCAAAAAATTATAAACAAAAAAGATGTTTCAAATCACTGATTTAAATTAAAAGAAGTTTTTAAAAGATTTGTTGATTATCCTTATGAATGGGCTTGAAATTATACTTATTGAATAGAAAAAGATTATAGATTGGTAAGAACTTCAAAAGTTGGTTGTTATCTTCATGGTGATTGAATTGCTACAGTTATCCACTGAGATTGACTTGATAGTTTCAAAAATTCAAAAACTTATAAATGAGATTTACTTGAATATAACAAAGAAGACGAACAAGAAAATGCCCAATTTGATTTTGTTTTATCAAATCCTCCGTATTCAGTATCAGCTTTTAAATGAAATTTAAAGTCAGAAAATGCAAAAAATGATTTTGATTTATTTGAATCTTTAACAGACAATAGTTCAGAAATAGAAGCACTTTTTATAGAAAGAACAAAACAACTTTTAAAAGAATGATGAATTTCTTCAATTATTCTTCCGAGTTCAATTTTGAGTAATACTTGAATTTATACAAAGGCTCGTGAAATCATATTAAAAAACTTTGAAATAATTTCTATTGTTTCTTTAGGCTCAGGTACATTTATGGCTACTGGAACTAATACTGTTGTTTTATTCCTTAAAAAAAGAAATAAATTTTTTGCAAATAATTTAGAAAAACAAATTGATGATTTATATAAAAATTTGAGTGATGTTTCTTTAAATAATATAGAAAATATTTTTTCTAAATATGTAAATTATGTTTGGGAATGATTAAATTTTGAAGATTATAAAACTTTAGTTTTAAAAAATCCAAATGAAAAAGTATTAAATCATGAGATATTTAAAGAATATTCTAAAAAGTTAAAGTTAGATAAAAAACAAGATTTATTTGATGAAGTTATAAAAATAGAAAAAGATAAAATGCTTTATTTTGTTTTATCTTATAGTCAAAATGTAGTTTTGGTTAAATCATGAGAAAAACAATCTGAAAAAGAATTTTTGGGTTATGAGTTCAGTATTAGAAAATGAAGTGAGTGAATTCATCCAATTCAAGGTTGAAAACTTATTGATGAATGCACAAAGCTTTTTGATCCTGAAATCCTTGATAATCCAGAAAAAGTTTCAACTTATATTTATGATTGATTTAATGGTAACTTTAAAAGAGAAATCTCTGACAATTTACAAGAGCATATTTTTAGGACAAAATTAGTTGATTTACTTACTTTTGACAGAGTAGATTTTGAGAAAACTATTTCAACTAATATTAAAAAAAAAGTTAGTATTTGAAAATATCCAAATATAAAACTTTGAGAAATTTGTGAAGTAAAAATCTGATGAACTCCAGATAGATCAAATTATGAGTATTGGGAAAATTGAACTAATACTTGGGTTTCAATTTCTGAAATGAATTGAAATATTATAACTGAAACAAAAGAAAATATAACTGATGCTTGAGTTAAAAAATCAAATGTAAAACTTATAAATGCTTGAACTACACTTTTAAGTTTTAAATTAAGTATTTGAAAAACTGCAATAGCTTGAAAAAATCTTTATACAAATGAGGCAATAGCCTGACTTTGTCTTGAAAATGAAGAAAAAGTTTTAAATAAATATTTATTTGATTTATTTAATTCAAAATTTATTGATTTAGAAAAATGATGATTTAATGCTTTTTGAAAAAGTTTAAATAGTGAATTTTTAAGAAATGAAGTAAAAATTCCACTTCCTCCAAAAAATATTCAAGAAAAAATTGTTTCTGAAATTGAAGTTTTAGAAAAAGAAGAACAAGAGAAAAAAGAGAAAGTTGGAGTTTTAAAAAGTGAAATAGTAGAATTGTTTGAAAATTCTTTAAATTGAGATGTGAAAAACTATAGATTAAGTGATGATTCAATATTTGAAATTTGAATTTGAAAAAGACTATTAAAAGATGAAATTCTTTCTAATTGAAAAATTCCTGTTTATAGTGCTAATGTTTTTGAACCTTTTGGTTTTATTAATAAAAACTTACTTAATGATTTTTCTAGAGATTCTGTATTATGGTGAATTGACTGAGATTGGATGGTAAATTATTTAAGTAAAAATATTGATTTTTATCCAACTGATCATTGTGGTTATTTAAGAATCAAAGATAACCAATTAAATGAAAAATTTGTTGCTTATTTTCTTGAAAAAGAATGAAAAAAATTTGGTTTTTCAAGAACAAACAGAGCCTCTATAGATAGAATTCAAAATATTAAAATACCTCTTCCTTCTCTTGAAATTCAAAAACAAATAGTTTCACAAATAGAAAAAGTTGAAAATGAAATTGAGATTTTAAAAAATGATTTAAAAACAATTCCTGAAAAGAAAAAAGAAGTTTTGAAAAAGTATTTATAGTTAATAATATAATTTATGCAAAAACTTACAATAGAAATAAATTCTAAATCTTGAGATTTTTCAGATACTTTAGAATTTATTTCAAATCAATTACAAAATTGATTTTTAGAATGATTTGATAAAAATGAAAGTGAAAACTATAATTTCAAAGTTAAATAAACTCCAAAAACTTGGAGTTTATTTGTTTTTTACTATAATTTAAAAAATCTTAAATAAAATATAAACTATGAAAAATATCCTGGTTGTTTGTGCATTGTCTGCTGAGCTAAATGAAATAAAACAAATATTAAAAGATGCTAAATTTAGAGACATTAAAATTAGTTTTTTTACTGTGTGAATGGGGAATTATAATACAATCCTTAATCTAACTAGATTTCTAGAAAACAATAGTTTTGATTTTGTGGTAAATATTTGAATTTGTTGATACAAAGACAAAAAAATAGATGCCTTTCAAGTTGCTAGAATTTACAATTTATCAAATTCTAAAGAAGTAATTGTTCCAAATTTGATAGATTTTTTAAGTTTAGAAAGTATTGCATGTAGTGAAAAAATATTAACTGATAATACTATTTTAAAAGAAGAAAATTTTGTAGATATGGAAAGTTATGGTTTTGAGATGGTTTGTGATAGTTTTAAAATCCCAAGAATCTTACTAAAAATCCCTGTTGATAAGATATGAAGTGAAACTAAAAACTTTGATTTTGAAAAAGCGAAGTTGTATTTATCTAAAAATATAGACTATATAACTTTGCTTGAAAAAATAAGCCTTTACCTAGAAAAACAAGAAGAAAAAATAGATTTTGAAAAATACTTTGATATTTTCAATTTTACTTTTAGTGAAAAAGAAATATTTAAAAAATTGTATTATAGATATAAATCACTTATTTGAAGTGACTTTGATACTTATTTTGAAGAAAATATACAGTTAAATAAAAAATTATTTTTGAAGTGATTAGAAGAATTTTTAGAGTTATATTTAATAAAATAAAATGATTATATATATAGAAAAACAAGCTTTAGAATATGAGCAAACAAAAAAAATAATAGAAAAATTCAAAAATAGTTCTATTATTTATATTGATAATTATAAAAATATCTTTGATAAAGATTATACAAATCTAGATTCAAAAAAAGCTTTGATAATAGCAAAACTTAACTCAAATGCAGTTTCAGAAGCACCAGCTTGATATGGTCATACAAAAAGTGCTTTTTTCTTTAAGACAAGCTTAAATTGTATTTTTGATTGTGATTATTGCTATCTTAAATGAGCTTTCAAAAATGAAAATATGGTAGTTTTTGTAAATTATGATGACATAAAAAAACAAATAAAAGAAAAAATAGACACTTTAGATAAAAATGAAATTCATTGGTTTTATAGTTCTGATTATAGTGATATTTTGGGTATGGATGTATTATCAAATTTTTCTAGTGAATTTGTACATTTTTTTGAGCAATTTGATAATGTGAAAATGGAAATAAGAACAAAAAGTGCAAATATAAAACCACTTCTTGATTTATGATTTATTCCAAAAAATACTGAAATTGCATTTTCTCTTAATCCTCAAATACTTATAGATAAGTATGAAAAAGCAACTTCTAGTTTAGATGCTAGAATTGAGTCTATAAATAAATTGTTATCTATTTGATTTAAAGTTTGAATTAGGTTTTTACCACTTCTACCGGTAAAAAACTACGAAGAAATATATGGAGATTTTGTAGAATATGTATCAAAAAATATAAATATGTGTGATATAAATTCTACTTTTGCATCAGGTCTTTTATATACAAAAAAAGATTATAATAAAATACTTTCTAAATACAAAGACTTAGATATACTGCATATGCTTGAACTAAATAGTGATTGATTTTATCGTGAATCAAAAAAAGTTAGAGATACTTTTTATACTATGTTTAAAAATCTTGATAATAAATGTATACTTTGTTTAGAATACTAAAATGAAAAAAAATATTCTTATCACCTGAACTTCAAAATGAATTTGAAATTATCTAGCATGAAATTTAAATAGTGATTTCAATATTTTTGCTATTTCTAGAACAAAAACTGATTTAGATTTATTTGAAGAAATTAACATTGATTTAACAAATTTCGAGCTTTTTGACAATATTGTTAAAAAATTTGAACAAAGAGAAATCAAGTTTGATTCTATTATACTAAATGCTTGAATTTGATTTTTTGGTAAATTTGAAGATGCCTTAGATGAAGAGTATTTAAATATTATAAATTTAAACCTTACTTCAAATATCTTACTTATAAAAAAATTACAAAAATTATTGAATAAGAAAGCAAAAATTATATTTATTTGAAGTATAATTGGTAAAAAATTTATGAAGTATTGAGCTGTTTATCAGGCAAGCAAGTTTTGACTTAGATGATTTGCTGGAGCTATTAAAAATGAATTTACTTGAATATGAGTTCATATAATAAATCCAAAAATAGTAGATACAACTTTTCATGATAATTCAACAATTGATTTAAATTTATCAAGTGATAAATATACTTCAAAAGAGGATATTTTATTATCTGTAAAAGAAATATTGTCATGAAATGAAAAAAGATTTGAAATAGATTTGTAATAAAAAACTAAATGAAAAATAAAAAAATATTAAAACTAGTAACTGAAATAAAAGAAAATGAAATAATTAAAGATATAAATTTATTTTATACTAAAAATAAAAAAATATGTAAATTTTTTATTTATATTTTCTCTTTAGCTATTTTGTATCTATTTCTTTTTTCCTATGCAAAAGATTTAGAAACAAGATCAACTTTTCCTGGTTCATTTATAAAATTTGAAGATAAATTTTCATCTTCTATTTCTTGAATTGATTTTGAAGAAATTAATTTGTACAAAAAAAATTGACAAGTTTTAAATGGTCTATACATATGAACAGGGACTTGAAAAACTGTTTATTATTTTCATGGAAATTGATGACCAAATCCATATTTTTACAATGATGTAAAATATATTTATGATTTAGGTTACAATGTGATGATGTATGATTATCCGGGTTATTGAAAAAGTGATTGAACTCCATATAAAGAAAATATTGATAATTCATCTCAAGATTTTTATGATTATTTGAAAAAAGAGAAAAGTATAGAAAGTAGTGATTTAATTATTTGGTGATATAGTGTATGAACTGCTGTTGCTACTGACTTTGCTTCAAAAAATGAATTTGATAAACTTATTTTGATTTCTCCTTTTAGTTCTAGATATGATATGTCTCGCAGTATGTTTTGAGTTGCATTACAAAAATTTCTTTTTATAAAAGATTCTTATATTACAAAAGATTTAGTCAAAGATTTTAAAAATGATGTTTTAATTATTCATTGAAATCAAGATAATATTGTACCTTTTGAACAAGGGAAAAAAGTTTATAATAATTATTTATGAAATAAAAATTTTATTGAGCTTGATTGATTTTCTCACAATTGAGTTATTTATGAGTACTGATTTGCTTTACAAGAAATATTTAAAAGCCATATTTCTTGAAATAATTTAGGTTTTGAAAATAACTATTTGCTTTTAACAAAAGAAAAAAAGGAAGAATTTGAAAATCAAAATAAACAAAAAATAGAAGATGAAAATAAAAAGATTTTTTTAAAATCACTTTATTTAAAAAGTGATGATTCTCTTCAAACTTTTGTTACTTCAAATATAAGCTTTAATGATAAAACATATATTCCAAAAAATCTAGTAAATATAAGATGAGATTATGTTTATGATTCAAAATGATGAACACAATTGCTTAGAAAAGAAGCAAAAGAATCACTAGATTTATTATCAAAAGCATTTTATGAAAAATTTTCTAAAAAGTTAGTAATAGTAAGTGCTTATAGAAGTTATGATTATCAAGTTTGAATAAAATCTAGAGGTTGTCCTGATAATCTTTGTGCAAAAGCTTGATTTAGTGAACATCAAACATGACTTGCTTTTGATATATTTGAAGCATCAAGTAATAATGAATGGAAAAATAGTAAAACTTTGATGTCATATTATAAATGGCTATATGAGAATGCACATTTTTATGGCTTTCATAATACTTATCAAAAATGATTAAAAATTGATGGTTATGAAATAGAACCTTGGCATTGGAGATATGTTTGAGTAGAGTTAGCAACTTACTTATATGAAAACAATTTAACTTTTGCAGAATTTTATAGAGAATTAAATAAATAATCAATTTTGATTATTTATTTTTCTTAAGTATAATTTACAAATAAAAAATAATAATTTTAAAATATTTATGGCAAAAAAAAATAGAGTTTGAGCTCAATCTAAGCAAAATGCACCAATAAAAACTTGATTTCATAGAAAGAAAAATGTACATAAATGAGCATATATAGTTCGTGATGAATATGCAATAAAAGCACAAAAAGCAGGTTTTAGAGCGAGAAGCGTTTATAAGTTATTTGAGATACAAGATAGATTTGAACTTATAAAACCAGAATATAGTGTTATGGATATAGGTTGTGCTCCAGGTAGTTTTTTACAAGCAATTAGAAATATAGTAAGAGAAAAAACTATTATTTGAGTTGATTTAAAAGAAGTAAAGCCATTTTCATATCCAAATGTAAAAACACTTGTTTGTAGTATTTTTGATTATGATGAACTAAGTAAAAAAGTAATAGATATTGTTTGAGAAGATCAATTTGATTTGATTACAAGTGATATTGCACCAAATACAACATGAGTTTTTGATGTAGATCAATATGCTAGTGTAGAGTTAAACATTGCTATCTGTGAATTTAGTGATAGATTTTTAAAAAAATGATGAAATATGCTTTTAAAAGTATTTAAATGAGAAGATTTCAATGATTTGGCTATGCAAGTTAAAAAAAGATTTGAAAAAATGGTAACTTATAAACCATTAGCTTGTAGGGATAGTTCACATGAAGAGTACATTATATGCTTTAATAAATTAAAATAAAAAGAATGACTATTAAGTCATTCTTTTTTTATCTTATATTTAATTCTATTGCAATTTTATCTTCAATATCTTTTTGTAATTTTATTTTTCTTAAGAATTCTTTTCTTTTTTCTGTTTCCTTTTCTATTTTTCTGTACTCTATATATATTCTAATTGTCGGAATTATATATAAATTCATAACCAAAATAAATATTAATCATATAACTAAAATAATAAATTCAATTATAGAATAATCATAAATAATAGTAATATTATTTATTACATCTAAAAATGTTATATATTTATATTCAAATCAATACATATTTTTTATTTATTTTTTAATCTTTTTTCACTAATTCTCATGTAACAATTAATCTATTAAGAGTAGTTCAAATTGGCCAACAAGTCATAAGAGTTATTTCAGATTTATCATTGTTTCTTTTTAGTACTGATACATCACCAGGTTTTATTACTTTTTTTTCTCTTATCTTATAAGTGTATTTTTCTTGTCAATAATATACAATAACTTCATCACCAAATACTACATTATCAAGAGTAGAAAAAACATCATTATAATCTCATTTCATCCAAGGTAGATTTGAAGAATGTCCAAAAATAAAACTTACTCAGTCTTCTCATGGTTTAGAACTTCAAGGATATCTAATAATACCATTTTCTAGTTCTTTCATAAATATATTATTCAACTCATTTTGTCAGCTTATATTTTTATTTTTTACATCGAGTAAAGGTATATTTTTACCAATTTTTGGTATTATAACTCTATTTGTATAAGGTGTTATTTCTATATTTAAATTTATATCTTTATTGTCTAATTCTTTTTTATATTTATTTATAGATAATTTTTCTTCTTGTTTTTCTTCTTCTATTTTTTGACTTACAACTTCAGTTATTTTAGTTGCTTCTACAGAATTTATAAGATTAGCAGAAGTTTTTTGTACTTCTTCTTTCATTAAATAACTTTTTGCTATATTAGTATAAGCACTATAATTTGTAGTTACAAGTAAAACTCAAAAAATTACAGAAGTTGTTGTTAAATATTTTATTAAAAAAATCATTCATGATAGTATAGAATTTCTTTTTTTATCATCTATATTATCTTTTTCAACTATTATTTCATAATTATAAATTATATCATTTTTGTTTTGACTTAACATATTTAGTTCTTGTATTTTTTGTAAGTCCATTAAAAAATCATTAGAATTTTCTAATTCTAGTAAAATATCTCTATTATCTTGCATATTTCCGTATTTATTTTTTATTTTTGTTTTTGTTTTATTTTGTAATTTAATTTTACTATAATTTAAAATTTAATGCAAAAAAATGATGACTTTTTAAAAGAACTTGAAATAATTCTATTTTTATTTATATTACTATTAGTTTAGATAGATTAGAACTCAAAAAATATGGCAAAAAAATATGAAAAGAGTTCAGGTTGAATTGTATATCGTAAAAATTGAAATAAGGTTGAAGTACTTCTTTTAAAATGGTTAAATGCAAAAAATCAAGAAGTTTATGTTATACCAAAGTGACATATAGAGGATGGAGAAGTCGCAAAAGATACAGCTGTTAGAGAAATAGCAGAAGAAGCATGATTTGATATAAAAGATTTAGAAGTTATCAAATTTATTACGAAATTAAATTATACGTTTACTGCCTGATACCTAGAAAACAATCCTGTAATAGACAAGGATGTTTATTTGTTTCTTGTAAAATATAAGTGAGACAAAGATCCTATTGTTCAAAAAGAAGAGAGATTTGTTGGTTACACATGGTTTTCTCTTGAAGATATATCAAAAATAAAGGTTATGTTTGATATACAAGCGATTATATGAAAAAATAAAACCTTTTTTATTTAAATAATTTTAAAATGATGGAGATTTTTAATAATAAATGAGTTATTGAAATAGTTTCAAATTCAAAAAATAAAATAGTTTTTGATACGAGTACTAAACTTGTTATGATTGATAATTTAGATGTAACATATCCATGAGAATTTGAAAAAGGTGGAATATTACTTGAAGTAAAAGAATATTCTAATATCCTTTTTTATAGTTTTACAATTGATAGTAAACATTTAGTTATTATAAGTAATGATAATTTTGAGCTAAAAGAAGAAATACTTTCATTTTTTTGAGATGTAGATGTTTTAGTTATAGTTTGATCAAGAGAATCAGCTAAGATATTTGAAAGTATTGAAGCTAGGGTTGTAGTTCCATATGGGGAATCAAAACAAACTTTTTTAACTACACTATGACAACACAGTGAAGAAGTACCTTCTTATAAAATAAAGTGAGAATTATCAGATGATACAAGTGAATTTATAAATTTACAAGAATAAAAAAAAGAAGTTTTTTAAAAACTTCTTTTTTTTATTCTTCATTTGGAATTATTGCTTCAATTGCAGCAAATGTTGCTTGTTTTCAAGCAGGAACTAATATACTTATCTTATCTCAAATACTTACTTTGAAATGAGTAACTGCAGCAGTTAATAAGTCATAAGTTTGTCCTTCAGATATAACTTGGTATTTTTCTTTTTCTCTTACAACAAGTCCAGTTTTTATTTCTCTTTCAATTGGAGATATTTGTTTGTACAACATTTTACCATTTGCTTCAATAGTAAGTTTTAGTTTATCTCATTGAACAAGTTTAGATTTAGAAGAATAATTTACAGGAACTGGATATTTGTTTCCATCTGCTCATAACATATCATTTCAAGTAAAAACTCATTCTATTATTTTTGAATCTTCACTTGTATATGTAGTTAGTCATTTTGCATTTAAATCTATAGTTGAATCCAAGCTTAAATTGTTTTCTTCTATTACATCTTTTAATAATTTTTTTGCATTTTTAATAGATTTTTCAGCACTAACTATAAAATCTACTATTGCTTGAATTGTTTTTTTATTTGTCATAATTTGTTTTTATTTTTTTAAAGTTAAATATATTTTATCAAAATTTTTTATATAAGTAAATTTATTTGTCTAGACAATAATTAAAAATATATTTCTATAATATTTAATATGTGATTTTGGAATAATATTGTAAGCAAAAATCATATTCATAAGAATGGTCAAAATGGTACTACATTTAATATTTCTTTATTTTTTTGTATAAATTTTTGATAAGTTATTATCATTATAGAAATTATACTTCATACTATATAAGTTAACATCATAGCTGGAAAACTTAAGCTTATTCAAGAAAGTAATCATATCATAATTCATATTCTTAGATCTCATCATCATAGAGCTTTTCAATTTGATAATACGATTTGTAAATAAAAGAATACAAATATAGCAAATGCAGCAGTAAATCAATTTATTATAGATATACTTGATAGATTTATTCAAAAATATTTAAATGCTATTAATCAAGTTATAATTGATAAAATAATTAAAATATCATATTTTATATCCAATTCTTTAAGCATTATTAGATACAAAAATCATATAGATATAATAGTGAAAATAATAGAGATAAATACTGTTATATTGTTGTTTATTGTATTTCATATATGAGGAATAATATTTATAAATAAATCATTACTTATAAGTCATAAAATTGAAATTATAACTCAAGATAACATTATTCATTCATGAATTTCTAAAAATAATATATCATAAAATATGTATAATATAGTTATGAAAGAAATTGATAACCAAAATATCAATCTTATTATTTCACTTATATTTCAAGAAAAGATAAGGTTTACATCAATTAAAAATATTCAAACTAAACTAAATAATGTTCAAGTTGATAATTCTAAAATAGGGTAGATATAAGGTATTTTTTCTTTACAATATCTACATTTTCATCAAGTGCTAAGCCAAGAAAATATAGGAATTAAATCATAAAATTTAAGAGTTGTATTGCATTTAGGGCAATGACTTCTTCAAGAGCATATTCATTTCTCATTTGATTTTAATCTATGAATTATTACACTTGAAAAACTTCCAAAAAGTAGTCAATAAGTAAAAAGACAAATATAAAAAAATATATCCATAAAAAGTAATTAATTTCATAATATATATTATTATATTTAAAAATATATTATATAAAAATTTAAATCTAACTTGTATTATTTTCTTATATTTTTTAATTATGTTAAAATTTATTTATATATTTTATAAATTTTTTTTATGCCTGAAATTAAGATTTCTAAATTTGAAAAATATTCTAATTTAAACATTGTATATGAATTAGAAAGTGATGATTATATTATAAATGAATTATTATGATCAGATGATTCTTGAATTAATAATAAAAGAATAATATGATACTATTTAGATATAAATTGAGAAAAGAAAAGTATATTTATTTATTCATCAAATATTTCTTGATTAATATTAGAGTTTGAATCTTCTGATTTTGAAAATAAAAAATTATTAAGTATAGATTCAATAGATGTTGAAACTATAAAAACATGAGTTTTATATTTGGTTGATAGATATAAAAGGTTTGTTTCTTGAGAAAAAATAGAAATAGATAAACAAGAAAAAAATCCAGAGGAAGAAATGAAAAAAATTCAATTAGAAAATGCTGAAAAAATAAAAAATATTAAAAATGATATAGCAAGAATGAGATTATTTCCATCACTTATAAAAACTAATTGAGTTGATGAAGATAAATGGGCATTATGGTTAAGAAAATTAGATACTATTTATTTAGAGTTAGAAGTTTTAGATATAGATTTAGAAAAAAATTTAATAAAAATTAATTTTACAGATTCTTATATAGAAGAAGCATTGTTAATAGAAAAAGTTATTTCTTGAGATGGTACTTTAGATATGAAAATATTTATGAACTCAATATAAAATTATATTTCTTTACTTGTTAAAAATATAATTAAATACTAAAAAATTCCTTATTTATAAGGAATTTTTTAGTATTTAAAAGTGAAATAAGTTTAACTTATTTCACTTTTAAATTTAGTTCTACAACTTCATTTTTTTTCTCTTGAATTTGTTTTTTAGATTTACTAAATAGGTTTGATATATATTTATAAAATCTATAAAGTTCATAAATATAAGGCATTCTGTAGCTTAAATCATTTAATTTTCATAATCAAAAACATATAGGGAAAATAAGCAATATCAACCATTTACTACTTAAAATTAATGCAAAATTTAAAACTAATATAATTATTAATAATATGCTTATAACTATACCATTTCTGATATGAATAGAATATTTATTTTCTTTTTGTAATAAAAATATAAAATTTAATATAGGTATATAAATCATATTTTTATTTAATTTTAAATCTTGATTTTTTTCTAGATACTTTAAATCTTGATTTTTTAATTCTTCAGCTTTATTAAATTGTTCATTTTTTAGATCTTCAAATTTTTTAAAATCTCATTTAAAATAATTTAAAAAATATTTAAATAAAACTTTTTGTAATATTATCTTTCATTTTGGTAAAAAATAATAAGGTAGTTCTATACTTATTAATTCATCTCTAGAATATAAATCTACTCAAGAAAAAACTATAAAAATTATATAAAATAATATAAATATACTTGTTATATTATCATATCAAAATATATAAATTAAACATATTATTACTGAAATTAATAAGTTTAACTTAATAATATTTTCTACTTTTTTATTATTTATTTTGGCTCAAACAATAAATCAAACAAATGGTATATGTGATAATAGTACATTTAGCTTATCTTTTTCATCAAAATTATTATCATTATTTATATCTAGGTTAATTCATTTAGTTTTTTGTATAAAATTTCAAATTTTAAATTCTTTTCATGAAATAGCATTGTATATACCATTTATAAATACTATTCATATTAGAAAAAAAATTATGTTAGCGATAATAATATTTAAACTAATATCAACTATTACTATGTTTCAAAATAATTTATAGAATAAAAATATTAAAGTATTTAATATTATCATTAAGTGTATAACTATTGATGACTTAGTATGATTTTTCACAAAATCATTATTTATATATGGATTTGTTTTATTTAGTAGTAACATCCAAGATATAAATAGCATTAAATAGGCAGAAACTGCATTATTTATAATTTTTTGATTTATATTTTCAGACATTTTTATTTTTTTACTTTATATTTTTAAATTCTTGTTTATTATATCATAAGTTTAAATAATAACAAAATTTTGTAATGACAATTAAATTTAGTGATGTAAAATTTTATAAATCAGTTTCCTTATGAACTAGTGAAGTATTTTTTGATAATAAAAAAGAAGTCATATTTGTAGGTAGATCAAATATGTGAAAATCTAGCCTTATGAATTCTATATTTGAAAAAAAAGATTTAGTTAAAACATCTTCAGTTCCAGGAAAAACAAGACTTGCAAATATTTTTGTTGTAGCAAATAAATATTATTTAACTGACTTACCATGATATTGATTTGCAAAACTTTGAAAAGAATTTAAAGATGAATTGGATTGACTTATTTCTTGGTATCTTGAAGAGAGAAGAGAATCAATTAAAAATGTAATTATGCTTATAGATTCTAAGTTATGAGCTCAACAATCAGATATAGATATGTATGAATTTATACTTAAATTAGAGCTTCCAGTAACAATAGTATTGTCAAAAATAGATAAGTTATCAAATTCTGAAATAAGTAAATCTGTGAGCCATGCTAGTGAAATGTTTTTTGGACAAAATATAGTTCCTGTTTCAAGTACTAAAAGAGTTGGAATAAATGAACTTTGTAAAATTATTTCTAAAAGTTTATCCTAGGATTATTATTTAAATATATTATATGATTAAAAAAGGAAATCCATATATTATTAATTTATCATTAATAATAATAATACTTTTCATTTTATTTAATGTTTTATATATCTGAGCTAATTTAATTATACCATTTATAATAGCGTTACTATTTTCTTTTGCAATTATTTGATTATCAAATTTTTATAAGAAATTTAAGTTGCCTTCTTTTTTGGCTTTTTTATTATCTCTTTCTACATATATCTGAATATTTTGGCTAATCTGAAAGCTGATATGAAATAATATAGATGAACTTATAAAATTATTACCATTATATCAAACAAGAATATTTGAAATTTATTATCAAGTATTTGAATATTTAGGTATTCCAGAACCATCTAGCGTTACTGAAATATTAAAACAAGTAAATCTCCAATATGTTTTTACTGTTGTTGTATCGTGATTTACATCTATATTTTCAAAAATGGGTATAATATTATTTTATGTTATGTTTATATTATTAGAGTATAGATTTTTCAAGGATAAATTGTATCTTATGATAGTAAATAATTCTCAAAAAATACACATAATAGAGACATTAGAAAAAATTAAAACAGATGTTAAATCTTATTTTGTTATTAAAACTATAGTTTCATTTTTTACTGCTTTATTTAGTTATATTATAATGGTAATATTTTGATTAGATTTTGCTATATTTTGGAGTATGTTAGTTTTTATTTTAAATTTTATTCCAAATGTTTGATCAATAATTGCCGTTCTTTTCCCATCTCTTCTTTCATTAGTACAGCCTTGATTTACTCTATATGATTCAGTTTTTATGGTTTCTTGATTGATATGAGTTCAAATTATGATGTGAAATATTATAGAACCAAAATTTATGTGAAATAGATTAAACCTTAGCCCACTTGTTATAATTATTTCTCTTTGATTCTGGTGAGCTTTATGGTGAATAGTAGGTATGCTTTTATCTGTTCCAATTATGGTAATTATAAATATTATACTAGCAAAAATCCCAGTAACTAAACCTATAGCTATTTTATTATCAGAAAAATGAGATTTACAAATTGATGATAGTGAAGAAGTTGCTAAAAATAGAAAAAAGATACTTAAGAGTTTTAAAGAAAAATTTTGAAAAATAAAAAAATAATTACTTTACTTTTTATAGTAAAAAGATAATATATAAAAACATTTTAATACATAAAATACTATAGATGACAAATTTAACAGTACAAATAAATCAAGATTATAAAGAAAAATTAGATTTATTAAAACAAATTATCCCTAATATGGATGGTTCTCAAATAACTGATGATGGAAAAATGGTTGAAGTTTTAATTGAAACATTTATTTGATTTTTACAAGAACAAGCTATGCATGAACATGGTCATGATCATAATCATTGAGATGATAGTTGCGGTACATGATGATGTGGGTGTAGTCACTAATTTTTTAAAAAGAGTTTTTAAACTCTTTTTTTTGTGTTTTAAAAGTTCAAAAAAACAATTTAATGCTTTTTTAATGTGGTATGAGTATAATAATATGCCTTATTTTTATTTTTGGCTTAGAATAAGGAAAAATGTTAAAAATATATTTACAAAAATATAAAAATAAATACTATGAGATAGTTTGAATAGTTTTTATTTTCTAAAAATCTTGAAACTATGAAAAAGATTTTTTTGTTAATGATAACAATGTTATTAGTTTTTTTGTGAATTAATAGTGTTAGTTCAAATTATACATACGAAACAAATAATTATACAGATTATAGATATGTAGAATATTATAATTATGATGATTGATATAGAATAAAACATTATGTATTGTATTCAGATAATACAAGAAATGTATGAAGAACAGAATTATATAAAAATTGAAATTTAATAGATTCTGTAGATACAGTATTTTTTTCAACATGAAGACAATATTTATATTGGGATATGATATGAAATCAAAGATATTCAAAAATAAAACAAATAATAAGAATAGAAGATAAAATAGAAATATATTATGAATATAAATGACCAAATTGAATTTTAGACTACCCAAATAAAAATATATTTTACATATGATGAAAAAAAGAAATAGATGATTTAAATTCATCAATAAGTGTATTTTGATCAAAATGAAAACATTTTTTAGTTAAACTTAATCTAAAATCTAACTGAGAAATTATATCTAGTAAATCATATTATGATAGTTTGTGGGAAAATACAAGTGCTTATGAGTGAAGTTGGGTATGGTGAAGTACATATTTTTGAACAATGTGATGTACACTTATTTGATTAGAAAATAAAGAAACAGAATATAAAATAAATTATAAGTGTATATGATTAATTACATCCACAAGTTCTTCAGCATGATGAAGCTGATGAAGTACAATTTGAGATATATTTCCAAGTTTTACATTATCAAAAGAAGAGTATAGTTTATGTAATTATAATGAAGAGTATTGTGAGCAACAACCAATAGAAATCCCAACACCAACAAATTTAAATCAATACATAATACCAGCAACTCTAGAAGAAATAGAAGAAATACAAGTTTGAAGTAAAATAGGTAAATTTCAATCTGGAAGTTGAGTTATATTTGAAGCAGAAATAGATAATCCAGAATGAAAAGAATTGAGATTAAATATAGAATTGTATAAAAAATGAGAAACAATAACTAAACAAAATTATACAAGTGATTATTTTACAAATTCATGAAAAGTATTTACAAAAATACTATTAAGTGAATGAGATTATTATTGGAATATTAAAATAGAAGATACAGAGTGAAATGCTAGTGAATGGAAAGAATTTGGAAATAATGGAGTAGATACAGATTTCTCTATTTTTGAATGATTTGAGCCTTATCCTTATGGGTTTAAGTTTGTGAATTGAAGCCCTACTAGTTGAATGTTAACTTGAACATATGATATAGAATTTACATATAATAAACCTTTTTATAAAATAACAGAAGATGATTGAAGAAAATGGAAAATATTTGATAAAGCATTTGATACAAGAGTTTGAACTTGATTTGAAAAATGAGAAATTAAGAGAATAAGAGCATATGAATCATTATGATTAAACAATGATATAACTTTTATAAATAATGGTAGTTGTTTTTGATTATCTGCTTTGTCATTATTAAAATATCAAGATGATTATTTTAAAAGTAAAAATATACCAAATTATCTAGAACAAAATTATAATAGATTGTATACTAAAATAAAAAATGGTAATATATATGATTTGATTAGTAATCCTAGCTCTACTTTAAATCAAAATTGGGATACATATAGTGATGATTTAGAAGATATATTTTCTTTACAATTATTTCAATACAATAAAAATAATTAT
>JABWCI010000001.1 GCA_013368515.1 Candidatus Altimarinota bacterium | reverse complement strand
ATAAATCTAGAGTTTCAGTAGAACCAGCTTTAACAACTAAAGCAGGAGCGAAAGAAACTACAGCAGTTCTATCAGAAGAAAATGCAGCTTTTCCTGATAATCTTTTACCATTTTTTTCAAAGAAAACTCTAGTACCAGTTGGAACAGAAGCTAAACCTAATGATTTTACTTCAACTGTGTTAACAGAAACATCTTGAGAACCAGCTGTAAAATCAACTTTAGCAAATCTTACTGTACCATTGTTTGGAATTTGAGTTCCATTAACTGCAGAAGCAGGATTTAAAGAAATTATTTTTATTTACCACATATAAATCACCATATTTTCATATTTTACAAATAAAACCCTTACCCAAATATAAATTATTTAAGCTTGTTTGTTTTTTGTATTTTTTCTATATAGTTTGTTGTAGGATGATTAACTCCTTTGTTTTTATCTCTAGTTTTTTCAAATACCAAAAAAGAATAATATTCATTATAAAATACTTTAAATTAGTTATAGGATGATGATCTCCTTACTTCAACACTAAGATATGATTATTCTTTTTTATTTTATGTAATGGGGGAGCTAGCTCCAAATAAACTATTTGTTAGTTTAAATAGTTTTTTTTAAATAATTCTATATCAAAATCATTTTTATTTTTTAATAGAGATATTATTATTCTAAGTAGTACTGATCAAGTTATTATCATAGCCTCCATGGCTTTTATGTTTTTTTGAGCTTGTATCTTGTCTTTTAGTTGTTTTACCTCTTTACAATGTCTAGTCATAGAAAGGGCTATAAGATAAGAAACTTTTCTGAGAATCCTATTTCATCTACTTTGAAATCTAGCTTTTGATAAACTTTTTCATCAACTAGAATATTCTGTAGGGTACCATCATATAAATCAAACTATTTCTTTTATATCTTTTTTGTATAGATTTTCTCATAACTCACTATAAAATGCTCATAAAAGTATATTTCATACTCAATGAATTTCAGGTATAAAAAGAGAAGCATTTTCTATCTCTAGATTTATCAGTTTTTCCAAATTAGCTATTATATTTGTTGTAAAATAATACTTTTCTACCAATATCTTCATTTGTCATTTGAATACTCAAAAATCATCATATATTCATATACTATTTTTTATTACTTCTTGAAGTTTTTCAAGTTTTTTTATGTAGGATTTTTTGTTATATTCTATATTTCAAGTTCCATTCATAACCCTATTATAAAAATCTGTTGATGATAGTTCACAAATCTCATCTTTTGTAAAGTTTGATTTTATGTATAATTCCATCTTTGAAAATTTTGATTTATTGAAAACCTGATATATTTCTGGCATTATTCTGTTAGTTAGTTCTTTTATCTTTGATTTTATTATAGAAGATGATTTCTTTTCAGCATAATATTGTCTATATAGAAACTTAAGTCTAGATGTTTCTAAAAATAGACTTCTATTTATCTGTTTAGAATTGTTTTTTATAGCTTCATTTTCTTTTTCTAACAAGTCTTTAAAAGTATTTATATAGTATGCGATAACTATACTATCTTGTTTGTCATTTTTTATTTTTGAATTGATAAATGAATTTTTAAATTGTTTTATTTTTGATCAATTTATTATGTAAATATTTTCTATTCATAATTTTTTTATTTGTTCTACTAGGGAAAAATAATAACTTCAAGTTACTTCAAGTCATACAAATAAATTATTTATGCTTATATTTAGTTCTATTATTTTTTTAAAAATATTTTCTAGATTTTGAAATCATTCAAAATTATTTTTTATTTCTCATATGTCATACAAAGAAGTTTTTCAGTTTACTTCAACAAGTATACTTAGATAATGAAAATCTTTTGCTATATCAAATCAAAAATATATTTTTATATTTTTGATATTGTCTGTTTGTAATTGCTTTTGTAGTTTTAAGATATTTTGTTCTTTGAAATATATATTATTTGCCATTTTATTTTTGTTTAGGATATAATATATTATTTATACCATATTTTTTAAAACTTAATTAAAATGTATTATTGACTAATAATCAAGTCCTTTTTTAGTTTATGCTTTACTTTTTATAGCACAGAGTTAAAATATAGTGTGTTATTTATTTTTTAACAATTATGTTAATATGTTTTTTTGAAAAAAAGAAGAAAATAAAGTAAACAATAATAATTTACTTTTATGAGTTATTATTGTTATGGCTATAGTTATAGCAGTTATGTGATTTTTTTTATGAAAGATGTCTTCTTGATGAGGAGAGTCTAAAGTAAAGTATGATAAATTATCTATACAAGTTATAAAAGATTCAAGAGATTCTACTTTTGATCCTGAAGTTATAATAAATGAATTAAAATTACTTCCATCAATAAGCTGAGCAGAAATAGTTGTAAAAGATTTTTCTGACTCATGAGTAAAAGAATATCTACTTGAAAATAACATAAAAGCTTTACCAGCATTTATATTTTCTACAAATAATTTTGATGTTTCTTTAGATCCAGTTCAAGCTTGACAACCAAAAATTAATTGATTTTTACAAGCTATTAAAAGTGGAGAGTATATGTTAGAAGTATGAGCTACATATGACCCATTTGTTGAAAGAAGTGAAAGATGATTTAGAATGATTACAAAAGAACAGCTAGAAACTCTTAAAAAAGATGTATATGTAAAATGAGATGAAAAAGCTAAAATAATGTGGTTTGAATATAGTGAATTAGAGTGTCCTTATTGTGCTAGACATTTTAAAAGCAATACTTCAAAAGAAGTATTGGAAAAATATCCAAGTGATGTTAATTTAGTATTTCAACATTTTCCACTATATTTTCATAATAATGCTGAAACTGCTGCTCAGGCTTTAGAATGTATGTGAGCACAAAAAGGGTCAAAAGGATTTTATGAACTTATAGAAAAAAGTTTTACAGACGCTGAAGTTAAAGCAGATGGAAATATAAATACTTCTTTAAGTAGCTCAAAAACTTATTTAATAGAACAAGCTGTTAAGCTTGGTGCTGATAAATCTAAAATGGAAAAATGTTTAGATGATAAAGTTTATGCAGCAAAAGTTGCTTCTCAAATGAAAAATGGTACTGATATGTTCTCAGTAACTTGAACTCCAGGTAATGTTTTGATAAATACTGAAACTTTAGAATATGATGTTATATCATGAGCATTCCCAACTTCAGCATTTGTTGACTTAGTTGAAAGATTAAAATAAAAAAAAAGACTAGATATTCTAGTCTTTTTTTTAGTTTAAAATTTGTTTTATTAAATTTTCATTTTTTCTCCAATTTTTATGTGATTTTGCTCTGAGAGCTAAGAAAACTTTTTTCTCAAAAATCTGCTCTAATTCTATTCTTGCCTCTTTTCATATTTTAGATATAAGAGTTCATCATTTTCATACTACTATATATTTTTGACTTTCAGTTTCAGTATATATATATGCAACTATTTTTAATAAATCATCAGACTCTTCTATTTCTTCTACTTTTATGTATATAGAATGAGGTAGTTCTTCTTTTGTGTGTAAAAAAGCTTTCTCTCTTATTATTTCACTTATTCTAAAATATATATCTTGTTTTGTATAATATTCTTCTGGAAAAAATAATGGTCAGACTCTTAAATGAGTTTTTATTTTTTCAAGTAGTTCACTAAAACCAGTTTTTTCTATACTAGAAATTTTTACTATATTTTCATTATCTGGTATATTTATTTTTGCTTCTAAGTCAGTTTTTGTATATACTTTAATTATTGGTTTATTAACCATTTCAAGTATATTTCTAATGTAGTTTTCTTCTTCTCAACCTTCTCTAGTCGAATCTATAAAATACAATATTATTTCACTATCTTTAAAAGAATTAATAGCTACATCATTTATTTTTTTATTGAAGTCTTTTTCTGATTTATGTATTCCAGGAGTATCAAAAAATATTATTTGACTATCTGTATCATTGTATATAGCTAAGACTCTCTTTCTAGTTGTTTGAGGTACATTTGTAGTTATAGATATCTTTTCTCAAATAAGAGAGTTAATAAAAGTAGACTTTCATGCATTTGGTCTACCTATTATTGCCACATATCATACTTTTTTTTGTATGTTTAAATCACTTGTATTTTCAAGTATTTCTTTTAAGTTTAATTCTTTCATTAATTTTAAATTATTACTATTTTTCTTCTGTTTTAACTGACAAGTGACTATCTCTATAGTGATCTACTATATTTAGTATTTTTCTTGCAGCTTGCATAGAATCTGGACAAAAATCCATTTGAAGAGTTGTTTTGTTTCAAGCTGTTTGTATAGAAAGTGTTCAATAGTTAAGTATATTTGCAAAAAGTCAGCTAGTTTTTGAATTTACTTCTTGGACTTGTCATAAATTACATTCAGAAACAACTCTATTTAAAAAAGATATTTGTTCTATTCAAATAATTCTATTATCACTTACTACATACATATCTAGCTCATGATTTAACCACTCTATATACAGAAATAGAGAAAAAATCATCCAGAATAATATATTTAACATATGAGTTAATATATTGAATCATAAAATTATATAAAGACTTACACTAGCTATAAAAGCAAGAAAAAAATATACTCATAATATAAAAAATACTATCCAGTGTCTTTTAACTACCATAACTATTTTTTCTCATGATCTCATGTTTTCTAATTGAAGCATATTTTTTTATTAAGAAATAATGTAATAATAATGGAAATGTGCAAAAACAAGAAGTTCGAGGAAGAAAAATTTTTTCGAAAGGAGTTTACTTTAGTAAATGACTGAGAAATAAATTTTTCTAACGAAGAAATTCGAAGTTTTTCCGCATTTCCTTAAGAAATATTTGGTTTTTTTAGATATAATGGCTCTATTTTTTCAAGATTTTGAAATTTTAACTCTTTAATTATACTCAAATAATCTATTTTTTCAATTATTTCAATGTTTTCTAGTTCTATTTCTCAATAGATAGTTTTTATATTATTTTTTTCTAAAATTTGTTTTAGTTTACTATTTTCTATTATCTCTATTTCGCTATTTATATTTTCTTTAAAAAAGCAGTCTTTTTTAGAGCTAGATTTAACTATAGGATAATCTTTAAACAACTCAAAATAACTTATAGCAGTTAGACTTTTTTTTGTTATATAGTTAATCGTATTTATAGCTAGCACTGCAGTTCTTACTCATGTAAAGCTTCAAGGTCCGTTTACTAAAACTATGTTTTTTATATCAAAATAATCTATATTATTTTTTTTCAGAAAGTCATCAATAGTAGGTAATAGTAAGCTAGATTCATTTCATTTTAGTTCAAAAACTATACTATCAATTATCTCTCTGTTATCGTTAAATAAAAATATGTTACAATTTTTTGATATAGGATTTATAAATAAATTCATTTATTTTTTAAAATTTAAATAATAATTTTTTTTATTTTAATTTTTTTATATAATTTGTAAATAATAAAGATATTAATTATATTAAAAGGTGTTAGATTTAAATATAAAATTACAAAAAAATAAGATCTATACACAAGCAGGAAATACATTTTTAAAGCTCAATATGCTTAAAAGTTTATTAGATGAAACTGCTTGTTTTTTAATTGTTGTCGAAAATGATAAAAATATAACTTCTTACCTTAAAACAGCGGATAATCTCTGATTAAAATTGTCTAAAATGGACAATATATCAAACTTTGTAGATTTGTTTTATAACTCTAGTTGAGCATATATAATTAATAAAGATTTTTTTAATATAGTCTTAGAAAATAAAGCTCAATTTGAATATAAAAATATCTTTACTATTTCTAAATGAGATAATATAAAAATAAGTGATATAACAAAGAAATTAAATGAATTGGGTTTTATTTTTAGTGAACATCAAAATCCAAATACTTTTTTTGTATCTTGAGATATTCTTAACTTTACCAGTTATAATTGATTAACTATCAAATTTTCTTTTTGGTGAGACGAAATTGATAGCATAATAAGTGATTGAAAAAGTATATCTTCATATAATTTTGGAGTTAATAAGCCATTAACAACTTATGAATATAGTTCTAAAACTAGTTTAGAATTACTTAGTTTTTTTGAAAAAAATACTGTTTTCACTATTCTTGATTCTATTGATTTTTATTCTTTTTTTGATGAACTTTATCCAAAACTTGATAATCATATAGTTTTTTCTTCGCTTTGAAATAATCTTGATTCTATCAATCTATGTTTTAATGAACTTGTTTTGCATAGTATAGATGAATTTAGATTACTTTTAGAAGATAAAAAAAGGAAAAAATATATTATAACAAAAAATAAAAAAACTATTATCAATTTTTTAAATTTAAATAATTTAGAAGATGTAATAGTTTTAGATACAACATTAAATAATATAAAAAGTGCAAAAAACGATGATTTTGTAATAGTCTGAGATGACAATATATCAAGAATCTTTATAAAAAAGAGGATTAAAAGAACAATAAGTGAAAATATGGATTTGCTTTTGCAAATAAAACCAGGTGATTATATAGTCCATATAGATCATTGAGTATGAGTATTTCGTGAAATAATAGAAAAAGAATTTGCTTGAGTTAAAAAAGAATACATCACTTTAGAATACAAAAATAGTGATAAATTATTTGTTCCTATAACGGAAGTAGGTCGTGTATCTAAATATGTATGAACTGAAAATCCTAAGCTTACAGCTCTTTCTACAAAAGAATGGGAAAAGAAACTTAAAAAGGTAAGTGAAGATGTAGAACAAATAGCTTGAGAACTGCTGGAAATATATGCAAAAAGAAAATTACAAATAGGACATAGTTTTAAAAGTAACAAGGAATTAGAAGCAAAATTTTTTAATAGTTTTGAATATGAATATACTTCTGATCAATATAATGTAATACAAGAGATTTACAAGGATATGGAGAGCGAAAATCCTATGGATAGATTGCTTTCTTGAGATGTATGATTTGGTAAAACAGAAGTTGCTTTTGCTTCTATATTTAAAGCTATCATAAATGGTAAACAGGCCGCTCTTATTTCTCCACTTGTAGTATTGGCTTATGAGCATTTTGAAAAAGCAAAAGAAAGATTTTTAGATTTTCCATTTAATATAGAAGTCATAACTAGATTTGAAAAACCTAGTGTAATAAAAACTACTTTAGAAAAACTAAAAAACTGAAAGATAGATTTGATAATAGGTACTCATAGATTACTTAGTGAAGATGTATTATTTCGTGATTTATGATTACTTGTCATAGACGAAGAACACAAGTTTTGAGTAAAAGACAAAGAAAAAATTAAGAGTTTTAAATGAAATATAGATATACTTTCTATGTCTGCAACACCTATACCTAGAAGTCTAAATATGGCTTTAAATTGAGTAAAACAGGTGTCAATGTTGACAACTCCTCCTGTCTGAAAACAGTCTATTCAAACTATAGTTTCTTCTTTTGATGATGATGTTATATTTCAGGCTGCTAAAAGAGAATTTGATAGAGGTGGGCAAGTATTTTTTATACATAATAGAGTAGAAACTATAACTGCTTTACAATCTTATCTAGAGAAACTACTTCCTTGAAAAAGTATAGTTGTCGCTCATGGTCAACTTCCATGAGATACTCTAGAAAAAAGAATCATAGAATTTAAAAGAAAACAATATGATATACTTTTAGCCACAACAGTAGTTGAAAACGGTATAGATTTTAGAGATGTAAATACTATTTTTATAAACGAAGCAAACAATTTCTGAATAAGTCAAATTCATCAACTCAGATGAAGAGTTGGTAGATGATTAAATAAATGATATTGCTATTTACTTTTTAAAAAAGATACTATAAAAGAAGATGCAGCTAAAAGACTTAAAACTATTGTCAATTATAGTCATCTTTGAGCATGATTTGAGCTAGCAGTCAAGGATTTAGAAATCAGATGATGATGAGATATATTGTGAATTAGACAAAGTTGAAGTAGTAATGAAATAGGTATAAGTTTATTTCTGGAAATGTTAGAAGATAAGATTGAAGAACTTAAAATAAGCAGAAATATTATATCGGAAGAAGAAGTTTCACTTAAGAGAGTTGATACTATAATAGATTTAAATATAGAAGCATATATAAGTGATAATTATTTTTCTTCAGAATTGGATAAACTAAATTTTTACAGAGAAATAGAAAGTATAAGAGACTTAAATGATCTAGAAAATTTGATAGATGACTTTAAAGATATATCTTGAGATTTTGATAAAGCTACTAAAAATCTGTTTGATATAATTAGATTAAAATTGCAAGCCAATAAATTTAAAATAAAATCTATAAAAAAATTGTGAATAAATTATCAAATTGATTTTTTCCCAGAAATCAATTTAGATGATATAAAGAAATTTCTTTCACTCGATACAAAATTAAATTTTTCTTATGTTGATACTACAAAGTTAAGAAGTAATATAAAAAATTTTGCAAACGAAGAAAACTTATTAGAATACCTTTTGTTTATATTTGATAATAAGCAAAAAAAGAGAATTGTTATAAAAAAAAATAATATTTAACCCATATAATTATGAAAAATAAATTAATAGTTTTACTACTTTCAGTATTTACAGCTTTATTTTTAAGCTCATGTACTAATAATCAAGTTGTTAAAGAACTAGATACTGTATCAGTTCATTATACTGGTACATTTGAAAATGGAGAAAAATTTGATAGTTCTTATGATAGAGAAATGCCAATAGATTTTCAAGTTTGAGCATGACAAATGATTCCTGGTTTTGATAAAGCAGTTGTTGGTATGAAAATCTGAGAAAAAAAATCTATTACTTTACAACCAGATGAAGCTTATGGTGAAAGAAGTGACACATATAATAAAGTTATAGAAAAAACACAATTACAAGAATTTATTGATGCTGGATATAAGCTAGAAGCATGAGAAATTTTATCAACAGATATTTGAAATATAACTATTTTAAGCTCAGATGAAACTACAGTTACTCTAGATGGTAATCATCCAATGGCTTGAAAAGTTTTAAATTTTGATATAGAATTAGTAGAAATTAAAAAATAAAAAATATGTTTAAATATAATGATTGAGATGTTGTTGCAATAATGAAAACAACAAATTGAACTATAAATATACTTCTAGAAACTGAACTTGCTCCTATCACAACAGCAAATTTCATATGATTAGCAAAACAAGGGTATTATGATGGTATAATTTTTCATAGAGTTATAAAAAATTTTATGATTCAATGATGAGATCCAACAGGTACTGGTATGTGATGAAATAGTATTTATTGAGAAAAATTTGATGATGAATTTCATAGTGAATTAAAGAATTATAAATATACTATTTCTATGGCAAATGCTGGTAAAAACACTAATTGAAGTCAATTCTTTATAAATGTTAATGATAATAATTATTTAGATAATAGACATAGTGTTTTTGGAGAAGTAGTAGATTGAATAGACAATGTAGATAAGATTGCAAAAGTTAAAACTGATAGAAGTGATAGACCAGAAAAAGAAGTAAAAATCATTTCTTTAGAGATAAAACAATATAAATGAGGTAGCTTAAAAGATTATGATTTTGATTTGGAGGTTGCAAAAAAAAACTATTCTAATAGATGAGAAAAATTAAAATCTATGAAAAAAGATTTTAAGGTATCTGATTGAAATACAGTTTCAGTTCATTATACAGGTACATTTGAAAATGGTGAAAAATTTGATTCTAGTTTTGATAGATGAGAACCTCTTGATTTTATAGTATGATGAGGTATGATGATTCCTGGATTTGATAAAGCTGTTGTTGGTATGAAGATATGAGAAAAAAAATCAGTTACTTTAGAACCAAAAGATGCTTATTGAGAAAGAGATGAAAATAATACTCAAGTAATACCTAAATCAGATCTAGTTCCTTTTGAAAATGCTTGATTTGAGTTAAAAACTTGAACTATACTTCCAACTCAAATGTGAAATATAGAAATAATAGCAGATGATGAAATGACAGTTACTATAGATGCAAATCATGCTATGGCTTGAAAGACTCTAAATTTTGACATAGAAATCGTTGACATAAAATAAAACTCCTGAAATTTTTCAGGAGTTTTTATTTTATATGATTTTGTTTTCTCAAAATTCTTTAAATATAACTTTATTTCTTCAAGATACTTTCGCAAGATATAATCATTCATCAGCTCTTTTTACAACTTCAAATGGAGTATCTATTTTTTCTAATACTGCAATTCAGCTACTTATAGTTACATTTTCTTGTATTATTTCATCTTCACAATGACAATCATGTTTATCTTTTCATTCTCTGCATTTACATCAGTATGATTTTATTTTTTCATTTACTAATCAAACTAAAGTTTTTTCAATTTCTTTTCTTAGAGAATTTATTTTTCTAGTATAATTTATTTGATTTCATCATTTCATTAATAATAAAAATTCTTCTCATCACCATCTACAAATTTTGTCTTCTTCTCTGAAAAATCTTCTAAATAATGCAGATATTTCTTCTAAAACTATATCTCAAGTATTATGACCATAAGTATCATTTATTGATTTAAAAAAATCTATATCAATTATAATTACTCAAAAATTTTCACCATTTCTTTTTTTATTTGCAATAGCATCTTCAAGATATAATTCCATTGATTTCCTATTTAATAATCAAGTTAGATGATCTCTTGTACTATCTTTTTTTAATTCAAGGATTTGTTTATGTTTATTTAATCTTTCATATCTTAGATGTATAGTTTTAACTTGATATGCAATTTTTTGTATATATGCTCATATAACAAAGTTTTCTATTGATTTAGTTTCTACGAGTTCCTCTCATAGTTTCAATGCAAGTGGAAATATTTCTCTATCTCTTATGTCCCAAGCATCATATCATAGTATTTCAGTTGTTTTTCTTAGTATATATCTAGCTAGTGTAACAGTTTCATTATTTACAAGTTTTTCATTATTTATTCACTCAATTTCTTGTCAAGTTGCTAACTCAATGAGTTGTCATATATTTTTTAAACGAGCAAATTTTGATATACTATTAGAGCTAACAGATAATACTTCATTATTTTCAAGTAATTTTTCTAGGGAAGTATTTTTTTGCATAAAATATATAAGTATTTTAATTTAATTTTAATATGACTATACTTATATGTAATTATTTTATTTTGTCAAGTTATTATTTTTTATCCACATAGCATCTCAAAATGAAAAAAATCTAAATTTGTTATTTATAGCATAATTATATGCTTTTTTAATGTTTTCTTTTCATCATAGACTTGATACAAGCATCAAAAGTGTAGATTTTGGTAAATGAAAATTAGTTATAAGTTCATTTACAAATTTCCATTTATATCATGGATATATAAAAATGGAAGTCTCTTTGTTTCAATAATCAAGTAATCAGTTTTCATCACTAAAACTTTCTAAAACTCTTACACAAGTTGTTCAAACTGCTATTATATTTTTTCATTCTTTTTTGTATTTGTTTAATCTGTTAGCTACTTCTTTTTGTATTTCTATGTATTCACTATGCATATAATGATTTGTTATATCTTCTGTTTCTACTGGTTTAAAAGTACCAACTCAAACATGAAGAAGTACTTTTTCTATTTTTACTCATGATTTTTCCAATTTTTTTAAAAGCTCATTTGTAAAATGTAGTCATGCAGTAGGACTAGCAGCGCTTCAATGATGTTTTGCATAAACTGTTTGATATCTTTCAGAATTTTCTAGTTTTTTTGTTATATATGGAGGAAGAGGTAATTCTCAAAGAGATTCTATTATTTGTAAAAACTCAAATCATGATTTATCAAACTTTATAAATCTTCACATTTCACTTACTTTTTCTATAAATCAATTTAAAACAAGAACTCAATTTTCATTTAAAAATCTGATATTTCTTCAGATTTTTAAATTTTTACCAGGATAACCTAGACATTCCCAAGTATCTAGGCTTATTTGTTTATGTAAAAATATCTCTACTTTTTTTATTTGTTTTTTTCATTTTGGAAATATGTCTATTTCTCAAAATAGTCTTGCATTTATAGTACGAGTTTCATTTAGTACAAGTATATCATTTTCTCACAATTGATTTTCTATTTCAAAAAATTGATTTTCACTTATATCTCAATTTTTGTCCATTATTAAAAGCCTAGAGTGGTCTCTAGGTTCTATAGGAGCTTGAGCTATTAGCTCTTCAGGTAAGTTGTAGTCAAAATCTGAAAGATGCATAGATTCTTGTTTACTTTAAGTTAAATATATTTTTTTGATTATAAAAAAAAGAGTTTTTTAATCAACTCTTATTTTTTTAGTAGATAATTTTTAAATTCTTTTATTTTTATTATATCATTTATTAGTAAATCTTTTCATCATCATCATTCCCATTCTTCATATGTAGAAAAATTTTTATTTTCACTTAAGAAATTTTTAATTATTTTAATAGCATATTTTAGACTATCTTTCACATCTTTACTAAGCTCTTCGTAATCTGATTTTTCTATTTCATTACCATCTATATTACTACCTTCTCATATAGCTTTTTTTAGAATTAAATCAATATCATTTTTACTTTTAATGTCTTCAATCTTAATTTTTTTAAAGTCATTATAATCTCAAAATCATAAAGTATTTGAAAGTCATTCTATTGTTTCTCCTTTCAGTAACCTTAAAGCATTATCTTTTGTATTTTGATCTACTGTTTCATTTGATTCAGGACTTTGGGTTGCTGTTGGATTTTCAGAAGGTCTTGTTTGAGATTGTTCAGTGCTTGTAGATTGTGTTCAAGGAGCATTTTCTGTTTGAGTTGCTTTTGATTTATCAACTTCTTCTTTATATTTTTTTACTCATTCATCAATTATTTTTTTAAATTCATCATCTGTTATTTTCCCATCACTTCAATGATTATTTAATTTAAGTATGAATTTTGGTTTACCATTACCTGTATCATATCATTGTTCACTAAAAGCTTTTTGCCAAAAATTATTATCCTTATCATCTTTTATTTCTCATAAAGTTGAGCTCAATATTTTTAAATTATTTTTATTTTTATCAAAACTTAATTGTGATAAATCCATTTGTTCAAAAGGAGCTTTTCAAACAACATCTTTTCAATTATCTTTTCTTTTTCAAAGAGATTTTAGAGAAGATAGTAATTTAAAGTTTCTTGTATTTTCTTTGTATTCTCATATAGCATTTTCTGGATCAAGTCATAATAAAATAGCTATTAGTTTTCAAATTACAGGTAATTTTAAAATAGTTTCCATTATTTTATCAGAAAATTTTCATAAAACTGGGTTGCTAGAGATGGCATATAACTTATCTCATATGCCAACTCATAAATCAAGTTTTTTAGATAATGATATAATGTTTTCTCTAGATTTTAGCATATACTCTGTTAATTTTTCTGTATCTAGAGGTATTTCATTTTTACTAGTTTTACTTGGATCTATATCAGATACTTTTAGATTTTCTACTCACATTTCTATTGCTGAAGGACTTCTAAACCAATCACTATGAGAAATTATGTTTTGCTTTTCTGTTTGATTTAATTTTGGTTCTACTTTATTTAAAATATCATTTATTTGTTCTAGTTTTTTACTTAAATCTCACATTTTTTGTTTAAATAAATTTTCTAGTCATAAACTTCTTCATGATTCATTTGGATTTTCTAAAGCTAAGTTAGCTAAATTTTTTATTCCATTTTCATCCATTTCTCATAAACTATTTACAAAGCTTGAAAATGATCATATTAGGGAGTCTGATATTTCTCAAATAGTTCATTTGAAAAGAGAATTACTTATTCATAGTTTAACAAAATTTTTAGTTTGGTTATCTAAAAAATCATATTTATCAAGAATAGGGTTAAGTACTTTATCAAACTCTTTTTTTAGTTTATCAATTTTATCATTTCATGTATTTTCTACTATATTTTCTATATTAACTGTTTTTTCAACTCATTCTGGTTTTTCAATTTCACTTTTTAAATATGCCTCATAAATTTCTTTTGCTTTTTTTTCTATTTGAGTTTGATTAGGGTTTTCTATATCCATTTTTAAAATTGATATTCAAACTTTAGATTGTTCTTCTATGTATAATTTTAAATCAACTCAATACTTATTTTCAAGCATAGAAAGAATCTCCTGTTCTTTTTTTTGTTCAGGAGATAATTGTGTTTCAGGTGTTGTTTTTGGATGTTCAATACTTTGTGTTGAAGAAGTTTCAGGAGTCATACTTTTATTATTTAGTAAATTTTGGTAATATTGCTCATATAATATTTCTTCTTTGAGTATAAGGGTACATAAGTATTACAAGCATTATTGTAGGCAGTAACATAGGGTATTTTTTACATGCTTCAAATAATCATCAAGCAATAGTTATTCACCAATCTTTTAGACTTTTTTCTATTTGTCCAATAAGTCAGTTTCATACTTTTCATAAAAATTCAGTTACTCATTTAGGTATTTTTTCTGTTTTTCATTGTACTCACTCTACAATTAAATCCGTAAGTTTAATTATATATTCTCATTGTTGCCAATTACTTCTATTTTTATCAAGTAATCATCAAATTGAAAAATATATAAATGATTGTTTAAATTCATTCATTTTATTAAAGTCAGATTCTCATCATAAAATAGCATATAATTTAGTTATTTCTATTAGATTTAAGGGCTCTTTTGAAAATGTATCTGAAAGTTTCTCTCACATTCATAAATTTATTTTTTCGTTTGAAATTATTTCATTTTGAATTTTATCTCAAAAATCCATTATTTCTCTCAATTTATCTTTTTCACTTTTTGATAGTCTAGTGTCTGATAGAAGAGCTTCTTTATTGTTTCATACTTTATATTCTGCTCAAGTTAAAATAAAAGCTCATAAATTTTTTGATATTCCTCTTTCTTTAAATATTATTGGAGGAGTTCATCATTCACTAAATTCTGAAATATCAAATCTAGCAATTTCAGAAGATTTACTCATAATATCTTCAGCTTTTAAAGAACTAATGTGTTCAAAAATTGTTAGATCTTTTCAAATCAATCTAATTATTTCACTTATTTTTAAATCATGATTATATTTATTTCATAGTATTCTTTTAAGAGTTTCATTTGCTTTTCAATTAGTTGAAAAAAGTTCAAATAATGTTTTAACTTTTTCTTTATCTGGTTTTTCGTTTTCTCAGTAAGATTTTACTATCCATTCTTCTATTTTTTTATCATCATTGTTTATTTCATTTATTTCTTTTAATGTAAGTTTTTTAAAATTTTCTTTTTGAGATATATTTAATATTTCTCATTTATCTTCTCAATTATAATTATATTCTATAAAAGCTCTCATCTTCATTAATTCTCATGCATATGTATCATTATTTTCATTACTTCAATTACTTTCATTTTCTTCTCCAGGTTTTTTATTCCATTCGTCTAAACTAAATTTTCAAAATAGTCATTTAAAAAACACCGCAATTGCTGCCATAAATTTCCCTTCCTTTAGTAAGCCTCAAGCTGTTTCAAATGACTCTGACATACTTTTCCACCATTTTTCCATTTTTCATATATTTTGTGCTGCCTCTTCTCATCCAGGTATTATAGCTCATACTTCAGCTATAGCTTTTTCTTCGGCGCTCATATCTTTATCAAAAACTCTTTCTACTCAAGTTCAAGCTAATGCTTCTCTTATTTCTCTATGTTCTTTTCAACTTAACTCTTCTCTTAATTTATTTCTAAGTTCTATAGACTGAGCAGAAGCCTGATTTCTACTTATTTCTCTTACTCTATCAGCTATTTCTTTTTTATTTTTTGATTCTAGCTCTTTTGCCAATTCTTCACTAGTTTCAAATCTACCAATTCCTAGTTTTTCAGTTGCATTCATAAAAATACATTTTATTTATTAAATTCTATATTATTTTAACATATTTTGTTTTATAAAACAAAAAAAGACCTTTTTTGGTCTTTTTTAATCTTCAATTGTTGAATCTGTTACTCATCACCATATTAATCATAAAGAGTTATAGCTTAATAACTCAGCTAAGTCTCATACATTTGTATCTTCATCAAATATTACTAATGATCAAGCTAATCATGCATTTATTCACAATCTAGCATAATTTCATAATTTTTTATAAGATTCACTTCTATCTCATAAAATAAGTATTTTTGCTATATCTGATTTTTTATTTGTTGAATTAGCAATAGTATCAATTAATTGTGCAATTGTTCTTCAAGGCTGAGTTAATTCTTTAAGTATCCAATTTATTTTTTTCCATTTTTCAGGAAGTATTTTCTTAGATTTATCACTGAAGCTTGCTATTTTATCGCTTATTTCTTTTATTTTATCTATCCTTGGATTAGATACTTTAGAATCTATGTTTACTCAAAATTTCTTAAGTATTTCGTGTAAGTTATTTGAAATAAACTCATCATATTGTTCTCATGTTAATTTAACTTTACTTTTGTTCGTAATTACTAGTTCTCAGTTTTCTATAATTACTCTATGATTTTGAACATCTTTAGCTTTATTTAAATTAGCAGATTTAATAATTCATTCAAAATTTCATGTTTGACTAAGTTCTTTCTTTAATTCTTCTGGTTTTACTACTTTTAATACATCACTTATTCATCATCTTCTAACTATTTCAGATCAATTTTCTCAAACATATTTATATTCATATTCATATTTTCAAATTATAGAAGTTCTATTTACATTTTTTACTTCTACTCATCAAATTGTTTTAGTTTCTCAAGGAGAAATAGTAAGTATCTTTTCTTTTGCAAAATTTTTAAATACTTTTATTTCCTTAGGTTTTATAGAAGTTGTAGGATTAATGAAGTCTGTTAAATTTTTTCACTCTAAAATTGTTCAATCTTGTTTTTTCAATTTTGAAACCTCAATTTCTCATTTTTTTCATTTTTTTAAATAAAAAACAATTTCTTCTCATTGAATATTAATTTTCTTTTCTATTCTTCACCAACTATTTAAAACTGCTTTTTCAGCATCATTTAATCAATAGTTTTCAGGTATAAATTTTTGAATTCATTTATTAATATCTTCTCAAACTCATAATAAATTTTTAAGTTTACTGCTTATAAAATTTGTATGTTCTTTTGACATTCATAATTTATTTGAAATTCATTGAAGCATATCTTCAAATTTATCAAATTTTATTTTTGCTAATTTAGGGAATTTTTCTGTTAATTTAACTCATTTTACAGCTCATTGTACTCAAAAAATAGTAGCAGCTAATCAAACTCATCACAATATATGATCCCACCAGTTTTTATCCATTCTATATTCTTCTGGAACTATTCATAAAGTTTTAAGAATTTTTATTGTACCATCTTCATCTCATACTACATCTCAAACCATCGCAGGAACACTTACTACTGCTCAAGCATATGGTATAATTTGTATTCATGTAGCTATTAAATAAGCAAGCATTGCATCATTTTCTATTTCTTTATCTTCCTCACTTAATAAATCTATATCTAAAAGACTATCTTGGATAAATCATATAGATTTCATGAATTCTAAGTCTTTTTCATCACTTATATCAAAAACTTCCCAATTATTTTTTGTAGAATCCCATACTTCAAATTTTCAAGCACTAGACCAGAATTTTTTATCAAATTCTCAACTTTCAGTTATTTCAGAATCAAACATTTCTTTAATTCTATTTATTTTTTCTTTTTGGTCTTTAGTATATTTTTTATTTTCATCATATTTTGTTAAAAAATATGCACTAGGTATAACTCTGTTATTTATTTCTTCAAATATAGATTTTATTCTATCATTTATTATCCATCTATTGTTTTCAAAATCATTTTTTAAAAAGTTATCTTCTTTAACATTTTTTATTTCTTCTCATATCAATGAAACTTTTTTCCCAATTGATTCAATTATTTTTGCTTTATATTTACTATCAAGTCATCATAGTTTACTGTTAATAAAATCTTTATATCATTTAAGTAATTGAAATAGATTTAATCAAAGTCAATTTAAATCTTCTATTAATGTTTTAACTTTATTACTATCAATTTTAAAATATTTTATTAAGTCGTTTTTTTCTTTATCGCTTAATGTTTCATTTTTAACTTCATCTTCTTTTTTTTCATCTTCTTTTTTATTTCTTTCAAGATATGATTTTAAAGTTTCTCAATTTAGAGGAGATCATATACTAGAAACTCTTTTTTCTTTTATGCTATTAAAAATATATTCATAGTATTTTTTATTTTCATTATTTAAATCTATTCAAAAATTTTTAAATATCTCTTTTATTTTTTCAAAATCCTTCTCTGTTTTGAATATATCAAGTATAGAAGAGTCATTTTTTTCTATAAAATTTGAGTTTCTAAATAAATCAGAATATATTTTCTCAAGCTCGTCTTTTTTTAAGTCAGATCAGTTAGGTAGATTCAATATTGATATATATTCTTTTTCTAAACCAGATTTATTATTTTTTTCATCTTCTTTACCTTCTTGAGAATTTCAAGAGTCTTGATTTTTATCTCAATTTCATTTTTTATCTGCTAATTTACCTAATTCTCAAGCAAATGCAGATCCTCAAACTATTCACATACCTGCTAAAAATCACCCAAGAGCTCAATTTTTACCAAAAAATATTGCTCAAATTATACCTAATACTAGTCAAAGAGCTCCACCTCAATTGTTAAATGTGTCTAATACTGCATCAATTGGATTATTTTTAAATTTTGCAGCTGCTTCTTTTGCTTCTTCTTTTGATCAAATTCATAATGACCATTTTTGTTCAGGAGTTAGGCTTTCAAGTTCATTTAATATTCCATTTTCGATTTTATCAGAAGTTCTTTTATAATTTTTTATTTCTCATTCATCTAAAGGTTTTTTGTTATTTATTTTTATATATTCAAAATAGTTTACTAAAAATTCTCTATCAGCTTGAGAATCTTTTACCATTACCTTAATTGTATTTATCAAGTGATTATATTCTTCTTCACTTTTAAACTCAGTTATATTTGATATATTTCAATCTAAAACTTTTATATTGTGTTTATTTAATAATCTTTCAATATAAGATCAAGTAGAAGTATCTTCAACTCATACTTCCTCAATATAATCATCTATAGTTCATGTTCTGTACATTTGTGCCTTTACTATATCACTATGACTAATTTTTCAAGATTTAAAATTACTATTTAAAATAGTTTCGTATCTTACAGCTTCTTCATAACTTGCTATATTTGGGTTTCATTTAATATTTTGTTTTCATAATCTTAGAGTTATTTTGCCATTATTTATTCTTTCTATAGATATTCATAATTTGTTTAATCAAGAAAAAATAGCCCCCAAAACAAATGCCTTATTATCTCATTCAGGCAAATTATCAAGTGCTCATTTTATAATTTCAAAATTAAATTTTCAACCTTCAATTTCTTCTTTTAGCTTTTTAAGTTGTTCTTCAGTGCTAATTTTTTTTGTTGTTTCAGCTCAATTGTTACTTAATTTTTCTGTCCCAGTAACCATATATATTATATTATTTTATAAATTCCTTATTATTTTATCATATTTATAACTATAGGAGCAAGAAATAAGACTTGACATATTTTGATTTTTAAATAAATGTCATAAAATAATTAAAAATTTTGCAAAAAATATCTAATTGTATATTCTTTTATAAATTACTTATTTTGTTGCAAATAATTTATGCTTTTTCGTATTTTTAAATACTGAGTAAAAAACTCCTTAAGAAATAAATTTTTGAGTATTTCTTCAATTTTAGTTTTGACTTTACTTATGTTTTTTATAAACATATTGGTTTTACTAGAAGATGTAAGTTATAAGCTTATTGATTCAATTAACTCAAAATTAACTATATCTTTATATGTAAATGAAAATTATACTAAAACATCCTTAGAAATAACTGATTTTATAGACGATATAAAAAATCAGAATCAGGATGTAGAAGTTGTATATAAAACAAAAGAAGATATATTAAATGATATTAGATTAAAAGAGCCTGACCTTGTTAAAATTTTAGAAAGAAGTAATCCTTTACCAGATACTATAGTTTTATCAAATATATGAATAAGTGAATATAAAAAAATCAATAATTTAGTAGAGTCTAGATTATATCTTTTAGTAAATAGTGATAAGTGAGATGATTATTTTGCAAATTATACCACTCAATATAAAAAAATTGAAGATGTAACTTCTGTTCTTGAAATATTAAAGTTCGGTTTAACAGTAATTATATTTATATTTGTAGGTTCAATTGCAATAATAACATATAGTATAATTTGAAATTTTATTTATTATTATAGAGATGAAATATATATAACTAAGCTAGTTTGATGATCAAATGTTTTTATTTATTGACCATTTGTTCTTCAGTGAATGATATATTCATTTTTAGCATTTGTATTTAATTTAGTTTTATTTTCTATATTACTTAATAATTTAAATTTGGTATTTTGACATATATATACTTTTTCATTCCCAAACTTTATATTATTTGTCGAATTAGTAATGTTTATGATTGTTTGATGATTTAGTTGATATTTTTCATCAAAAAAATATTTAAGATAATTGTTGTTCAAAAAAATTATAACACAAAAATGGCATTAAATTCATAAATTATGACATTTTTGTGTTTTTTTATAAAAAAAATTTGCAATAATAATTTTTTTTTATATAATCCACGAGCATTAGTTAAATGGTTCCGTAGCTCAGCTGGTTAGAGCGCTGCACTGTCACTGCAGAGGTCGCGGGTTCGAATCCCGTCGGGACCGCCATTAATGTAGCACAATGTTGCTTAACAAATAGAGAGTTTAAAACAAAATATTTTGTCTCTGTATTGATAATAATTGTATGCTTAAAAAATTACTTAATGATTATGGGGTCTTAGCTCAGTTGGCTAGAGCGCCTGCCTTGCACGCAGGAGGTCAAGGGTTCGACTCCCTTAGGCTCCACCATATTCTAAAAAGTAGTGAAAGTAATAAATAATAGTAAAAAATCTGCTAATAGACTTAATCAAATTTAATTTTGTGGGTCGAAAGGAGATTTTTTGCATAGTCAATGTTTTATCATTTTGATTAAAATATACAAGCTCCATTATTTAAAAATGACTACAATTAAGCTTACGAATTGCCTAAGGCTATTCGTTTTCGGTGCTAATTTACTTATTTCTTTATATACAATATATGACATATAAAAGACCTAGAAGATTAAATTATGCAGTTAACAAAAAATGACCTAAAGCTTGAGGTAAAGTAGGAAGCGCTGTAGCTCACTATAAAAAACTGCAAACTAGAATCGAATTTGAAGGTGAAACTAAATGGTTATTAAGCGCTGTTAAGATTGTTACAGCTAAATTGAATAAATACCAAATAAATCTTAACAAAATATAATATGCCTAGATTAACTTGATACGCTCACAGAAAATTAAGAAGAGCTTTGACAATTATAGAAAAAAAAGTTAAAAAAAATAAAAGATAGAATTCAAATATTAAATTTGATTTTACCAAATAAATTATTAAAGTTTTAATACAAAATTATTTTATTATATTATTAAAAACATTATGGCTTTTGATAGATCTAAACCACATATGAATATTGGTACTATTGGTCACGTTGATCATGGTAAAACTACTACTACTGCAGGTATTTCTGCTGTTTTATACCACAAATACGGTGGATGAGAAGGTATAAGAGATTTTTCATCTATTGATAATGCTCCTGAAGAAAGAGCAAGAGGTATTACAATTAATACTTCTCATGTTGAATATGAAACTGCTACTAGACACTATGCTCACGTTGATTGTCCATGACATGCTGATTATGTTAAAAACATGATTACTGGTGCTGCTCAAATGGATGCTGCTATATTAATAGTTGCTGCTACTGACGGTCCTATGGCTCAAACTAGAGAACATATTTTATTATCTAGACAAGTATGAGTTCCTTACATCGTTGTATTCATGAATAAATGTGATATGGTTGACGATGAAGAAATGTTAGAATTAGTAGAAATGGAAATTAGAGATTTACTTTCTAAATATGATTTCCCTGGTGATGATACTCCAATTATTAGAGGTTCTGGTTTAACAGCTTTAGAAAATCCAACTGATTATGATAAAGCTTACGGAGCTAAAACTATACTTGAATTATTTGATGCTATCGAACAATTTGTTCCAGTTCCAGAAAGAGATTTAGATAAATCATTCTTAATGCCAGTTGAAGATGTATTCTCAATTAAAGGTAGAGGTACTGTAGTTACTGGTAAAATTGAACAATGAGTAATTAAAGTAGGTGAAGAAATTGAAATAGTTGGTATTAGAGATACTCAAAAATCAACTGTTACAGGTATTGAAATGTTCCACAAATTATTAGATCAAGGACAAGCCTGAGATAATGCTTGATTATTATTAAGAGGTATAAATAGAGAAGATGTTGAAAGAGGACAAGTTCTTGCTAAACCAGGATCAATTAAACCTCATACTTCATTTGAATCAGAAGTATACATACTTACTAAAGATGAAGGTGGTAGACATACTCCATTCTTTAAAGGATATAAACCACAATTTTACTTCAGAACTACTGATGTAACTTGAGATATTGAATTACCAGCAGGTGTAGAAATGGTTATGCCTGGTGATAATGTTAAAATGACTGTTAAATTACAATCTCCAATTGCGATGACTGAATGATTAAGATTCGCTATAAGAGAAGGTGGTAGAACTGTTGGTTCATGAGTTGTTGCTAAAATTTTAGCATAATTAATGTAATCTGATAAATCCAACATTATTGCTTAGCAATAGTGTTGGGAAATTAGAAATACATTAAAAAAAGTTTATTAATTATTATTAAAAAATATGGCAAAAAAAGCTACAAATAAAATTAGAATTAGTGTTAAAGCATTTGAACATAAATTATTAGATGAAGCTGTTAAAAAAATAGTTAGTATTGCTAATGATTCTGGTGCTAAAGTAGTAGGACCAATTCCTCTACCTACAAAAATTGAAAAAATTACTGTAAACAGATCAACATTTGTTAACAAAGATGCTAGAGAACAATTTGAAATAAGAAGACATAAAAGATTAATTGATATTTTAGAACCTTCTTCTCAAACAATGGAAATGTTACAAAGTTTAAATATTCCAAATGGAGTTTGAATTGAAATAAAAGCATAATAATTACTTAATAAGAATAATACCATGTCAAGAATTTGTGAAGTTACATGAAAAAGAACTGCAACTGGTAATAATAGATCTCATTCTATGAGAGCTACAAAAAGAAAATTTTACCCAAATCTTTTTTATAAAAACATTAAAGATCCTGAAACAGGATTAGTATACAAAATTAGAGTTTCAGCTAAAGGGCTTAAAACTTTAAGAAAAAACTGATTAATATAGTTTACTCTTCGCTTTGCGAAGATTTTGCCCAGGTGGTGGAATAGGTAGACACGCAGGACTTAAAATCCTGTTACCTCGGTAGTGCGGGTTCGATTCCCGCCCTGGGCACCATACTTAAAACAAAATTTAACTTATTTTAAGTTGATAGTTATTGAGCTAAAAAATACTTTTTGGTTTTAAACTCTCAATTTAAGTGACAGTCCAAGAGTGAGTACGATTGGTTACTGGAAGTTATACTAATTTATAATTTATACATTGATTTATGTTAAAAATAAGATTATCTAGAGCTTGAAAAAGAAATATGCCTTTCTTTAGAGTTGTATTAACTGAACATACTGCTGCTGCTAAGCATGGTTACAAAGAAATTTTAGGATTTTATAATCCAATATCTAAAGAATTTAAAATCAAAGATTTAGATAAAGTAAAAACTTATGTTTCTCATGGAGTTCAATTCTCACCAAGAGTTGAAAAATTAATGAAAACTAATAATGTTTCTTTATAATTAAAATCCTTCAATATAATTTAATTGAAGGATATTATTTTTTTAGATTAATAATTTATGAATGAAGTAAATTTTTTACATTTTATAGTTGAAAATATAGTTTCTAATAAAACAGCTATAAAAATTGATAAAGTTGAAGATGAACTAGGTACTCTTTTAACATTATCTGTTGACAAAGAAGATATGTGAAGTATTATTTGAAAAGCTTGAAATAACATTAATTCAATTAGATCATTGCTTAGATTGTATTGAGTTAAAACAAATAAAAGAATAAATTTAAAAGTTTTAGATTAATTTTTAACATAATTTTATGGTAATTGAGACTGCATATGCTATTGAAACATGAGTATGACTATTTTGAGATAATATGGAATTTTGAGATTTTGTATTATTAACTATATCAATTTTTGTTTTATTTGCTTGAATATTTTCAATTTTATTTATTTTATGGTGAGGTCTACTTTTAATATTGTCTGGAGGAAAAGATGAAAAGATTAAGCCAGCAATTAATACTATTAGATATGCTGTTATAGGTATAATAGTTACTGTATTTACTATTTTTATATTTCCAGTTCTAGGTAGATTACTATGACTTGATGTAGAAAAATACGCTGAACCTAAAAGAATTTTCGAAAAAATTGAAGAAATATGAAATAAATTATTTTGAACATCAACTTCATCAACTATTAATATAAATACTATTGATGAACTTCCTTCTGATTTTTCAGATTTATAAAAAGAGAGCATTTGCTCTCTTTTTATAAATCTGATGTTTTTTTAAATAAAAAATAAATCCATTTCTCATATATAGTCATTTCTTCCACATTATCTTCATCACTACTTTTCTCATTTTTTTCAACATCCTCTTTAAATTCGCTTATTTCTTTTGTAAATTTATTATATTTTTCTTCAGTTGTTAAGTATATTACATTCTCAGCTTTATTTTTAAATCATTGTTGCTCCTTCAATACTTTGTTTTTGTAAGCAGTTGAAGTTTTATACTCTATTAATTCATTCGTTGATTTTATTTTTTTTTCTATCTCGTTATTTAGAGATACTATATATTCAATATGTGAATTAATTTGATATTCATTATATTTAAACTTTCAAATTAGGAAAATAATGTATATAGTTATTATTATCATAATAAGAAAAATGTATTGTTTTTTCATATTTTTTGAGTTTTAAAAATTTTTCTGTAATATATATTTATGTTTACTCTCTTATAATACTTATAATGAAAAAAATAGAAAATAAATTTTTATATTTTATATTGATTTTAATTGTTTTTATAATTTGATTTTCAGTTTATATATCTTTATTCAAAAAAAGTGTTGATAGAAATAGTTATGTAGAATTAATTAATTGAGAATGATACATAAATGATATTTTTTTAGTTAAAAATGATAAGAATAAACTTAATATAAATGATTTAGTTAAAACAGTCTGAGATAATTCAATGGCTATTATTGAGTGGTGAGACTGAAGTGTTACAAGACTATGATGAAATTCATCTTTAAAAGTTAATGAGCTTTATGTTTCTAATAATAAAGACAAGTTAAATATATCATTTGAGTTATTTAAATGAAAATCATGGTCAAATGTAATAAGCTATATATGAGAGGATTCATATTTTAAACAGTCTTTTATGGATAGAGAAGCTGCTGTTAGATGAACAACTTTTAATGTGGATATAGATAACGATTATTTATATGTAGTTGACCATAAAGTGGATTATAAAGATTCATCTTGAGAAGTTATAACTATTGAAGAAAAAAAGCCTTTAAAAATTAGTACGTTTTCTTTTATTCAATTAGATGAATTTATCAGAAATATTAGAGATTCAGCTTTTGATGAACTAAATAGGAGATTTGATAGAGAGTATATAGATAAACTTAAAAAAGAACTAGAATCAAAAATAAATAATTTAATTTCTATTAGCTCATCTGAAATAGATAAATTATCTTTAAAAGAAAAGGAATTGTATTATTCTGAAATTATCTCTTATTATCAAGATATAAATTTTATAAAGTCTAGTGATGATAAAGAATTATTTGATTTAAAATTAAAATTAAAAGAAAAATTGTTTTCTGTTTCTACATTATGAAATCAAAAATTATTAATGGAAAGTTTCGTTTTTGATCTTAAAGATTCAATTAATACAAAAAGCTATGATTCTCTTAATAATATATTAATATTTATTAATTCTAATTCTACTTTATTAGATGTAAAAGAAGATTTATTTTTGTATATAAATAAAATAAATCTTTGAGACAATATAAAAGACTCTTTTATAAGTAATATAAATACATTTAAATCAACTATAAATTCGAATTTTAATCTAGATAAGGATAATATACTTAATAAATTTAACGAAGTTGATAGTGCCATTAGAGATACTTTAGAAACAGAAATTAATAATTTTATTAAATAACTATATAATTTTGAATTCAAAAATCTTCCAAAATAGAATTTTTTTAACTATATTTATATCATCATTTATATTCTTTTTGATTTTATTGTTTAGATGACCATTTTATATAATAAATGAAAAATTAAAGTCTTATATTATAAATAAAAAAAATCATATATATTTATCTGATAGTGCAAAAGTAAATAATTTAATAAATGATGATATAGTTGTTTTAACATTTGATGAAAAATCTTTAGATAAACTTTGATTTCCTATATCTAGGAGAGAATATAAACCAATCATTGAAAATCTAAATTCTGCATGAGCAAGTATAATTGCATTTGATATAATATTTGCAAATAATAATAACCTTGATATAGAGTGAGACAATATTCTTTCAGAATCTATAAAAAATGCATGAAATGTGGTTTTATGATGAGCTTTAATTTCTAAAAAATTTGAAAGTTGAGAAACTTTGCAAATAATTGAGAAACCACTAGATAAATTTCTATCTTGAGCATTATCATTTTGATATTATCAACCAAATGTAGATTTGAAATCAAATATAGTAACAAGTTTTAGACCTTCAGCGGAACTATATGATATAAATAAAGATTTATTTACGTATAATCACTTTAGTATATCTGTATTAAAATCTTACTACTCTAAAATATATAATAAAGATTTTATTAGCTATGAAAATAAAGACAATGATTTCTATTATTTAAGACCTGATTATAAGATTCCTTTTTTATTGTCATGACATAAGGATATATTAATAAATTTTGTTCCACTTCCTTCTTTTAGTGAAAATAAGTACTCAAAATTTCCATCATATTCATTTATAGATATCTATGAATGAAATTTTGATCCATCAGCATTTAAATGAAAAATTGTTTTAATATGAGCAACAGCTAAATGATTAAAAGATATTTTTAATACCCCAAATGGTTCAGAGTATTGAGTTTATGTTTTAGCAAATATAATAAATACAATAATGACAAAAAATTATTTATTATATTTAGATAATAATTTAGAATTATTATTGATATTTACTTTGATTTTACTTTCAGTTTACTCTAATTTATCTCGTTCAGGGTATGTATTAGTTTTTAGTAACTTGTCAATTACAGCAATATTTTTAGTGATTTTTCCTATATTTATTCTTATATTTACATCGTATCTTTTAAATTATCTTTTTGAGCTTTTCTTTTCTTTGATATTGTCTTTAACAATTTCAAATACCATTAAATATTTAGTTGAAAATAAGAATAAATTAAAGTTAAATAAAGCTTTATCAGAATATGTTTCTAAGGCTATTGCAGAAGAAGTTTTATCTAACTCTTGAAAAATTAATCTTGATGGTGAGAGAAAGAAATTATCAATATATTTTTCAGATATTGAATGATTTACCACTATTTCAGAGAAGTTTGAACCTGAAGATTTAGTTTCTTTTCTAAGAGAGTATTTATCAGTTATGTCAGATATTATTATGGATTCTAATTGATTTATAAATAAATATGAATGAGATGCTATAATGGCTCTTTGGTGAGCATTTACACCATATGAAAATTCATCGTATTATTCTTGTCTTTCAGCTTTAAAACAACAAGAGAAATTATTAGAATTAAATAAAATATGGTGAAAAAGATGATTTTCAACTATTAAAGTTAGAATTTGATTACACTCTTGAGAAGCTATAGTTTGAAATATAGGTTCTAGTTGAAGAAAAATGGAATATACAGCTTTATGAGATAGTGTAAATCTTGCTTCTCGTTTAGAGTGAGTAAATAAATTTTATGGTACATATATATGTGTTAGTGAAAATATTTATGAAGAAGTAAGAAATGATTTTGAATTTAGATATTTGGATAAAATAAGAGTAAAATGAAAAAATAAACCTATAAAAATTTATGAATTATTAGGCTTTAAATGACAAATATCTGATAGTTTATATGAAATAAAAATTAAGTTTGAAGAGGCTGTTAGTTTATATAATCTTAGAAAATTTGATGAAGCAAAAGATATTTTTTCAAAATTAATTACTTTATGAGATAATCCAAGTAAATTTTATTTAGAAATGTCTGATTATTATATAAATAATCCACCAAATTCTGATTGGGATGGTGTTTCTGAGATGAAAAGTAAATAATAAAAAAATTAGTCAAAAAAACATTTGACTAATTTTTTTTTTGTATATAATTGCATCTGCAATAAGACATATGCGGCTATCGTCTAGTGGTTAGGACATCGGGTTTTCATCCCGGTAACCGGAGTTCGATTCTCCGTAGCCGTACCAAAAACTTATTGTTATTTTTTTTATCGCGGAGTGGAGAAGTGGTATCTCGTCGGGCTCATAACCCGAAGACCATAGGTTCAATTCCTATCTCCGCAACCAAATTAAATACTAAAAAAGAAAGTGAAAATAAAATCACTTTCTTTTTTATTTATATATCCATGGGGCGATTAGTTGTAAAATTGGTCAGCTTAATAATAATAATATTAATCATATTAAAGTTCAGATTATTCTTTTTTTAGAATCATCTTTTAATGATTGATCTGCTCATCACATACTATACAATATACCATTGTATACTATAAATAATACTCATGATAATAAAGCTATATATGTAAAATATTTTATAATATTTCATAACATACTAACTATTTGTCATACTCATTTTTCCACCTTACAATCATATAAATTTGGATAATATGGGGCTCATACAGCATCTATTTTATCAGCTGGTACAGGTATAAGATTACATTCTACTCATGGTATTTTTTCTGTTGTTCTAATTGTAACAGCATCTTCAGCATTAGTAATTCATATTTGTAATATTAAACATAAAGCTGTTATTATAATTAATAATTTTTTTTTCATTTTATAAAGACATTAAATCATATAAAAACACATAGGAAACTAGTAAAATTGCTGTTGCTAATACAGTATTTATTATAATAGTTTTTCATTTTTTAGCTCTTTCTTCATCTCAAGCAGATGTTATATAGTAGTATCAAGCAAGTGTTAGAAAGAATATTGCTATAGGTCAAGCTAAGAATAAAGCTAAATTTGCAATAGTTTCAAATATATTTTTTCAATCATTTATTTTTCATGAATAAGCAAATTTTTGCCATGCTTCAATAAATCCCACAAATATTAATCATATTATTGCCCATATGATTTTATTTTTAGCTTCACTAACATTTTCTTCTCTTCATCTAGACATTATCATTTTTAATCAAGAAACTATTATTATTATTATAGCTATTCATACAATAATTATTTCAAGAAATTTTATAACTGTGTTATTTAAAGTTAGACTAAATATATCAGTATTAATAAATAAATTTGTTGTTGTACTATTTATTTCATTTGACCAAGAGCTTCATATTCATCAACTTATATTTGTTTTATCTCATTTAACAGCATTGTAAATTGTTCAAGGCATGTTTATAAAAAATAATCATATTCACGCATACCATAAAGATCTTTTTGATTTAGATAGAGCTTCATCATCAGTTCACATTGACATTACCATTTGTGCTCATGCATAAACAATAAATATTAATAAAATTCAAGAGAATATATATTTTATTTTGTTTAATATATTAAAAGAAATATTTGCTACTGAATCTGATATGTCATTACTAGTTCATGATAATTCTATTGAATTTTTATTAGTTATATTTTCTAATCATTCTATATTTGAGGCAATAACTTTATTTGACCCAATTATAGCTAATGATAATATTATTAATATAGTTATCTTTTTTATTATATTCATATATTTATTTTTATTTAAATAACAATTTCAGGCTTAATTAAGAAACTTAATATGAAATAGTTTAAAATTAATATAGCAATTCATATTATTATGTATATTATTGCTTTTTTAGCTTTTGCTAATTTTTCTTCATCTCATGCTGAAAATAGAACCTGAACTCATGCGTAAATTATCATTAAAATTACAGCAATTCATACAAATCAATTTAACCAATTTATTACTTTAATTATTATATCAGAAATTCAAGATATTTGGTTTACAGTTGCACAATTATTTCAATTTATTTGAAAAATTCATAATATTGTACGCTCACTACAATCAATTCTTCAATAACTTGCATATACTATTTCTTTTGCTAGTTTTATTATTATAAATCATAGTAGTCAGTAAACAATTGTCATTTTTCATTTTTTTACTTTTTCTTCATCTCAATTAGCAGTAATTATTGTATAAAATGCAAATATTGCTATCAATATAAAGAAAAACGATGCTGCAGTTTCTAGTATTCTTATTACCGGGTTTATTAAATTTTTTGTTAAATTATTTGCCAATGTTCATCATACATCTTTCGCATATAGTGTATTTATAACATAAAATGATATTTGCATTAATAGTATTCATAGAGTTATCCACAAAACTCATTTTTTGAAATTTGTAGCAGCCTCTTCTGTATTTTCGGAAAATAATAATCTTATTACTAAAATAAGAAAATATAGTCATGCTATTATATAAAATATAGTTTTTAAATCTTTTGCAATTGTAAATAATAAGTTATATATTGATTTTTCTCAATCTGATCAAGCATTTATATCTCAATTTCATCATAAATCGTTTAAATATTTGTTTGTCAGAGAGTTTCATCAAGCATTATTTCATATTTGTACATTATTTGCACTAGGAATTGTTTGATTTGAATGTGTAACATTTGTAAAAAATATTATATTTAATATAAAAATAATAGTTATAATAAAGATTTTTCTCATGAAATTTATTTTAAAAATATAATCTATATTATAATATCACATATATTAAAAAAAACAAAAAAACAGAGCTTTTATTTCTGTTTTTTATTCAGGCATAATTCATAGTCTAGCCTCAATTTCCATATCAACATATTTCTTTTTTCTACCATATTTTGTTCTAGATAACTCTTTTAATTTTTTTGCAATTTCAAGATTTTTATATTTGTTATCCCATATTGTTTTTAAATCAAAAGGTCTAGTAGTTGCATTGTCTATATTAAGTTTACAATATGCGGTGAAGTTAGCAATTCATATAATATCTTGTTGAGATAGTAAAGGAGCATATTCTTTTTCCATATACTCAGCATCTTCTGCACCAACTTTAAAGCTCATAATTGTTCAAGCATTACCAAAAACTGCATCTTTAATACTAGGTTTATCTCATTTTTGTCAACTATTACCTCATATTTGTGCAATAAATTGATGAGCCATTATAAGTGCTAAGTGATATTTTCTAGCCTCAGATAGTATTTCTCAAAATGTCTCAGTTGCAAAGTTTTGGAACTCATCTACATACATATAAAAATCTTTTCTTTCATTTTCAGGAATGTCAGCTCTACTCATAGCTGCCATATTTACTTTAGATACAAATATCAGTCATAGTAATTGAGCATTTAATGCTCATATTTTACCTTTTGACAAATTTACTAATAGAACTTTTCTATTGTCCATAATCTCTCTTATATTAAAAGCAGATTTTGGTTGTCAAATAATATTTCTTATAGTAGTATTTGTTATAAATGGTCAAAATTTACTTGAAAAATAAGGAATCATTTCTTGTTTTTCTCTTTCTCAAGTATTTGCATATTCATGGTCCCAAAAAGATTTAACTACAGGGTTTTTTACTTTTGATACTTTATATTTCATAAATGCATCATCGACAAATAGTCTAGGAACATCTATTAGAGTACCCCCATCTTCGACATCTTCCATAAGTGTCAAACATCAATTTCTGAAATAATGTTGTATTCTTGGTCAAAATATTTCATCACCAAAAATTTTTATAAATATTTCAGTTGCGTCCATTGCAGCTCTGTCCATTTCTCTTTTTCTTATTTCTGGATCTGTTGAAATAACTTCAAGCATATTTAGTCACATTGGTCTTTCATCATCACTTGGGTCGAAAACTATTACATCATTAAACCTTTCTCTAGGAGTAAATGCTAATACATCTTCAACTAGGTCTCAATGAGGATCTATGACACAAACTCAGTCTCCATTCCGGACATCTTGTCTAGCTAAATATCATATAAAAACAGATTTTCAACCTCAAGACTTTCATATAATATAATGATGTCTTCCTCTGTCTTTTCTAGAAAAATATACAGGTATTTTTTTATTTCTATACTCATTCCATCAAAGTAAAACTCAATCTTTAAATACTGGAAATCATCATAATTGTCTATGTACTTCAATTTCTTCATATATTATTTTTCAATTTTCATCTTTTCATATTTCTTTATATTTTGCTTTTCAATTTTCATCTTTTCAATTTTCAACTTTTTCTTTTAAAATTGTTGCTTCTTTAGGGAACTTTATATTATGCGGAAGAGGTAATTTTTTATATTCTAACCAATTAATTATAGGAGACTTGTTGTATACTATATCAGGCATATGATAAAGTGTTGATACTTCATCAGCTGAAAACCAAGATACATTTTGAAAAAATCAAACCAATTTATATTTAAATCAAAAATGTCTTGCAGGAGTGAAAAACCAAGGGAATGCATCTTCAAGTATTTGAGGGTTATCTAGAGCGTTATTGTATTCATCTGTATACATTGATGCTGCAGCAACTATTGCATGTACTCATTCTTCAGCATTTTTTTTATTTTTGCTAGAAACAAGTATTCTAATAGATGATTTAAACATAGGCTGTGCTGCTGTTTCTCACATAACCTTTTGACTTTCAGTTTCTGCTTGGTTAAATATCTTATATGCATCTCATTCACTTGCACCAGGAGCATTATTTCAAGCAACCATACTATCAGGTCATTGTACAATTGCAACAATTGGATTCCATAAAAAACTTAAAAATCAAAATAGATGCTTCTTTTCTTTTTTATATTTTCATTTTGCTACTAATCAAGCGGCTCTTATGGCTTTTTTATTGTATCTTGAACTTTCTGGTTTTATTACAAGTTGAAAAACTGCTTTATCATCTTTTGAAAGTCAACCAAAAACATTTGTAAAATTGTTTAGTGGGTCATCTTCTAGATATTTAAATATTTTTATAGGAAATACATCATCATTTTCTTTTCATAAAGAAGCTCATCTTTTATGATATCAGCTTTCATCAAGATTTACATAAAATCATTCCTTAGGATCAATTACTATAATTTCTGCATCATTATAAGTAGATGTTAAATGTTGACTTATTAGATTAACATAAGTTTTATAAGTAACAATATAAAAAGTTACTTCTCCTCATTGATATACAAGTTCTAGTGATATTTTAGAGTGTCAAAAAATACTATTAATTAATGTATCTCTTAGTCAAGCTTCACTTAATTTATGAATAGCTTTGTAAAACATACTCATTGTACCTATTTTTTCTTTAAAGTCTTTTTTTGTTTCTTTCTCTTTATCTAATTTTGAATCAGCTCTAGGCAATGTTATTTTTAGGTATCTTAAATTCTTTGCATAATATATTTCAAATGCAAGTTGAATTGCTTTTTTTGTTAATATAAATAACAAGTAAATCGATATAATTATTATTGCCCAACTTGCTATATCACTTAATAATCAACCTTCACTAATATCAAACCAACTTCAGTTAGTTCAATTACTGATTTCTTCTCAGTTTTTTAGAGGATTTTTAATTGAATTTCAGCTTGTTGATAAAACTCAAGCAAAAGTTTGGCTTAAGTCAATAAATAATCATACAATTATAAAAACTATTTTTTTCATTTATTTATATTAAATTATTATTTATTATATTTTATCATATTTAATACTATTAATAAACTATATTGAATTGACATTTTATATATTGCTATATTAATTATAAAAAGGCTTAGATATAATCTAGGCCTTTTTGTAAATTCATATATTTTTACTATCTCATATTCCTCCTTGTATTATCCAATTTTTTTCAGGAATTCATTTTACTTTTTGAGTAAATTTGTAAAGTTCTTCTACAAAATTATTGTTATTTATTGCTAAGTCTAAGTCTAAATTGTTTCAGTTTAAAGGAGTTCATTTATAATAAACTTGGTTATCTCTTGCATTTCAAAAGAAGTTATCTTCATATATTCTTCTAAAATCTTGCTTTCAAGTTATTCAAAGTTTATTTTTATTGTTTAACAACTTTATAAGCGCATCTCAAACTTCTTGTATTTTTCATATATCCATAGATATATTTAATATTTCATTTCAAGAAATAAAAAAGAATTTATCATTTTTTTTGTCATAAGTCATATCTATATCAAAATCTGGAATTTTAGAATCAAATATTTTTAACATACCAAGTGCTTCATTTACTTTTGCTTTTTCTTCAGCTGAAACAAGATCTTTTTCTATTTGTTTTTTTAAATCTAGTGATTCATTGTCAATTTTTAAAACTTCACTCATAATTTGAAAATTATTTATTATTTAAACTTATTTTAACATTAAAATTTAAAATATGCAAAAAAATTGAAAAAAAGTAGATAAATAATTAAAAATAGATACAATAAATTTAATATTTTAGATATAATAATAGGTTTAATTTATGTTTGTACACTTGCATAATCATAGTCATTATAGTATTTTAGAAGGTCTTCCTAAGCCAAAGGATTATGTATCAAAGGCTGTTTCATTTGGTATGAAGGCAATTGCAATAACAGATACTTCAAATATACACGGGTGTCATGAACTTTATAAAGAAGCAAAATATGCTTGAATTAAGGCTATTTTATGAACAGAAATTTATGTAGAGTCTTCTCTTGATTCAAAAATAAATCATAAATTAGTATTATTAGCAAAAAGTTTAAATTGATATAGAAATATTATATCTCTTGTTTCAAAGGCAAGCTTAGATAATCCTTCTAGTACTTCAAAAATAAAATTTGATGATATAGTTATATTAAAAGAGGAGGTCTGAGATTTGGAAATAGTATGTTTGTCATGACCTATTTCTTGAGAAATTCCTTATTATATTTTGTCTTGAAAAGAAGATAATCAAATTCTTGATAGAATTAAGTTATATCAAGAAGTTTTTTGAGTCGAAAATTATTATTTAGAGCTTATATATCATGATGATATTCCAAAGCAAAGATTTGTTACAGATAAACTTATAGAAATAAATTCTAAGTATTCTATTCCAGTTGTTGCAACAAATAATTGTTATTATATTGATAAATCTGATGCTAAAACTCAAGATGTAATTATGGCATTATCAACAGGTCATGAATTAGAAAATCCAGATAGACCAACTCTTATAAATTGAGATTATTCTTTTTTGAGTATTGAAGAAATGCAAATGATGTTTTGATTTATTCCTGAAGCATTAAGTAACACTGAAAAGATTGCTGAAATGGTTGATATTCATATAGAAACTTGAGGTATATTAATCCCAACTTATGAATTACCAGAAAGCGATAAACAAATATATAATGAAGCTTTATGATTAGAAAAAGAAGATTATTTTGATGAATCAAAATGATGAGATAAAGAAAATTATGTAAAAAAACTTACAAGTGATGAGTGGTATCTTAGATATCTTTCTTTTGCTTGATTAAATTGGAGATATAAAGCAAATATATCAAGAGATATACTTTTTAAACTTGTTCAAAAACTGGATAAACCAAGTTTAAGTAAAAAATTAATTGAAACTTCTCCAGAGGAATTAAAAGCATTATCGCTTGTTTATTATACTGATGAAAAAAAAGAGATTTTAAAATCATTTACACAAGATATACAAGATAAGATTGAGAGATTAGAATATGAGCTTGTGGTAGTTAACGAGATGTGATTCAATGCATATTTTTTGATAGTTGCAGATTATATAAATTGGGCCAGAAATAATGATATACCAGTTTGACCTGGTAGATGATCAGCTGCTGGTAGTTTGATGGCTTATTTATCATGAATCACTGATATAGATCCACTTCCATATAAATTACTTTTTGAGAGATTTTTAAATCCAGCCAGAGTTTCAATGCCTGATATAGATACTGACTTTGCTGATACATGAAGAGATAAAGTAGTAGAATATTGTAGAAATAAATATTGAGCAGACAGAGTTGCTCAAATTTGTACTTTTGGTACATTCGCAGCAAGAGCTGCAGTAAAAGATGTATGAAGGGTTTATTGAATTCCTTTTGCTGAAATGAATGAGTTAGCAAAACTTATTCCTGAAAAACCAGGTACAAAATTGAAATGAGCTTTAGAAGATAGTATAGAGTTTAGAGAAGCATATGAAAATAATCCAAAATATAAAGAGATTATAGATAATGCACTGAAAATTGAAGGTAATGTTAGACAATTATGAGTACATGCTTGTGCTGTTATTATAGCACCAGAGCCAATGACTAATTTTACTGCTCTTCAACATCCACCAAAAGACTCAGAAAGTATAGTTACTCAATATAGTGCTTATCCTTTAGAAGATTTAGGTCTTTTAAAGATGGATTTTTTGTGACTTAGAAATCTTACAATTATAAAAAGAGCTACAAAAATTATAAAAAATCATAAAAATGTAGATATAGATATTCTTTGAATTGATTTAAATGATCCGAAAGTTTTTGAAGTTTTTGCTCTTTGAGATACAACTTGAGTTTTTCAATTTGAATCTGATGGTATGAGAAAGTACTTAAAAGATTTAGCACCAGACTCTTTTGAAGATTTGATTGCGATGGTATCACTTTATAGACCTTGACCACTTGCTTATATCCCGACATATATTGATGTTAAATACAAAAGAAAAGAACTTAAATATCTAACAGATGATTTGAGAAAAATTCTTGAGGATGCTTGATATAGTGAAGATGAAATACTAGAAGAAAAAAGAAAACTTGATGAAGATCTAGCTCCTATTTTGGACGTATCATATTGAATAGCTGTTTATCAAGAACAATTGATGTTTATAGTTCAATATATGGCTTGATTTTCTCTTTGAGAAGCTGATTTACTTCGTAGATGAGTTTGAAAGAAAAAACTAGATGTAATTGAAGCATTAAAAAAAGAATTTATAGAAAAAGGTATTAATTATAGACAATATAAACCAGAAACTACAAATTATATATATACTGAAATGATAATGCCTGCTGCAAATTATTCATTTAATAAGTCTCATGCTGCTTGTTACGCTTATATTGCTTATCAAACTGCTTATTTAAAAGCGTATTATCCAACAGAATTTTTAACTGCACTTATGGTGAGTGATGAGGAAAATATGGAAAGAATTGTTTTAGAAGTAAGTGAGTGTGAAGCTAAGTGAATTTCAGTTTTACCGCCAAGTGTTAATGAATCTTTAAAGCATTTTACTTATATTGATGATAAAAATATAAGATTTTGATTAAAAGCCATTAAGTGAATTTGAGATTGACCAATTGATAAGATTATAGAATCAAGGTGAGAAGATAAATTTACTGACTTAGAAAATTTTGTAGAACTTTGTGGAAAAGAAGTAGTAAATAGAAAATCACTTGAATCACTTATTATGTCTGGCGCTATGGATGAATTTTGAGTTAGAAAACAAATGAAGATATCAATTGATGATATAATAAAATATTGTCGTCGTGATGAAAAACAAAAAGAAACTAGTCAAATATGACTTTTTGATAATAGTAGTGATTTTGAAGATAAATTAGAGCTTGTAAAGAGTGATGAGTTTACTTTTGAAGAGAAACTTGCTTGAGAAAAAGAAATGATAGGTTTTGCAGTTTCATGACATGCACTTGATTGATTAAAAAGATATTGTGCTAGAAGATGACAAAATACAAAAAAACTTAAGATGAGTTTTGAAGAATTGTTAGAAATTGATAAGCTAAAAAATCCAGAAAAATATGAGCCTCCAAAAGACATAGAAATGTGAATAAACTCAGAAAAAGATAAACAAAAAAAAGAACTTCCAAAAGAGGAAATAGTACAAGCAGTTTGAGTTGTTATTGATGCAAGAAAACTTATTACAAAAACTTGAAAGCAAATGATGTTTTTAAAATGTGAAGGTTTTGATTATGATTTTGAAGTTGTTATTTTTCCAAAAGATGTAGAAAATTATAAAGATAAGATTTTACTTGATAGAATAGTTATAGTTACAGGTTCTCTTGATATAAATTTTGAGTATAAAAGAAAAAGTATCAGAGCTCGTGAAATTAAAATAGCTACAATTACTCAAGTAAGAGAACAAGCTACAGATTTATGATTGTTTGATAAATCAAAAAGATTTATAAATATGAATTTAAATGAAATTACTGAAACAGAAAAAGAAGATATTGTTTGTGATACAGGTGATAATGAAAATTGTATTGTTTTAAAAGAAAATTTTGATGAAATTTTAGAGGAAAAAATAAATGAGAATATATGAGTTGTATGAGCTCAAATTATGAATGATAAATTTGTTATAACTATTCCATCTCATGCAAAAAAAGAAGATTTACATGATTTAAAAGAATTTTTACTTAAAGAAAATACTTGATTTATAAAAGTATTTATAGATTTAAAATGACAAGAAATAGATACAAAAATCAGTTTATTTGATTTGGTTAACCTGAGAATATGGATTAAAAATAAATGGTGATAATAATTTTAAAAACTATGGAAAATATAATTATAGTAGATAAGCAAAAATTTGAAAAAATTCTTTCAAATATAAAAAATGATTGATATAAAAATCTTCATATATTATCTGATTTTGATAAAACTTTAACAAAGGAATTTATAGATTGAGAGAAAAGACCTAGTCTTATTTCAATTCTTAGAAGACAAAATATCTTATGAGAAGAGTATAGTAAAAAAGCATATGAGTTATTTGATTATTATAATCCTATAGAAATAAGTCCCATTATAGACATGGTTGAAAAAAAGAAACAAATGACTATTTGGTGGGAAAAACATCTAGATTTACTTGCCCAATCTTGACTAAAAAGACAAGATATAGACAAGGCAATTAATTCTGGAATCATAAGATTTAGAGAATGAGTTATTTCGTTTTTAGACCTTATGAATAAAAAGAAAGTTCCAGTTGTTATAATATCTGCAAATTGATTAGGGGCTGATTCTAATTATTTATTTTTAGAACAAAATTGAGTAAATTTTGATAATATAAAAATAATTTCAAATAGTTTTATTTGGGATGATAATTGAATTGCTATTTGATATAATAAACCTGTAATCCATGTTTTTAATAAAGACGAAACAGTTTTGAAAGATTTTCCTCAAATATATGATGAGATTAAATCAAGAAAAAACGTAATACTTCTTTGAGATAGTCTATGAGACCCCGGTATGATAGCATGATTTGATTATGATAATTTACTTAAAATCTGATTTTTAAATGATAATATCGATGAACTTTTAGAAGAGTATAAAAAGAATTATGATGTAGTTATAGTTTGAGATGGTGATTTTGAGTTTATAAATGAAATTTTATAATTTATATTTATTAAAAAGTTCAAGAACAATACTGTTCTTGAACTTTCTTTTTTTATTGTTCAACTATATAATAATTACTCGCTTTTGCTTGTGGCGATGTTGAATTAGATGTCCATGGAATTAATCTTACAGCGATTTCTCCTACGGGATTACTAAAACTACCTCTAAAATTTTGGTCTAAAACATAAATTCCCTCATTTGTCTGAGCTATATAAATAGCAACATGACTTTTATGATTGTTTTCATAGAAACCATCACTACTAAAAGTAGCAATTACAGCATATTTTTGAGTTAGAACTGATATTGCACTCCCTCTCCTCCAAGATGAAGTTGATTTTGCATTTGTGACACCTTTTATAAATGCTACACACTGATTGTAGTATTCATTTGGGGGTGTTATAGAAATACGTTGATTTGAATTTATTTCAGGTGTATTTCCACCATCATATTTAGTTAATATGTTTTGGTTAAAAGTATTACCTGCAAGATAGTTAACTTTTGTTGAATATCCATCATTTATCATTGGATAAACTTTAAGAGTTCCAATTTCATTTTTGAAGTCATTTTTAACTTCAATTGGTGTTAAAGCAAAAGCAAAGTTAATAAAAATCATGTTAAACAAAACAATGAAAAAGTTTTTCATTTTTTACTCCTTTTTATGTTCTCAAAATTAAGAACGCTAAATTAATATTGATTTTTTTTTTTTTTTGTCAATAATATCTTTTAACTTCTGTTAAATTTATATAAATAACATATATATATATGTCAAAAAAAATATTGATACTTCTAATCATTATAATGTTTAATAGTTTAAATAGTGTTTATGCTCTAAAATTTGAATATGATGAAGTAAAAATTAATGAAAACTATTCTTATTTTAATTATCCTCTATTAAGTTTACCAAATTGAGTTATAGAAGCTAATTCTAAAAACAAACTTTCTAAGATTAGGGCATTTTCAATTATTGAAAAAGATAGTCTTAAAAAAATTGATGATATTTTTGAAAAAACTTATAATAAAGCTATAATTGAAACTAAATTAATAGAAAATAGTAATGAAGTTATAAATTTTTTTACTAGTAAATTATGACAAAAAAATATTATAAGAGCATTAAATAATAATTTAATAAGTATTTTATGATGAAGTAATTGATGTGATAATTCAAATTTCATATTTAATGAAATATTTTATGATAAATGTATGTTTGAAGATTATAAAGATGTATATTTAAATACTAGAAGTACGGAAGTTTACAAAATAGATTCAAAAGGTTCAGAAAATGTAGATTTATTTATATATCCAATTGATTATAAAAATGAAGTATTTATTAAAAATTTTAAATTTTTAATTGAAGAAAAAGTTAAGTTATCAATATATGATTCTTCTTTAGATTATCATGATCTTAAAGTAACTAGTAAAAGTTATGAAAAAACTATTTATCCAAAATCTGAAAAAAAATATAAGATGGTTAAATATTATACAGATAATGAAAATCACATTTACTTAATTATTCCTTATTATAAATTAAACTTTGTTTTAAATAAATGAAAAAATGAAATAGAAGTTAGTTATAATTCATATACAAATGATAAATGAAATTTATTTTATATAGAAAAAAATTAATAAAAAAATAGAGATTTAAATCTCTATTTTTTTATTAATTTTTACCAAATCTTTTTCTTTCAGTTTCAGTTAAATATTTTTTTCTTAATCTAATTGATAATGGAGTTACTTCTACATACTCATCATCTGATATATAGTCAATAGCTTCTTCAAGAGTCATTATTTTTGGTGGAACTAATTTTAATGCTTCATCTGTACCAGATGCTCTTACGTTTGTAAGTTTTTTATTTTTAGTTGCATTTACTGCCAAGTCTTGACCTTTAGATGATTCTCAAATAATCATTCATTCATATATTTCAGTAGCTGGTTCAACAAATATTTTACCTCTATCTTGTAAATTAAATAGTGAGTAAGCCATTGTTTTACCATTTTCCATAGAAATCATTGATCATACGGCTCTTTTTTCAATTGGACCTTTGTAAGCTTCAAATTTATCAAATGAGCTTGATAATAATCATTCACCTTTTGTAAGTGTAGTAAATTCTGATTTAAAACCAAGAAGACCTCTAGTTGGAACTCTAAATTCTAAACTAACGATTCCATTGTTTTCAACCATATTTGACATTAAACCTTTTCTTTTACCAAGTTCAGCAATAACAGATCATTCAAAACCTGCTGGAACTGAAACAGATACGTTTTCAATTGGTTCCATTTTTACACCATTTTCTTCATGCATAATTACAACTGGAGCTCAAACTTGTAGTTCAAATCATTCTCTTCTCATTGTTTCAATAAGAACAGATAAATGTAATTCTCATCTACCAGCAACTTCATAGTTATCACCACTAGAAAAATCTATTTTTAATCATACATTAGTTTCAAGTTCTTTTTCAAGTCTATCTCTAATTTGTCTTGAAGTAACAAATTTACCTTCTCTACCAGCAAATGGAGAATTATTTACTAAAAATTCCATTTTTAAAGTAGGTTCATCAATAGTAATAGGTGGCATAGCTTCTGCTCATGTTATTCATGAAACAGTTTCACCTACGAATATATCAGCAATTCAAGCTATGGTAACTATATCTCAAGCAATTGCTTCTTTAGTTTTTACTTTATTTAATCAGTGATTTGTCAGAATTTCAGTAATTTTACCTTTTCTTTCAACTCATTCATTTGAAGTAATAAATACTTCTTGACCAACTTTAACTTTTCATTCATAAATTCTACCGATACCAAGTCTTCAAAGAAAACTATCATAACCTAGATTTGCAATTTGCATTTTAAATGGAGCATCAACATTGTTAGGAGCTTCGGGTATTTTTTTCATTATGAAATCTAAAAGAGGAGACATATCTTTTCTTTCAGGATTTTCATCTGTCCAAGCTAAACCTTCTCTAGCTATAGCATAAACTGGCTCATTTAAGTGCTCTAATTGTTCATCAGTTGCACCAAGTTGTACAAATAAATCAAATAATTGATCTACAACCCAATCAGCTCTAGCTGAAGGTTTATCCATTTTATTGATAACAACAATAGGATGAAGACCTAATTCAAGAGATTTTTTTAGTACAAATTTTGTTTGAGGCATAGGCCCTTCATAAGCATCAACTACTAGACAAACACTATCAACAGTTCTAAGTACTCTTTCTACCTCTGAACCAAAGTCAGCATGCCCTGGAGTATCAACTATGTTAATTTTATTACCTTTGTAATTAATACCTGTATTTTTTGAATAAATAGTAATCCCTCTTTCTTTTTCTTGAGCGTTTGAATCCATTACACATGTTTCAATACCAACTCTTTCATCGAAATTGTCGTCAGATTTTAATAATTCATCAACCAATGTAGTTTTACCATGATCAACGTGAGCGATAATGGCTATATTTCTAAAAGACATAAAAAATATGTTTTAATATTAAAATAATAAATTAAGTTCAGCTTTAATAACTGAACTTAATTTTACGCAAGAGAGTATATAAAGAAAATATAAAAAGTAAAGTTTTTTAAATAAAAACATTGACAATAATAAAAGAAGAATTCTAGTTATAGAATTCTTCTTTTATATATTTAAAATTATTAATTATCCTTCGTAATTTGGATCAAAAGATTTAACAAATGGTAATAAAGCCATAATTCTAGCTTTTTTAATAGCATTTGATAACTTTTTTTGATTTTTTAATGATACACCTGTATAGTATCTAGGAGTTATTTTACCAAATTTAGTAATATATTTTTTTAATAATTCAACATTTTTATAATCAATGTTTTGTCCTTCTAATGGGCAAGTAGTTTTAGTCATAGTTTTTTTGTTTAATAATAAATTTTGGGTATATAACCAAACCCTTAGGGTTTGATAATTTATTTTTTAATTTTTTAGATTAAAATTTATCTTCTTCTTCAATATCTATTTCATCAATAATTCCAGCTTCTTCGAAGTCAGATTTTTTATTTAAGAAGATTATATTTGAAATAACAACTTCTGTTTTATACGATTTAGAACCATCTTCTTTTTCGATAACTCTAGTTTTTAATCTTCATTCAGCATAAACAAGTTTTCCTTTAGTAAGAAATTTTTCACATCTTTCAGCTAAACTTCACCAAACTACACAGTTGTGGAATTCACTTTCAGATTTATTTTCTCAAGTAGCAGTTTTAAAATATCTATTTGTAGCTATTGTAAATAATGCAACTTTCTTATTTGTTTCAGTAGTTTTTACTGCTGGATCTCTAGTTATATTACCAATAAGTATAACTTTGTTAACTGTTCTCATTTATTTTTGTCTTAAAAGTATAAAAATTGAAGTATAATTATGCGTCTACTCTAGTAAACATATATCTAACAATGTTTTTATCTAAGTTAATTACTTTAGACATTTCTTTTATTGATTTACCATTCATTTCTAAATCAAATAATATATAGAAACCTCTATCTGATTTACCAATTTTGTAAGCCATTTTTTTGTCTCACCAAACATCTTCTTTTGTGATTTTAGCTTCATTTTTTTCAAGTAAAGCTTTTAAATCAGCTATTGAAGTACTTCTTTGTTCTTCAGTAATGCTAGTATCAACAATAAGCATTAATTCGTATTTTGCCATGTTTTCCTATGGGTTATTATCCAATTATTTATTAACTGGAAGGATATAAAAAATACTTTTTTCATAAAAAGTGGCCTTATTTTATTTATTAATACCAATAAGTCAAAAAAAATTTGACTTTTTAATCATTATAAATATAAATTTGGAGCAAATTTGATTAGTCAGTGTAGCTCAGTTGGTTAGAGCGCGGGATTCATAACCCCGAGGTCGGTGGTTCAATTCCACTCATTGACACCATTTTAGGCCATAAAAACTGGTTCCGATTAAATCAAAAATTTTTTCGGAACCTTTTTAAATTGTAAAATTTGAAATTTCTTTTAAAATAGATTTTAGAGTTTTTATAATGTAAAATTAAAAATTTTAAAATTTGTTTTAAAAATATTATCTAATTTAAAGAAAATGTTTATTGATGAAGTAAAAATCAAAGTTATATCATGAAAAGGTTGAGATTGAATTGTTTCTTGGAGAAGAGAAAAATATATACCAAAATGAGGTCCATGGTGATGAGATGGATGAAAATGATGAGATGTTTTTCTTTTAACAGATATCAATTTAAATACACTTTCTGATTATAGACATAAAAAAGTTTTAAAAGCGAGTTCTTGAGAATCATGATGACAAAATACAATGGCTTGAGCAAATGCTTCAGACCTTATTTTAAAAGTGCCTGTTTGAACTATTGTAAAAGATGCAAATACTTGAGAAGTTATAGCTGATTTAGATGAAAATAATTTAAAATTACTTGTTGCTAAATGAGGTAGATGAGGTTATTGAAATGCTCACTTTTGTTCTAGTACTAGACAAGCTCCTGCATTTGCCGAATTGTGAGATATATCTGAAGAAGTTGATTTACACTTAGAGCTGAAACTTGTTGCTGATATTTGAATTATTGGTATTCCTAGTGCTTGAAAATCAACTCTTATATCAAATATTACAAATGTAAAAGCAAAAATTTGAGATTATCCATTTACAACTTTAACTCCAAATCTTTGAGTTTTAGATCATAAAGGTAAATCTCTTGTTATAGAAGATGTTCCAGGTTTAATCCCATGAGCAAGTCAATGAAAAGGTCTTTGAATAGAGTTTTTAAAACATATTGAAAGAACGGGTGTTTTATTGCATCTTCTTGATATGTATAGAATGGATCAAGTATTTACAGATTATACAAATATAAGAAAAGAATTAGAATATTTTTCACCAGATCTAGCTACAAAAGAAGAAATTGTTGTTTTTTCAAAGGCTGATTTACTTGATAGTGAAATGAAAGAATTTATAGTTAGCGAGTTTAAAAAACAATTTTGAGATAAAAAAGTTTTTGTTATTTCAGCTGCAACTGGAGAATGAGTTTCTGAACTTAAAGATTTCTTGATAGATAATTATTCTAAAGAAAAACAATTAGTAAAAACAGATGAATATAGAGAAATTGAAATCAAAATGTATGATTTGAAAGATGATTCATGAGATGTGCCAAGAAAATATAATTTAGAATATTTAGAAGGTTATACATTTAAAGCTACAGGTCCTAGATTAGAACAAATAGTTAGAATGACTGATTTTTCAAATCTAGAAGCAATTGCAAGAGTTTATGATGTTATGGAAAAAATCGGACTTATGAAAAGTTTACAAAGTGAACTAAACTCTATAATAAATGAAACTTGAGTTGATAATAGTAGTTTCTTTGAATGAAATGATACAGAACAAATATCACCTAAGATTATTATTGCAGGTAGAGAAATACCTCTTGATAAATTGAGATATAATTTATAAAAAACTTTCCTAATATTAGGAAAGTTTTTCTTTTACATGATATAATCATTTTAGATTATGTCTTGTTATTACAACTCAAGCATGTCAATTTTTGCTTAAACAAAATCATTCTCATAAGTATAGCATATAGTGCCAATATTCTCATGTTCATTCATCTCACTCAATAAGATATAATGTATCTCATGGTTTTACATCTCATATATTTTCTTCTTTTAAATATTTGAATTCTAAATCTGGTTTTTTTTCAAACCATCATTTTATAAAATAAATAAAACTTTGGCAATTAAATGGAGTAGATTTTAATCATCAAGGCAATCTATATCTTTCATCTATTATTAATTTATCTTGATTTCTTAGGTATTCAACTATTTTTTTTCTTATTTCATCAGGTATTTTTAATTCTCTACAGTTCATTTCTTCATCAGAAATTAAGAAACAAAGATCATTTGTATTTTTTAAATTTTTATATTTTAAAAGATGAAAATCATTATAATATTTTCAAGAAGTAATATAAACTCATCAAGAACATATAGATATATAAGATTTAGTTTTTATTAAATCTCTCATAATTATTGTTCTAACTTTTCATGATGTTAAATCTGAAGCATCTTCAATTTCAGGAACTTTTACTTCATTATTATTTTCTCTAGTAGCTTGTTTTATTTCTAAAGTCATTATTATACTTTATTTTTAATAATATATATTGCTATAATATATATTAATTATTTGTCAATAAAACAAAACAAACTTTCTTTTTCTTGCTATTTAATCATTTTTTCTTATAATTCGCAAAAATTTAAAAAATATAACAATTTTAATTTATGAAATTCAATTTAGATAATTTAGTAGCTGAATATGAATCTTTGGAACAAAAAATGTCAGATCCAGATATATTTAAAGATCAAAAAAAGATAAAAGAAGTTACATGAAGAAAAAAACAAATAGAAGAGGCTGTAAATTTATACAAACAATATAAATCTGTATATGAAGCATATGAAGAAAATAAAGAGATGCTTTATAGTGAAAAAGATGAGGAGATGAGAGATCTTATAAAAATGGAAATATCTGAAGCTGAAGAAAAGATACCAAATTTAGAAGAAAGTCTTAAAATTTCATTGTTGCCAAAAGATCCAAATGATGATAAAAATATAATCGTTGAAGTTAGGGCTTGAGCTGGTTGAGATGAAGCATCTCTTTTTGCAGCTGAACTTTCAAAATCTTATATGCTTTTTGCTGAAAACGAATGATATAGTGTAGAGATTTCTGAACAATCAGATAATGAAACTGGTTGAGTTAAAGAATTGATTTTTGAAGTAAAATGAGAGTGAGCATATTCTAGATTTAAATATGAATCATGAGTTCATAGAGTGCAAAGAATTCCAGCAACTGAAAGTAAAGGTAGAGTTCATACTTCAACTATTACAGTTGCTATAATGCCTGAAGTAGATGAACTTGATTTTGAATTAAATCCAGATGATGTAGAAATGCAATTTACTAGATCAAGTTGAGCGGGTTGACAACATGTTAACAAAACAGATTCAGCAGTTCAATTGAAACATATCCCAACTTGAGTAATGGTTTTTTGTCAGGATGGTAGATCTCAACATAAAAACAGAGAAAAAGCTCGGGCTATTTTGAGAAGTAAACTTTATGCTTTTGAAGAAGAAAAAAGACAAAAAGAATTATGAGAAGCTAGATCATCACAAGTTTGAACTTGAGATAGAAGTGAAAAAATAAGAACTTATAATTTTCCACAAGATAGATTGACAGACCATAGAATTGGTCAAAACTTTTCAGGATTACCACAAATTATGATGTGAAGACTTGCTCCTATTATAGATGCATGTGCTGTTGCAGACCAACAAGCTAAGTTAGAAGCTGCTTGAAAAGGAAGTGTATAATTTTTAAAATTTTATGAAACCATTTATTGTTTACGAAACATATAAATTAAAAAAGTCAGAAATATATGACTTTTTTATTTATGCTCCACACGATTGAGTAGATCAATCTTGGCTTGATATAATAAAACAAAATCTAAGAGAAAATGATTTTGAAGATGAAACTATTATGGATTATATCATTCATGAATCAGATTTGGGTTCTTGAATTATTTCCAAAGGTATTTTTGAATATATCAAAACTAGATTTCCAGAATTAAAGCTTTGTCTTATAATATGACAAGTTCCAAGAGCTTTTTGTGATTTTAATCGTTCTATTGAAAATGCTTGTCCAAAAATATTAAAAACAGATTATTTTTTGGATATGTATAAAGATTCTATTTCTCAAATAGAAAAAATAGTAGAAAATTCTGCTTGTTGAATACATATTCATACAATGTGTTGAAGAGAAAATAATTTTCCTTGGAATTTCCATGAAAATATAAAAAATAAGGATTTGATAGAGTTTTTGGAAAAATCTTATTCTTGAGAAGAAAGAAGAGAAAATTTTTTAACTTCAAATAAAGCCTGAGATTATTATTCTTGCAAGATGCTTGATAGAGAATTGAGATGAGTTTTTGATAATGCTAAAATTCCTTTTTATGAAAACAAGTCTTATTCTTTAGAAGATAAATATCAAGTTACCAATTTGATACAAAAAGTACCTTCTTCATTTATAGAAGTTTTGAAATCAAATATAGCAACTGATGAAACAAAGGATTTTACAAATAATTCTAAAATAGTTTTAGATGATGTAAAAGTACAAAAATATATAAAACTACTTAGTGAAGTTATAGAAAATTTTTTAATTAAAAAATATTATTAATAATACTATATGAATATACTTTTAATTTTTTTAGTTTTTATATCGATATATTACTTTTTTATAACTTTTTTTTGAAAGAAAAGAATAATTATATTATTTTCAATAATTCTTTCAGTTGCTTTATGATTTAATTCAACATTTTTAGAATGCCAAGATGGTTGGAATTCTCAAAGTATTTGATTAAGTTGAGCATGTTCACATCATTGAGGAGTAGTTGAAAAATTTTCAGATTATGGTTTAATTCTAATGTTCATTTCATTATTATTAGCTATTTTTACTTTATATTTTAATATTTTAAAAACATATAGAAATAGTTTAAATTCTGGAGAAAATGAATTTATTTCATTGAGAGTTAAATTAGATTGAGAAATAGCGGTTTTATATTTAATTTTTGTTTTATCTATATTTTTAGGACTATATTTTTTGTATATTAATAATTTTAATATATATTTAATAATTTTTTATATTATATTAATATTATTAATATATGTAAAACATAAAAAATTATCTCATATTGATAAAATTATATCTTATTTTAAAAATGAAAATAAATATATTATTTATTATTCAAATGAAATTAAAAAGGTTTTATTATTAAGTAAAAATTCTCAGTTAATATGTTTAAAAATATTAGAAAAAGAAATTCTTTTTAAAAGTAAAGAGATTGAAATTATTAGATTAGAAGAATTTTGAAAAATAAAATGATATAATAAAGTTTATTGAATATTTAATATAGATGAATGATATGTATATTATAGAGATGAAATTAATGATATAATTTTTTGATGATATAAAAGTAAGAAAATTATTGATTTTGTTAAAGATAATTTTATATGTTAAAAAATATATTAATATGACTCTTTGATTATTTATAGGTAGATTAAATCCACCTCACATATGACATATCTCTATAATTGATAAAGCATTATCTGAAAATGATAGAGTTATTGTTCTAATTTGAAGTAAAAATATAATTGATGAACAAAATCCTCTAAAATTTAATGAAATAAAAGAAATACTTCTTTTGAAATACAAGGGTAACAAAAATCTAGAAATCTTAGAACTTAGAGATGATAGAAGCGATTTGATTTGGATCTACAATATATATAAGATACTTTTTGAAAAATGAAAATGATTAAGAGATATAAATTTATATGCTTGAGATTTTAAAAATGATAGTGCATACAATATAATAAAAAAATATGAAAATCATTTCAATAATTTTTCTTTCAATTATATAGAACAATCTAGGGAAAACTCTTTTGTAAATTATAACTGACAAAAAATTGCAATTAGTGCTACAAATTTAAGACAAGCATTAAGAAACAAAGATTATGATTTGGTTCATAAGTTATGTGATGAAAAGATGATAGAAAAAATAAAAATTATTTTTAAGCTATAAAAATATGAATAAATGTATTTATTGTTGAAGCTGAAAAAATATAACTAAAGAACATATTGTTCCTAAATCTATTTTTAGTTGATATAAATGAAAAAAATGATTAATTACTTTGCCAAGTTGTTATGATTGTAATTCTCTTTTTTCAAAAGATGAAGAAAGTTTTGTACATCAATTGCATTTTGTTAAATGAATTGAAAAAAAAGAAATTTTAGAAAAAATACAAAGGAGATTTTTGAATCCAAAGTTAACTAGAAAAAACAAAGAATTAAAAGAGACTTTTTCATATGATGAAAATAATGAATGAGATTTAAGATTGCTTACATCTATTGACGATAAAATATTTAAAAATTGTATATCTAAAATTGTAAAATGATTATATTTTTATAATTTTAATAAAGATTTAACTTTTTTTGATTTTGAATTTATTCTTCAAAGAAAAAATAATTTAGATTTAGATAAGCGTCAATTAATATCTAAAGAGTTATTTATTGATAAATTTGATTGGAGTAGTTTAATTTTATGAGAAAAATACGATTGATATTTTGAATACTATTATTCTAATATAGATGGAGTTATTGTTTATAAATTAATTTTTTATGAAGACATAGAAATATATTGTATCATTTTTAATTAAAAAAATAAAAAACCATTTTTAAACCCCAAAATTTTCATTTTAAGAGATTTTACTATAAAAATAGTCTAGATAAAAAATCATAAAAAACACCAAATTTTTTAAATTTGGTGTTTTTTATGTAAAAATTTGAGTTTTAAAATATTTTAAAAAATCTCTTGTCTTTAAAATGCCAAGCTCTTGATTTAAAAATATTTTTAAATATATTGTTTTTATAATTTATATATATTAAGTAGGTATAATATGTCAGAAAATTACTGAGCTGAGAATATACAGGTACTAGAATGATTAGAGCCTGTTAGAAAAAGACCATGAATGTATATTGGTTCAACTGATGAAAGATGATTACATCATCTTGTTTGGGAAATAGTAGATAACTCTATAGATGAAGCTATGGCAGGTCATTGTGATACTATTAAAGTAACACTTTGAGCAGATTGATCTTGTATGGTTGAAGATAATGGTAGATGAATACCGGTTGAAAAACATCCTCAAACAGGTAAATCAACTCTTGAAACAATTTTAACAGTATTACATGCTGGTTGAAAATTTGGTTGAGGTGGTTATAAGGTATCTGGTTGATTGCACTGAGTAGGTTCTTCTGTAGTAAATGCTCTTTCTACAAAATTAGAAGCTTGGGTGCATAGAAATGGAGAAATACATTATCAATCATTTTCTCTTTGAATATCTGATTGAGATATCAAAGTTGTTTGAAAAACAAAACATACAGGTACTATTATCAAATTTTATCCTGATGCTAGTATTTTTAAAATAACTACAGAGTTTGATTATAAGACTATTAAAAATAGATTAAGACAACAAGCATATCTTACAAAATGAATTACTCTTTATTTAAATGACGAAAGAACAGGAGAAAGATATAAATATTATTTTGAATGAGGTATTAAATCATATGTAAATTTTTTAAATAAGAAAGAAGATACTATTTGAGAAATATTTTATGTTGAAAAAGAAAAAAACGACATACTTGTTGAACTTTCTATGCAATATAATAAAGAATATTCAGATAATATAATAACTTTTGTAAACAATATTCATACTCCAGAAGGTTGAAGTCATCTTACATGATTTAGAATGGCTCTTACAAGAACTATAAATAAATATGCAAGAGATAAAGGTATATTAAAAGAAAAAGATCAAAATTTAACAAATGATGATGTAATCGAATGACTTACATGTGTTATTTCAGTTAAAGTTGTAGATCCACAATTTGAATGACAAACAAAAGGTAAACTTGGTACTCCGGAAGCAAGATGAGCAGTAGATGCTGTATTTGCAGAAAAATTTTTAGAATTTTTAGAAGAGGATCCAAATAGTGCAAAAAAAATAATAGAAAAAGTATTTTTAGCTGCAAAAGCTAGACTAGCTGCTAGGGCTGCAAGAGATACTGTTATTAGAAAAGGTGCATTAGAAGGTATGACTCTTCCAGGTAAACTATCTGATTGTTCTAGTAAAGATCCACAAAAATCAGAACTATATATAGTAGAGGGAGATTCTGCCTGAGGTTCTGCAAAACAAGGTAGAGATAGAGAACATCAAGCTATATTGCCATTAAAAGGTAAGATTCTTAATACAGAACAAGCAAGAATTGATAAGATTTTTGCAAATCAAGAAATAAAAAACATGATTATTGCACTTGGTACTTCTATAGGTGAAACTTTTGATATAAGTAAACTTAGATATCATAGAATAGTTATAATGACCGATGCCGATGTTGATGGTGCTCATATTAGAACTCTTTTATTAACTTTCTTTTTTAGATATTTAAAAGATTTAATTAAATCAGGCTATTTATATATAGCTCAACCACCTTTATATAAACTTACAAAATGAAAAAAATCTTGGTATGTTTATACTGAAGAAGAAAAACAAGCGATAATTGATTCTGAGCAAATAACTTGAGAAAATATTCAAAGATATAAAGGTCTATGAGAAATGAATCCAGAACAACTTTGGGAAACAACTATGGATCCTACAACAAGAAAAATGTACAAGGTAAGTATAGATGATGCTGAACAAGCAGATGAGATATTTAAGATACTTATGTGAGATGAAGTTGCTCCTAGAAGAAGATTTATTCAATCAAGAGCAAAGGATGTAAGAAATCTTGATGTATAATTTGTTTAAATATATAGAACATTGCATTGTTAAAAAATGAGATTTTTGTTAAATAAAGACGCAAATCAGTTTTATTTGAAAAACTGATTTGTTGACTTTATTTATGCTTTAGTATAAAATCTCATTTTATTTTGCTTTAATTTAAGCCAATAAAAATTATTTTGATAAAAAGTAAAAAAAAATTTTGACTTTAATAAAAAAAAATATAAAATCTCACTCGCTTGATAGATAGCAAATATATTCCTCAATAGCTCAGCGGTAGAGTAGATGGCTGTTAACCATTTGGTCGTTGGTTCGAATCCAACTTGGGGAGCCAATTAAATATATGTTCTTTAAATATAGTGTGGAGAGATGGCTGAGTGGTTGAAAGCAACGGTCTTGAAAACCGTCGTGTCGCAAGACACCCAGGGTTCGAATCCCTGTTTCTCCGCCATTTTTTTTTGTTTTAAAATAAGTTGGAGAGGTGGCAGAGTGGCTTATCGCGCACCCCTGCTAAGGGTGTGAACCTTTACGGGTTCCGAGGGTTCAAATCCCTCCCTTTCCGCCATTTTTAATTTTAGATGGCAAAAATTTACTATATAGTAGTGGATTTGAAAGGAGGTTTTTTACGAAAGTAAAAATTTTATTGTGACGAATAGGAACAATAAAAACGGATGTCCGACCTGAAAGGCGACAAATTCCTCCCTTTCCGCCATTCCAAAAAACGGGCCTGTAGCTCAGGGGTTAGAGCAGTTGGCTCATAACCAATTGGTCGTTGGTTCAATTCCAACCAGGCCCACCATCTTTTAAAACAATCTGGATTTAGGTCTATATTTTATTTAAAAAAATAAGTTTAAAGAAAAACTAAAAAAAGTTTTGACTTAATAAATAAAATTTATACAATTCCGGAGCTTTATAAAAAAGTAAAAATTACATATTTAATTGTTTTATGATAACAATTTAATTATTTAAAATAAACTAAAAAAGTTTTGACAAAATAAATTAAATTAATAATATCTTGAAGCATTTAAAAAATTAACAAGACATTAACTAATTAATAAGTCAATCATTAATTAAAATATTAAAAAAGTTTTGACAAATTAAAATAAATTAATAAACTCTTGTTACTTGAAAAAAGAAATACAGTTCTTTAAAATAAACAGAATATTAAAAGAAAAAACCAATTCTAACTAGGAAAACTAAAATAATCAAAAAAGTCCTATATTTATATAGGCATTTAAGTTTAAAAGAGTTTGATCCTAGCTCAGGGTTAACGCTAGCGGTGCGCCTAACACATGCAAGTCGAGCGGTATTGAGATATAGCTTGCTATATTGAGAGAGAGCGGCGAACGGGTGAGTAACACGTCGGTACATGCCCCCAAGTCAGGGATAGCCAGAAGAAATTCTGATTAATACCGGATAGTCTCTTTGGAGTAAAAATTTATTGCTTGGGGAGTGGCCTGCGTTCTATCAGCTAGTTGGTGAGGTAATAGCTCACCAAGGCTATGACGGATACTTGGTCTGAGAGGATGATCAGGCACAATGGAACTGAGACACGGTCCATACTCCTACGGGAGGCAGCAGTGAGGAATCTTCCACAATGGACGAAAGTCTGATGGAGCGACACCGCGTGAAGGATGAAGGCCTAACGGTTGTAAACTTCTTTTCTGAAGGAGCATAATGAGAGTACTTCAGGAATAAGGGACGGCTAAATACGTGCCAGCAGCCGCGGTAATACGTATGTCTCAAGCGTTACCCGGAATCATTGGGTGTAAAGGGTTTGTAGGTGGATAATTAAGTCAGGTATGAAAGACCGGAGCTCAACTCCGTGTTTGTATTTGAAACTGGTTGTCTAGAATCAGGGAGAGGTAAGCGGAATTCTAAGTGTAGGGGTGCAATCCGTAGATACTTAGAGGAACACCAAAAGCGAAGGCAGCTTACTGGAACTGTATTGACACTGATAAACGAAAGCGTGGGGAGCGAAAAGGATTAGATACCCTTGTAGTCCACGCCCTAAACGTTGATAACTAAGTGTTGCGACTCGCTCGCAGTGCTGAAGCTAACGCGATAAGTTATCCACCTGAGGAGTACGGTCGCAAGATTAAAACTCAAAGGAATAGACGGGGACCCACACAAGCAGTGGATCACGTGGTTTAATTCGACAATAAACGGGGAACCTTACCCAGACTTGACATCTACCGAATTTCCTAGAGATAGGAGAGTGCCTTTATTGGAGCGGTAAGACAGGTGCTGCATGGTTGTCGTCAGCTCGTGCCTTGAGGTGTTCGGTTAAGTCCGTTAACGAGCGCAACCCATGTCTTTAGTTATTATGTCTAAAGAGACTGCCTTGGTTAACAAGGAGGAAGGTGTGGATGACGTCAAATCAGCATGGCTTTTACGTCTGGGGCTACACACATGATACAATGGTATGTACAAAGAGCAGCAATACAGTAATGTGGAGCCAATCTTAAAAGCATATCTCAGTCCGGATTGAGGGCTGCAACTCGCCCTCATGAAGTTGGAATTGCTAGTAATCGTAAATCAGACATGTTACGGTGAATATGTTCCTGGGTCTTGTACTCACCGCCCGTCATGGCATGGGAGGCAGTAATATTGGAAGCCCCTCTAGTAATATGAGGGTCCATAGTAGGACTGCTGACTGGGCTAAAGTCGTAACAAGGTATCCGTAGGAGAACCTGCGGATGGACTATCTCCTTATATTTTTCCTTAAGTTGTTTTGGAATTTTCTTTTAATATTGTGTTTATTTTGTTCATTAAAATAATCTGAATAGTTAAAGTTAGTTAATATCTATTAATACTTAATAGTATATTATAGTGATAAAGTTTAATCATAGCATAAAATGGATGCCTTGACTCGAATATCCGATGAAGGACGCACAAGTCTGCGATAAGCTTAGAGGAGTTGACAAGAAACGTTATAACTCTAAGATTTCCGAATGGGGGAACCCGATATGAGTAATTCGTATTATCCGCAAAGCGGAAGGACACATTGTGAAGTGAAATATCTAAGTAACAATGGAAAAGAAATCACAGAGATTCCCTGAGTAGTGACGAGCGAAACGGGAACAGCCCAAACCGTGGATACTGTATAGGTAGCTTTTGGTACCACGGGGTTGTAGGAGTAATATTAGGTGAGGCTAATAAACCTAACATTCTTTGAATTATTAACAGAACAAGTTGGGAAACTTGGCCATAGAGGGTTAAAGCCCCGTAAATTAAAATATTTTAAATAATGTCTATTACTTCCTGAGTAGGATCAGACACGTGAAATCTGGTTTGAATCTGGGGAGACCACTCTCCAAGGCTAAATAGTATTCGAGATCGATAGTGAACTAGTACCATGAGGGAAAGGTGAAAAGAACCCCGGGAGGGGAGTGAAATAGAACCTGAAATTTTATGCTTATAAAGAGATGGAGCCTTCGGGTGACATCGTACTTTTTGTAGAACGGACCAACGAGTTAGTGTGTGTGGCAAGGTTAAGGAAGTTTAATCCGGAGCCGTAGTGAAAGCGAGCCTGAACAGGGCGATAAGTCATACATACTAGACCCGAAACTAGGTGAGCTTCCCATGAGCAGGCTGAAGTAGAGGTAAAACTCTATGGAGGGCCGAACCAGTTGGAGCTGCAAGTCCTTTGGATGACTTGTGGGAAGGAGTGAAAAGCTAATCGAACCTAGAGATAGCTGGTTCTCCGCGAAATAGCTTTAGGGCTAGCCTTGATTAAATTATTATACGGGGGTAGAGCTCTGATAGGACTAGCGGGCCTCGCGGCTTAGCAAATTCTGACAAACTTCGAATACTGTATAATTTACATCAGGAGTCAGACGGTGAGAGATAAGTCCCATCGTCAAAAGGGAAACAGCCCAGATTACTGTCTAAGGTCCCTAATTAATAACTAAGTGGAAAAGGATGTGAGATTGCTGAGACAACCAGGATGTTGGCTTAGAAGCAGCCATTCATTAAAAGAGTGCGTAATAGCTCACTGGTCAAGCGATTTTGCGCCGAAAATCTAACGGGGCTAAAGTTATTAACCGAAGACGTAAACTCGCAAGAGTGGTAGCGGAGCGTTCTGTATGTCGCTGAAGGAGAGGGGTGACCCCATCTGGAGATATCAGAAGTGAGAATGTTGGTATGAGTAACGTAAGGGGGATGAAAACTCTCCCCGCCGAAAACCTAAGGTTTCCTACACAACGGCAGTCGATGTAGGGTTAGTCGGTCCTAAGGTGAATCCGAAAGGAGCAGCTGATGGATATCAGGTTAATATTCCTGAACTACTAATATTTTGCTAAGGGGGGACATATCGGGATATAGGAGACACTTAATTAATTGTGTTACAAAAGCAAGTCATGAATTGTAGGCAAATCCGCAGTTCTCTATGGCAAGTCAAGTTAAATTTAACTTGCATCTTCGGATGTAACGTTAAATGGCTTCTAATATATTCTGGTATCGAGAAAAGCCTCTATGCGCTAAGGTATTAGTAACCGTACCGTAAACGAACACACGTAGGTTAGTGGAGAACACTAAGGTGAACGAGATAACTATGCTTAAGGAACTCGGCAAAACAGCGGTCGTAACTTCGGGATAAGACCTGCCTAGATTTTAATTTATTATCTAGGCCGCAGCGAAAGAACTCAGGCGACTGTTTACCAAAAACACAGCTCTCTGCAAAATCGTAAGATGATGTATAGGGGGTGATGCCTGCCCAGTGCCAGAAGATTACGGGGATGTGTGCAAGCACTGAACTTAAGTCCTGGTGAACGGCGGCCGTAACTATAACGGTCCTAAGGTAGCGAAATTCCTTGTCGGGTAAGTTCCGACCCGCACGAATGGCATAACGGTCTGAGTACTGTCTCAAGCATAGACTCGGTGAAATTGCAATATCGGTAAAAATGCCGATTACCTGCAGCAAGACGGAAAGACCCTATGGAGCTTTACTACAGCTTGGTATTGGGTTATAATTTAAGATGTGCAGGATAGGTGGGAGACTTTGAAGTGGGAACGCTAGTTCTTATGGAGTCATCCTTGAGATACCACCCTTCTTAAATTGTAACTCTAACCCGATAATTCGGGGACAGTGCTTGGTGGGTAGTTTAACTGGGGCGGTTGCCTCCTAAAGAGTAACGGAGGCGCGCAATGGTCAACTATCTCCGGATGGAAATCGGAGAGATAGTGTATTCGCATAAGTTGGCCTGACTGAGAGACCTACAAGTCGAACAGACACGAAAGTGGGCGAAAATGATCCGGCATTAACACGTGGAAGTGATGTCGCTCAACGGATAAAAGTTACCCTAGGGATAACAGGCTGATTGCGTCCAAGAGTTCACATCGACGACGCAGTTTGGCACCTCGATGTCGGCTCGTCGCATCCTGGGGGTGGAGAAGCTCCCAAGGGTATGGCTGTTCGCCATTTAAAGCGGTACGCGAGCTGGGTTCAGAACGTCGTGAGACAGTTTGGCCCCTATCTGTTGTGGGCGTTTAGAAATTTGAGGAGATCTGTTCCTAGTACGAGAGGACCGGAATGGACGAACCTCTGGTGTATCGGTTGTCAGGTATACTGGCATTGCCGAGTAGCTAAGTTCGGAATGGATAACCACTGAAAGCATCTAAGTGGGAAGCCAACTTCAAGATTAGATTTCTCTGCCTAGAGCAATAAGTCCCCATGGAGACTACATGGTTGATAGGTTGCAGGTGTAAGAATAGTGATATTCTCAGCCGAGCAATACTAATCGGACGAATGGATTTTATTACTATATTCTCAATTATTTATTGATTGTATTGATTAACTAACTTTAAGTATTCAGATTATTGAGCGAATTAAACAATTTAATTATTGATATTAGGCTCTTGGTAGTTATAACGGTTGAGGTACACCTGTTCCCATCCCGAACACAGAAGTTAAGCCAACTCGTGCTAATGGTAGTGCATCTCGTAGATGTGTGAGAGTAGGTAGCTGCCAAGATCTTGATATCAATTTTTTTATGACTTGTATATAATATATTATATGCTCGAGTAGCTCAGTGGAAGAGCAGTGGCCTTCTAAGCCAAAGGTCGTAGGTTCGACCCCTGCCTCGAGCACCATTTTATAAAACCCGGGTGATTAGCTCAGTTGGCGAGAGCATCTGCCTTACAAGCAGGGGGTCATAGGTTCGAATCCTATATCACCCACCATTTTTAAATTTAAAAACTCTGATTTAAGCAATACTTAAATCAGAGTTTTATTTTGTTTTTGATGAGAAATTTATGCCCCTTTTGGGTAAAACCTATATAACCTAACATTTTTATCTTTAAAAGTAATTATATTTTTATTATATATTTGAATTTTTTAATATTTTGTGTTAATATATTATTATATTATAAATTAATTTATTTATCGTGATTTTATTATCTACATCTTCACTTAGTTGATATTGAATTCATAGAATATTATTATTATCTAAAAAGGCATGATTTGATTGAATTGATCTATGTTTAAATTACTTTGATTATGATCTGTGGGATTGAGATTATATAAAGTCTTTATGTGAGCTAACATGAATCAAAGTATTATCTATTACTGCACCTAGTAAATGATTAAATGAAGAAATTATCGATGATATTGTTTCCTTGTCTAAAAAATTAGGTGCTCAAATTATAAATTTTTCTCCACCATACTTTAAAGATATTAATGCTTCATGGTTCGCTAAGCATTTAATAAAGGTTAAGTCAGAAACAAAAATATCAATATCGATTAAAAATGTAGAACCAGAATTTTTATTATTAGTTATTCCTAAGTATAAAAACTCATCATTGCTTGATATTAAAAAGATTACCTGAGATACATCTTTAGATTTATCAATTGTTGATAATTGAGCATGATTAGATATTATACATTCTCATAAGTTACTTTGAACTTCATTAAAAAATATTTATCTTAGTGATAAAGACTGAGCATTACCTTGATATGCATGATGATGAATTTCAAATTTTCCTTTAGAAAGTTTTTTAATGAAACTTAAAACAACAGCTTATAATTGATTTATTTCTTTAAAAGTTAATCCTGATGACCTTTGAGTTTGAAATGAAGAACTTTTATTACAAAATTTATCTAATATAATAGAATATTATAAAAAATATTATTTAAATTATAAATAAAAAAAGAGACTTTAAGTCTCTTTTTTTATTCTTCTAAATATTTTTTTCATTCTTGATAAGCATAATACCATAAAGATGTTTTAAATACATCTAAAACAGCAGTTAAATATCATAATGCAAATATTAGTCATATAAATATTGTCGATAATATAGTTATTGCAATTATTAGTAAAAATTTACTAGTAATTAATCATATTGCTACAATTATCATTATAGGGAAGAATAAGAATATAATAAAATTTATTATTACCCTTAAATTTAGGAAAAAAATTAAGAAATATAATTTTGTTGTTTTTTTAATATTTAGTATTGATATTTTTGACGATTCTCAAATTGATTCAAATACGTTTTTATTATTTAATACTATAGAGTATTTTGAATATATAAATAGTATGTTTAATACTAGTCATATTATAAATACTATAATGAATATATAATTTATAATCATTATAAATTCAATTCATATAAATCTTATAGAAAATAAGTAAAAGTTTAGTATACTTATTATTTTAAATTCAGAAAATATATTATTATATTCAAATAGAGGTAAAAATTTATATATTCATTGTCAAAATGCTTCACTGCTACTAATAGGAGTTCACTTATTTTTAAAATCAATATATTTAATTAATCCTCACTCAAATATTGGACTAAGTAAAAAATATGCCAGAAGGAAAATAATTCATACTATTACCGCTTCAAAAAAGTAATCAGATTCTAAAAATTTTAGCAGCTTTTTTAATGTTTCATCTTTATTTCAAAATATTACTACATATGTATATATTGCTTGATATACTAGTAAGAATGTTAAAAATATTATTGATAACAATCATGGTAATAAATAGAACTTTTTTATTTTAGTATCATCTCTTATTATTTTCCGTGCTGGTAGTATAATTTTTTCTTTTAAATCATTATTCATATAGTTTTTTTACTATAAATTTAATAAAATTTATTATATTTTTATTCTCAAAGTTTATAATTTTTTCTTCTTTAATGTATGCTGAATTTAAAATATACGATCTCAAATTCTTGTTCGGTAAAGTATTATAATTTGTATTATTTTTAATATTTTTATCTACAAGTAGATTAATCTTAGGAGTATAAAGAGTTTTTATAACTTGCTCATCTCTTAAAATATCTATAATTTTTTCTTGTATTTCATTAGATTTTTCTTCACTAACCATATTTGATTTTAATTCTTCTAGTAGTAAGTCTAAACTTGTTTTTTTAATATTTGAAAAGTTATATCAACTTTTTGATTGACTTGAATGAAAATAAGGAAAAATATTAAATTTAAAATATCATAAATTTACTCAAGTTAAAATCATATCATAATCATCTTTATTTGATAATATTTTAGATACACTATTTAAATCAAAAGGAATTATTTCTGTCTCTATTCATAATTCTTTTAAAGAATTTTTTATAAAATATGCAGTTTGTTCAAGCTCCTTTTCAGTATTTAAGTAGTATAATCTAAGAGTATAAGGATTTAAATCTTTATCATAATATATATTTTCATCTAATTTATTTATTTTTTCAAATTCATCTTGGTTTATTATTGGTTTTTCCTCTGATTTTTTTTCTTTTTCTAAGTTATTCTCAATTTCTGTTTTTTTACTATCTGTATGAAGTTTTTTAATAAATTCTGCTTCTTTCTCTTTAAGCTTTTCTTTATCTTTATAGTATAAAAAATTTATTTCTTCTTTTAGTTCTTTATTTCAATTCGTTGAAAAATATATTTTATAATTGTTTTCTCATTCTTTTAAATTTCATAAGTTTTCACTTATTCTATAAAAGAAATTTGATTCTCATTTTTTGTATCAAGTTAATTTATATTCATTTATAAATATTTCATCAATATTATTATTGGCAATTCATTCTAGAAGAATATCTCATTTTGTTACAAAATTGTATTTATCTACATAAGTTGGAGATTTTATTATATTTGAATCAGATTGAAATTTATCTATCGTTAACTCAGTTTCAGTATTTTCTTCTGTTAAAATCTCTTCTGTTATTACTTGTTCTGTTTTTGGAACCAAATCAGCAATAAACTTAGACTTTTTATTGTATCATAAGCTTTTCATTATAGACTCAAAGTTTTTAATTTGAGTTTCTTTTTCTAAAGTTTTTTCTGTTAGATAAGGATTATTTACAATTTGAAAATTTTCTTTTCATAATAAATCAACTAAATTATTAGAGTTAATTTTATTTAGTATATAATTTCTAAAATTAATGTCAGTAATTTTATTTTGATTTATAAATAGTCAAACATATTGAGGTAATGTATATTTAAAACTTCATAATCTTGGTATTGATCATCAAACTATATTATTTTCATCATTAAAAATATTAACTGACTGTTTATTTTTTAAAAATGTATTTACATCAGGGAATATATTTAAAATAACCTTAGATATATTTCATTTATTTACAAACTCATTTTTATCTAAAATTATTTTTGAAACTCATATTGTTAAATCAGAATTTACACTTGATATAACAAAATCTCATGAATAAATTCATCATGTAGTTGGGAAATTTCAAAATATATTTTCTTTACTTAATGAGTTAATTACTTCTTTTGATAGTATTGGTTGAAAAAACACATTTAGAAAATTTACATCATTTTTATTATTTTTAAAGGTAATTATATTTTCTTTATATTCTATTTTTGTACCTTCTAATAGTGAATTCAGTATTATATTAGAATTTGTATTTATAATTAATTGATATGTTAGATATACATCTTCTGCAGTTACTTTTTCTCAATTAGACCATTTAGCATCTTCATTTATATAACACTCAATATTAACTAAACTGCTTATATCACATTTAGCTAAGTCTCAAATTATTTTATTTTCTTTTAAATCATATTTTAATAAACTTTTATATAAAAGAGAAATAATATATTGGTTGTTTCAAGATAAATTTTTAACTGGATTTAAACTTGGAAAATTTCATACAAGTCATTCAGTTATTGTTCATCAACTTACAGGTACAGTTTTAGAGTCTTCATATAAGTATATAAAGACTAAATGAAAAAAAGAGACAAATAAAAATATAATACTTATCATAAATAAGTATTTTTTTAGTTTAAGAAATTTTTGAGTGTTCATAAAATAATTATTAATTATTTAATTAGAAATAGTGCAACTGAATTTAAAATAAATAATACTCATAATACTATAGTCATATTTTGAAGTATTTTTTCAGGTCATCTTTTAGTTATTTCTCACATACCATTGCTCATATCACTAAGGTTTAGAGATACATTTTTATTTTGTACTAAAACAACAGCTATTAATAATATAGCTATAACAATTTCACTAAATTTTAAAATATCAAGCATTTTTTATTTTTTAGATAATAATAATGAATAAACCATATTCAAAATTGTAAAAATTGCAACTGCAATTATAAAATTCACGAATCAGTTTATACTATATGTTACTCAAGGAATAACTAGTATTTCATTGAATATGTAATCAAGTAACCATAATATAATTCAATTTATAATAAATACTACAAGTCAAAGAAAAACTAAAAATAAAGGTAATGATAGTATTTTAAGTATAGGTTTAATTGTTATATTTATGATTCATAAAATAACTCATCAAATTATATAAGTTTTAATACCTCATTCTACTATTATACCAGCCTCTATTCATTTTTCAGGATTTTCTTTTAGTAGAAAAACTAAGAGAAATAATATTAAAGCATTTATTAATATTGAGAAAAAAATTTTCATGATTATAAATTTAATAATTTAATAATTTTTTCTATGGAAGTTAATTCGCTAGATTTAGATTCTTCTATATAATTTCTTAGTATTTCTTTTACTTCTAAGCATATTTTAGAATCTACTTTTAAATCAATAGTTTTTATTCCAGATTTTTTTAAATATAATCTAAGAAAAATAGGATTTTCTCAAGAATATATGAAACTATATTTTTCAATAACTGAAAAATCGTAAAAATACTCTCATATTTTTATTCAAAATTCGTTTACTATTACATTTATTCTATCAGATGAATTATTTTCAATAAATAAAGTAATTCATGTTAATAATAGTATTATAAGACTTAGTCAATATTGTCATGTGAATATTCACCAAATAGTTAATCATAAAACAATAGAAGCAGTTATTATATACCATTTACTTCATCTATTTTTAGTATCACTAAAATACCAACTATATAATTCATTAGACATTTTAACTTAGATTATCAATTATTACTTTTATTATAAACCAAGACAAACTTGCTATAGCAAATCATATAATGGCCATTATTATTGTATTTTTTCATTTAGATTTATCTTGTTCAATAGATCAAAATAATATTTGATACGCTCAAAATATTATAAAAATTATAGCTATTGTTCATGCAATTCACATTGCAAAATCTATCATTCATCTAATTATATTTGGTATATCGTCTATATGAATATCTCAATTTCTCAAATCTCAAGAACTTACTCATGATCATAGTATTCATATATCATTTTCATTAGCAAAAGAGAATTTTATACTAGATATTATTCATATTATTGTAAAAAAAATATATCTCATTTTTATTTTGTTAAATTGTAATCTACTAAATTATTAGATGAAGCAGCTAAACTATCTAGTCTTGGGTTATAATAATCTGTTAAAAAACTTACTAATTCATGTTTCTCTAACATTTCAGACTTTATACCTATGTTTTCTAATCAAGTTTTTACTCAATTAAACCTAGCTAGAACTCATTTTTTTAGTTTATTAAATGTTTTTAATTGACTCTTAATAGTAACTAAATCAGTTGCTTGATTTATGGATTTCCAAAATGTAGAAAATATTCATAAGAATGAGTCATCTTTCACACTTTTATTTCAATCATTATCAAAAGGTATAATTATATAAAATTCTTTTTTCATTATTTGAGCAACCTCGATTAATTTTCTAAGATATTCTATATATTCATAAGTTTGATTTTGTAATAGACTATTTGTCTGTTTTAAAGCTTTTTCATTTAAGTTTGATAAGTATGACTCTATATCTAATTTTTTTGACCTTACAATTATTTGTATAGGGAAGTCCAAAGAGTTTAAAAATCTTTGAAAACTTATTATTATAGCATCTTGCTCGTCAGTGTTTTTTAGTAAAAAGTTTATTGTTGAACATTTTACTACTAACCTAGAGCTACCATCTTTCATTATAATTATATTTTCTTTTATACTAGAAAATGGTAGGTATCTTTGAGTTGAACTATCAGGATGTTCTTTTTTATTTGTTTTTATGGCCACTTTTTAATTTTTTAAATATTAAATTTTGTTTAATTTATCATCTATATCTTTTATTTTATTTAATTTGTCATTGAAGTCTATTTTGTTGTCAATTTTGTTTTCTTGATCAGTTATAAATCATATATCTAATAATGAGTAACTATCTACTCACTTTACCCATTTTCTATTTTCTCAGTTAATTATTTTTCTAATTAGTGACAAAATAAATTGTATAAAAGTCATTTCACTATATTTAAAAATAGCTATTATAACTCATATTGTTGCAATTGTAATTGCAGGTATTGCAGCTATCTCAGTTCATATAGGTGCTAATGATTTAAATACTGAATATCATATTCAAAATCATATCATTACAATAACAAGTTGCCTTAAACTTAATCATAAGAGTATAGGATCCTCATTTTCTATTTGGACAGGGATTTTATATTGCATGTTTAATTATTTATTAATAATTTTATTTATTTTATCTATTTTTTCTTAATTTCAAAATACTTCTAACCATATTTTATCTTCTAAAGCTTGCATTATTTCATATTCATTGTCTAATTCATGATCATATCAAATTATGTGAAGAGTAGAATGAATTATAAGTTTATAAAATTCATTTTCATTTCCTAATCAATATTCTATTGCTTGATCTTTTATTCTTGTTTCAGATAATATTATTTCTCATGCTATATCATCATCTAGTAAATTACTAAAATCGTCAAAATAGTGGAAACTTAATACATCTGTTGTTTTATCTATATTTCTATAATTTTTGTTCAATTTTTTTATACTATCATCGTCTAAAAATACTATATTCAGAGTTCATTTTTGAATTATATTTACTATATTTCATATTATATAGAATATATTGTCAATCACTTTTTCATTTATATAGAAGCTTGGCTTATCTACCAGATTATACTTAAACATATTTATTGTTTTTTTATTAATTTAATTATATATAAAATTATATTTATTTTGCACTTTTTTTCAATATTATTATAATGTAATTGTCTATTTTATAGGTGGCAGGTCAAACTAATTTTCCTTACACATACAAAAGCCTTTGATATGTCTTGGTAGTTTTTCCAAAGAGAATTTATTTTTTCTGATAGAAAAGCGGACAATCAATAATTATTCCTAATAAGGAATACAAAAATTTTGACTGACCATAAATATGGATAAAAAAATAAGCTAAAGTTTATAATAAAATTATAATTTTTAGCTTGTTTTTTTTTGTTTCTAGATTATATTACAAAGACAAAATATTATAACTAATTTTAAAAATATGTCAGATGAAGTTAAAGTACCTTATGTAAATGAAACATGTATAGGTTGTTGAGCTTGTGTAGCTATATGTAATGAAGTTTTTGATTTAGATGATGAATGAAAAGCTTTTGCAAAAGAAGGTATGGATAGTAGTAATGCTACTTGAATTGACGATGCAATTAGTGCATGTCCAGTTAATGCTATACATTATAAAGATTAATAGTAAAGTTATTTTTATATTTTTTAGTTGCTATTTATGGGTAAAATATATACAATTTAGTATGTTATTTATTTAATAATAATTTTTACTATGAAATTACAAAGAATAAAAAGTGGTTTTACGCTTATTGAATTACTAGTTGTAATTACAATTATTGGTATTCTAGCTACGGGAGCTGTTTCTATATATACATCTCAAATACAAAAAGCTAGAGACTCTACTAGAATTACTTCTATAAATGCATTAAAGGCTTCAGTTGAACAAGTATATCAAGATGCTTCTACATATCCTCTTGCTACTTCATTTATTACTCAAGTTTCAGTATATATGGAAAATTTTCCAAAAGATCCAAAACATTGACAACCATGTAATTCTTTTGGTTGAGGTACAGTAGATTGTGGATTTGCATATGTTACTTGAAATGATGCTAATGGTATACTATATTGAACATATGAATTATCTACTGCTTTTGAAAATACTTGAAATGTAACAGCTAGAGCTGCTACTGATTCTTGAACTGATAACTTAAGATTAGAAATTTGAATTAATACTAGCGGAAGAGATACTGCTGTTGCTCAAGATGCTATAACTGAACAAGTTTGAGCTTGTACTACTGCTTGAAACCTTGCAGCTGCTGCAACTGATTTAATAATAATAAATTGAAATCCTTGAGCTAACCCAGTTTGTGGTTAATCTAACATAAAGCTACTAAAAAAACTCCCGAAGGGAGTTTTTTTAGTAGCTAGTTTCTATTTGAGTTTTTATTTCATATATTATATAATTTTCTTCTTTGAATTCTTTTTCATTTAATTTTTCTTTAAGTATAGGTATATAATCTTCTCAAGTTAATAATTTTGCATCTATATTTGGTAAAATACAAGCCATTTTATCATAGTCTTTTTGTATTACTATTATTCAAGATGTTGTTGGATCTATTTGTTTCATACTTTTTTCTTTCAGTATTTCTCTAGATATTATTTTGTCTATTCTTATTTTTAACTCACTTGCTTCTGTTATATTTATTGGCTTGAATCTAGGATCTTTTGTTAATGCATTTATTGTATTTTCGATTAGTTCACTTACTCAGTTTTCTTTAATTTCTTTTATATTTCATGATGCTCATCTTATATCTCATTTATAGTAAAAAGTAACAAAACATGAAATTCTTTCATTTAATAATGGAGAATTCTCAATATTTAACTCAAAAAGTTTAGGTGTTCTTAAATTTTTTATATAAAAATTTATAATTTGTTTAACTATTTCAATCATTTTTAAAAATTATTTGTTAAATAGAATTTTTTTCCTCTTCTGTTTTTTCTTTTTCTTTATAGTCTTCTTCTATTTTATAGAATATATTTCATAAGCTATCATAAGAAGTATATGTATAATATGAGTAGTATACTAACTCAAATACCTGTTTTAATAATATAGTTATGAAATTTATTATAGGTAGAAGTAATACAAGCATTATCAATTTAGCAGTTCAAGTTCAAAAAGTATTAAAAATATATACGGAAAATAGAACACTAAAAAATAATCATATAAAACTACCATAAAATCATATTAATAAGTATCTATAATTATTAAATATCTCTAATAATAGATTTGTTCAAAATATTATAATTATAGTATGAAATATAAAAATAATCATTAAATTATTGTAATTACTTATTCATACATATATATATATAGGTGTTATAAATATATATGTCAATATTTGAAATACTGATAATTGTGATAGTATAGAAGAGTTACTTTTATATTTTTCTGGGTCAGTCATATTTAAAATATAGTATGATAAATATGATGTTATACTAGTTCAAAATAAAGTAAGTAACGATATAAGTAAAGGAAACATTGAATTTGCTTTTGTTCACATTTTATTTAATTCAAATGTTGATACTATATTAAAATAATTAGATAGTATAAATGTAATAATTAAAATAAATATACTTCATATTAATCACGCAACAAATCATCAAAAAGCATTTATAAAAATTTCAGAAAAATTTTGTTTTCTAGGTGTTAGATACATTGTTTTATTTATTATTTTTTAAAATATATATAGTGTAAATTATTGCTCATATACTAATAAAAACATCAGCCATATTAAAAATTGAAAAATTTTTGACTCATATAAAATCTATAACTTTTGAGTTTATTATTCTTTCAATTCAATTTCATATTGCTCATCATAGTATTAGTCAAAAGCTTAAATCAACTATCTTTATATTGTTTTTTCTTTCTTCTTTAAAATAATAATAAAAAATTCATAATATCAAAATAATAGTTATTATTTTAATATATGGAAGTTGCATTGAAAATGCTATTCAAGTATTCTCAAAATATTCAAAATAAAAATAATTTCATACTATTTCTATTTTTCAATTTAAATAATTAAATGCAATATATTTTGTGAATAAATCAATTATAAGACTTATTATTAAACTTATGTAAAAAATCATTTTTTATTTATTAGTTTTATTTTAATATCCCTTTTACTATTTCATTTCTTTTAATATTTCAATCTGTTATTTCAAAAGTACTTTCATCTGCCTCTATATAATTTTGAGTCCATCATTTCCACTTTGTTTTTCAGTTTTCTTCTTTAACACTTTCTATTAACACTTCAAAAGTTTTTCATATATTTCTATCTATAAATTCATCTCTTATTTTATCTCAAATAGCTTCTAATTCCCACATTCTTTCTTTTTTTACTTTATCATTTATTTGATTTGGAAATATTCAAGCAGGCACACTTTCTCACAAGTTATGTGCTGAAAAAGGGAATGCATGTATCTTTGTAATAAGTCAGTCAGCTACTAGATTGTATGTATCCATGAAGTTTTCCTCATTTTCTCAAGGAAAACCGACAATTAAATCAGCTCAAATACTTACTTCAACACCATCTTCTCTTTTTAAATTTTTAGTTTTTATAAGTAAATCTCTCATATATTTACCATCGTAGTGTCTATGCATTGATTTTAATATTTCACTAGATCCAGATTGAACAGAATAGTGAAAATGAGGATATATTCTAGTGTTTTTAAATAATTCTAAACACTTATCATCTATAAATTCAGGTCACATAGAGCTGATTCTTATCCTAGGAATAGTTGTTTTTTCAAGAATATATTCAAGAAGTTCCGCAAAACGAGATTTTCAAACTTGATTAGTATCTGATAATCACCATGCAGATAAATTTATACCAGTTAAAACAACTTCTTTTCATCCAGAAACTTCAAACTCAAGGATTTCTTCTACTATATCATCTTTATCTCTATAATAATGTCATCCTCTTTTTTTTACAGTAAGACAAAAAGTACAAAAACTATCACATCCTCATTGAATTAAAAGAAATTTTTTTGTATATATTTGAGGTAGATTTTTAAGTTTTTCATTTAAGATATTTTTTTTATAGGCAGTTGCTTTTTTTTCTTCTTTACTATCTACTATTTGAACTTTTAGTTCTTCTGGTTTTTCTCCAAGAATTTCTATTTTTCATTTTAAGTATTCTAAATCAGGATATATTTCAAAAAAATCGTCTTGAGCATCTCATCTTTTAAATGCTCAACATCAACTTATAAAAATTTTTTCATTATATTCTAATTCCTTTGATATATCTTTTACAAATTTAATCCATTTTCTTTTTGCTTGGTCAGTAACCACACAGCTCGCCACAAAAATACCTTCTTTATCTCTAAGGTATGCTGAATTTAACCACTCATCAGTATAATATTTATTTACTTTACATCAAAAAATCTTGTATTGCATTATTCTAAATTTTATTGTTTATTTTAAATTTGTGTTTATTATATTGCAAAATACTTATTTTAAAAACTTTTAAACTATTTTTTATACAAATGCAAAAGCAAAATATTATAAAATATAAAATCTGAATAGATGAAGCAGGTAGATGACCTTGGCTTTGAAGTGTAGTTGCTTGTGCTCTTGCTTTTAATCCAGAAAATATGCCTGAAAGTATTTTATTATCTCAGATAAATGATAGTAAAAAATTAAGTGAAAAAAAAAGGGAAGAGTTATTTGAAAAATTAATTGATATTTCTAGATGAACAAATCCTAGTTTATATTTTTGAGTTTGAGTTGTTGATAATTATATTATCGATGAAATAAATATAAAACAAGCAAATAAAGAAGCTATGAGAAGGGCATTAGTTGAACTTGAAAGAAAAATAGATTTTAAAAATTTAAATTGAGTTTTTATAGATTGAAATGATAATTATAAATTTGATATATTAGAAAAGCCACCTATTTTTATAGTTGAATGAGATTCTAAAGTTACTGAAATATGAGCAGCTTCAATTATAGCAAAGGTTTTTAGAGATAAATTGATGAATCAATATGCTTTACTTTATCCAGATCTAAATTTAGAGAATCATAAATGATATGGTACTAAAAACCATAGTGATTATTTAACTGATAAGAGTAAGATTACTTGAATTCATAGACTTAGTTATAAACCTGTTAAAAAGATATTGGAACAAAAACCTAAACTTTTGTTACATATCTGTTGTTGACCTGATGCAACAGTTCCTATAATGGATTTAAAAAATGATTATGAGGTAATATGTTTTTGGTATGATCCAAATATTCAACCAAAAAAAGAACATGATAAAAGACTTTGAGAATTGATAAAAGTTTGTGAGATAGAAAAAGTAGAATATATAGTATGAGAATATGATTACAAAAATTTTTTTGATAGGATAAAGTGATTTGAAGACACACCTGAAAAATGAGAAAAATGTACTCATTGTTATGATATGAGACTTGAGAGAACAGCTTTGGAAGCTAGAAGATTGGGTATAAAATATTGGACTTCAACTTTAAATACTTCACCACATAAAGATTTAGAAAAAATGTTTTCTCTTTGAGATAAATGGAGTATAAATGAAACTTTTGATAGTATTTCAAATAAAAATTTAAAAGAAAAATTAGATTTTTTAAAAACAGCTTTTAGGAAAAATGCTTGATTTAAAAGAAGTGTAGAGTATACTAAGAAACATAATATATATAGACAAACTTATTGCTGATGTATATATAGTGATACATTCCCTTGAAAAAATAATAATAAAAAATCATGATTTAGTTGATAGATTTAATAAAATGAAAAAAGTATTAAATGATAAAATAATAAATATAGAAAATACTCCAATTTTTGATAATAAATTTTTATTTTCATATTTGGAAAGTGATTATATTTGAGAAAATATAGAAGTTTTTTATATGTCTGAATTATTAAAAAATAAGGAAAATACAGAACTTTTAAATAATTTAAACTGAAAGTATGCAATGTACTCAGAAGTCTATTCTCCAAAAGATGAACTTGAAATTTTTGTTCAACTTTTTAATTATGCAATAGATAATAATAAAAAAATTCACATTATTTGAGTTACTTTGAAAGAAGAATTAGATATTTTAGAAGAATATTATATAAAATCAGGTTTTTTAAGAGAGGATGTTAATTGTTTTATTCCAGATTTTAAAAACACATTTGTTACTGTATCTGTAAATATAGAAAATCTTATTTGGAGAGGTAGTGACTATAAAGCTAATCGTGAAAATATATTTTTTATTCCACCAGTTAGAGAATCAGGTCAAAATAAAGCTATGTTTAAGGGATTAAATAGGGGAAGTATAGCATGAATTTATATAAAAAATTATAATGATTTTAATATAAAATTTTTGAGTGATTCTATTAAAAATGAACATATATTACCTTTAACTTTTGCAAAAGTATTTAAATATAATTTAAATGCAATTTGATTTAAAGGTGTAGAAAAAGACTTAATAATTTCTTATTAAGTCTTTTTAATATATTTCAATTTCAATATAATCTTCAAGTATATTTTTATTTGTAAAGTCTAATCTTAGTTTTACTTTATATATTCATGATGTTTTATATTGATGCGTTGGATTTGCTTCATTTGAAGTATTTCAATCACCAAAATCCCATAAATATGAACTAATTTGTCAATTTGAATTACTTGAGCTAAAGTCTATTCATTGCATTGTAGGAGCCTTTTTCATGCTAGATTTTATTTCTATACTTTGAGGTACAGGTTTTAAAATCAGTTTTTTAGATTTTGAGTAGCTTTTTCAATCAGTAGTTACTACTGTTAGTTTTATATTATAATCTCATGGTTCGCTATATTTTCTTCAAGGTACTACAGCATCTCTTTCTTCAGTAACTCAATCACCAAAATCCCATATAAATTTTGTAATATTACTATCTTTAACTTGAGATCTTGAAGCATCAAATCACACAATAACAGGCGCATATTCACTTGATGATTGTATTTCAAAATCAACTATTGCATCTTTTTTTACAGCTTCTATAAATATTTTTTCATTTATTTCAACTTTATCATCTGCAATTTTTCTATTAGTAAAAAGAATTTTTGCAGTTATTGTATGGTTTCATTCTTTATTTAAAGCATAATTTCAAGTAAGTCATGTGAAATCAGTATTTCAATCTGAATCATAGTCCCATTCTATTTTACTAAGAGTATAAAGAGTTGAGTCTGCTTTTACATATCTTCAATCCAATTTTATATCACTTGGAATACCAATATAATCAAGAAAATATTCATTTAAATTTTTATTATAATTTAGATTTTTTATTAACTCTCAGTCATAGTATATATCTATCTCTTTACTTAATTTTAACATTTTTGGTATAGATATATTTTTTGTTATTATTTTACTTTCTCAAGCAGAGTTAATTAACTCAACTTTTACTATATAATCTCAATATGAGATAAATTTATGTTTAACTTCACTTGATTTTAAGCTATCTTCTATATCTCATGATTTAGTATATTTTTGTTCTCATATAGTCCAAATATACTTTTCTATAAATCATGCTCAAATATCATTTTTAAGATTATCTACATTAAATGTAACTTCTAAATCATCAACTATTCATCTTTTAAATATAATTTCTCAATCAATATTTACTTTATTTTCTCATTTTATAACAAATATTTTATCAAAATTACTATTTTCTTTTATATTATTTCTTTTTATGTACATTCAAATTATTGTATCTTCAAATATAGGTTTTCATACTATGTATTTGCTTCATTTCCATACAGGCTCAGTAAGATTATCCATAAAATACCACTCTATATTTCATAACTCACTTATGCTACTTGCATCAAATTCAACTAATTTTCATCAACTATTTAGTACTCTTTCTTCTATATCTACTATATAAGATATATTTATGTAAGGTATATTTTCGATAATTTTTTCTATCGATTTTCATTGAGAATCAATTCAATTTATAGTTAGTTTTATATTGTTAGTTCAAATTTTATCAAATTTTTTAATTAGATTTGGAACTATTGTTTCTTCTATGTCTCAGTTTCAGAAATCCCAATTAAAATTTTTTATTGTAATTCATTTTTTTTCTTCAGATTGAGCTAAATAAGTTAGATCAAATTTTATATCTATTGGTCAGATTATATTTGTAGTATCAGTTATAAGTGAGCCTACTTTAGAAAAGTTTTCATTTATTAATTTAGAGTTATCATAAATTTGTATTTCTCAAAAAGACATTTCTTGCCAGTTAGGTAGATTCTTTATTTTTTGATCTATAATCATCCATAATGAAGCAGTTATAAATGTAATTATTAATAATATAAATGATATTATTCATAATTTTATCTTTTTCTTTTTTTGATCTTTTTTTGTATGAAAAAATCTAAATAAAAATATTATAAGAAAAATTGTCTCAATTAAGACTAAAATTGAGAATATTATTGTAACTAATTGAGCAATGAAAGCATTTATTTCATTAAGATTTATTCACAATCAAGCAAAGAACCTAACATCATCAACTGTTTTTGCATTTAAAACTATGAATCATAAGAAGCTTCATCCTACTATAAGTCATATTAGTAATATAATACTTATAAATCATAATATTTGTCATTTTGATAATTTTTTAGTTTCTTTCTTTTCTACTAATTTATCTATTAATCTAGTTTTTAAGAATAACTTTTCTCAGAAATTACTCGGAACAGTTTTTGTGATTATATCAAAATTTTTTTCTTCTATGTTTATTCATCAGTTTCATTCTTGAACTTTATTTGTTTCTTCTAAATTTAATTTAGTTATTCATTTTGCTTTTAGTAATATAGAAGAATAAATAGGATATTTTATGTATTTTGTTTCAATTATTACATTGTTTTTTCTAAAATCTAACCTTACTTCATTTTCGCTAGGTTCGAAAGTAACAAAATCAAACTTTTTATCTACAATTAGAAATAATATATCTTTTAAAGAAGTAATATTTATATCATAAATATTACTATCAGAATTTTCTTTTATTTCTTCTATTTCTTTACTTTCAGGTAAGTCAATCATTGAAATCAAATCTTCATTATTTATTTTTTCTGATCCATCATTAATATCTAGATTGTTTAATAAATCTTTTTCATTAATGTTTTTATTTTGATCACTCATTTTAATATGTTATAAAAATATTTATATTATATTATCACATTTTATTTATATATACTATAAAATACTATTGACAAAAAAAAAAGTCATTTTTTAATGACTTTTTATAATGCTGCTGATGCTTGATTTAATGTAAAAGCAACTTCTGCTGCAGCAGTTAAGAAAATTAACATATAAGTACCAGAATGGAAATTAGTATGTTTTTCATCCCAAGCTTTTATTGCATTTGCAATATTTTTTATTTTTGTTTTCATATTTTTATATGATTAATTATTAATGTAAGTAAATTCTAACATACTTTTTATTAAAACACAAAAAAATGAAAAGTAAAATTATACTTTTCATTTTTTTAAACTCTTATTCTAACTTTCGATTCATTGTTTTTCTCTTTAAATAGAGGATTTTTGTTTTCTGTTTTTTCTTCTTTTATTTTTAATAATTCTTCTAAATCTACCTCATTAAATTCTAAATCTTGTTTTGAAAGATCTATTTGTTCAACTTGTTCTATTTTTTTGATAGAAAATATAGCTTTTACAACTTTAAATTCTATTTCATTTATAAGATCTCTAAATTTGTAATAAGCTTTTTCTTTGTAAACAACTAGAGGATTTTTTTGAGCATATCATTCAAAAGCAACTTCTTCTCTTAATCTACTCATAGAATCTATATGTCTCATCCATAATTCATCTATTGAGCTTAAAACTATTCTTCTTTCTAGAGAAAAATAATCATCTTCACTAATAGCTTCTTTTTTAAGATTTTCAAATTCTTCTATTGCTATATCGCTTATATAAGACGCTAACTCATCAGAGTCTTTTATCCCATTAACATCATCAATTTCTATTTTATCATCTATAGCTTTTATAGATAAAAATTCATTTACTTTTTGGATTATTTCTTTGTTTGCTTTTTCATTTTTAGTATACTCAGATATAACTAAAGATTTTATTTGAGAAATAATCATATTTTTTATATCATCATGAATATTTTCACTGTCAAGAATCTTATTTCTTCTAGAGTAAATAATATTTCTATGTTTGTTTATAACATCATCATATTCTAAAATATGTTTTCTTACATCAAAATTATGTCATTCTACTTGTTTTTGTACTCAAGTCACTTTTCTAGTAAGCATACCGCTTTGAGCTAATGGTTCATCATCTGGAAGGGAAGCAAACATAGGAGAATTAAATACTCCAAAAAGTTTATCTCAACCAAATATTCTCATTATATCATCATTTGGCGATATAAGAAATTGAGTAACTCAAGGATCTCATTGTCTACCTGCTCTTCATCTAAGTTGGTTATCAATTCTTCTAGTTTCATGTTTTTCTGTACCAAGAATAATTAATCAACCTAATTCTTTTACTCATTCTCAAAGTTTGATATCTGTACCTCTTCAAGCCATATTTGTAGCAATTGTTATTGCTCATTTTTGACCAGCTTTAGCAACTATTTCAGCTTCACTTTCATGATATTTTGCATTCAATACACTATGAGGAATATTTTCTTTTTTTAACCTTTCACTTAAATATTCACTTTTTTCTACTGAAACTGTACCAACAAGAATTGGTTGTCAAGTTTGATTTAATTCTTTTATAAGTCTAATTACATAATCAAATTTACCTTTTTCATTTTTGAAAAGTAAATCAGGTCTATCTTCTCTAGCTATTGGCTTATTTGTAGGAATTACAAGAGTATCAAGTCAATAAACTTTATAAAACTCTTCAGCCTCAGTAAGAGCAGTACCAGTCATACCAGCTAGTTTCCAATACATTCTAAAATAATTTTGAAATGTAATAGATGCTAGTGTTTTACTTTCTTGTTTTATTTCTACATTTTCTTTTGCTTCTATTGCTTGATGAAGTCATTCAGAGTATCTTCTACCAGCCAAAACTCTACCTGTATGTTCGTCAACTATTTGAACTTCTCAGTTTATAACTAAATAGTCTTTATCTTTATGATAAACAGCCATTGCTTTTAATGCATTTTCTACATGATGAATATCATTATAATGAGCTGAAACATATATATTTTCAATTCTTAATAATTCTTCTATTTTTTTTATTCAATCTTCTGTTAGAGTTGCAGTTTTTTGTTTTTCATCAATTTTGTAATGTATACCATTTTGCATATGTTTTATAAGAGCAGCAAATTGCATATATTTACTAGTAGGTTCATTGTCAGGCATAGAAATAATAAGAGGAGTTCTAGCTTCATCAATAAGTATAGAATCAACTTCATCTATAATAGCAAAAAATAATCTAGATTGAGCTTTATCATCTTTTGAAATAACCATATTATCTCTAAGATAATCAAATCCTAATTCATTATTTGTTGCATAAACTATATCGCATTTATAATTTTCTTTTTTTGCTTGTTTTCATTGAGAATTAACAACTACTCAAGTTGTTAATCATAAAGCACTATACAAAATACCCATTTCTCCACTATCTCTAGTAGCTAGATAATCATTTACAGTAACTATATGAACACTATTTCAAGTAAGTGCATTTAGATATGCTGGAAGAGTTGCAACCAATGTTTTTCACTCTCAAGTTTTCATTTCACTTATATTTCATTCGTGAATTGCTAAACCTCAAATAAGTTGTACATCATAAGGAATCATATTCCAAGTTATGCTTCTACCATCTTTTAATTCAAAAGTTTTACCGTTTATAAGTTTTGCAGCAGTTTTTACTAGAGCAAAAGCTTCACATTTTATTTCGTTTAAAATTGCTTTAATTTTTTTTGTATCTTCTGCTTCTTTGAAATCTAATCATTCAAATTTAGATTTAAATTCAGTTGTTTTATTTTTTATATCTTCTAAAGAGAAGTTTTCTTGAGCTTTTTCAAATTCTTTTATTTTTTCTACAAGTCTAGAAATCTCTTTTACTTTCTTTTCACTAGGGTCACCAAATATGGCTTTAATAATGCTTTCTATCATTTTTGTTTTGTTTTTATAATTAAGCCTTGAGATTATAATAAAAAAAAGCCATAAATCAAAAATAGTTTTTGCTTTTTTGAAAAGTATTTATATACTAGTTATATACTTATTTTTAATATAATGTAAATATGAGAAAAATAATTGTTTTATTAATAATGTTAACATTTGTTTTATCAAGTTGTTCAATAGATTGGAATGATGAAAAAGATAAAAAAATTGCGAAACTAGAAAAGCAAATTCAAGACGATACTTTTGAGAAAAAACAAGAATGTGCAAAAAAATCTGATACATATAAAAAACTTATTGATGAAAAAAATGCAATATTGAATGATTTCGAATATTCATTTATTGAAAGCTTTTATTCAATGGAAAAAAATGATTGTCTTTGGGTATTAAAAGAAGATTATTATTATAACAACATATCAAAAACAATGTATTTTCTAATTCCAAGTTGAACACTTTGGAGGGAATGAAACATTGATAGATGTTTATGGCTTAGTAACTTTTCTGACTCATCTAAAGATAGTAATAATTGTGATTTATTTGATGAAAGATTAAAAAAGCTTAAATGAGAGTAATTTTAAAATGTAAAAATAAAATATGGATATTTTTTTTCAATACTTAACAGCGATTTGATTTTGATCATTTATATGAGTACTAATAAAACATTTTTTAGATAAAGATAAAGAAAAAATGTTTTTTAAGCTTTCATTTAGTAGAGAAAAACATTTTCTACAAAAAGAAAAATGCTTTATCTTATTAGAAAAAATTGATGAGGTTAAAAATAATCTCATTAGTATGAAAATTGAAAATACTAAAAATATTGAAAATGATTTAGATAAAATTAATAAATATTGGAATGATAAAGATTATATAAATAATTTAATAAGCATTTATATACCAGAATTAAAAATTCATACAGATAAATATACTATTACATATAAGAATTATGAGTCTATAATAGATTTATCTAGAAAATTATATTGATCTAATCAAGAATCAAATGAAGAGCTATTTGAAATTATTGGAAAGTTTGAAAGTCAGTATTTTCAATATTTGGTTGATTTAAAAGAAAGTATAGAAAATTATTTAATTAAAAAGGAACAAAATTTATTAATTAAAAACTCTATTATTTAAACTAACAAACCCACTATGATTTCATATATAACTTGAAAAATAATTGATTTAGATTTCACTAATATGACTATTTTAACAAATAGTTGAGTAGGATATGAAGTGCTTATAAATGAGCTTACATATTCAAAACTTGCTACTTTGGAAGAAGTAGAATTATTTATTTATCACTACAAAACAGAAAATAGTGAAAATCTTTTTTGATTTATAGAAAAAGAAGAAAAAAAAGTTTTTGGAGAACTTATAAAAATCTCTTGAATAGGTTGAAAAGTAGCTATGCAAATATTGTCTCTTTGAATTGAAAGACTTATTATGGCTATAAAATGAGAAGATAATAAAACTATAGAAAGTATAAAATGAGTAGGTAAAAAAATGGCTGAAAAAATCATTTTAGAATTAAAAGATAAAGAATTTGCCATAGATTTTAGAAAAACTGAAAATGTATTAAAAGCAAATAATATAGATTCATCACTTCACTCTTCTATCAAATCAACTCTTACTGCTATGTGATATAATCCAAAAGATATAGACAATGTTTTATTTAATTTACCAGAAGGAATAAATGAAACAAAAGATATAATTCCATATGTTATTAAAAGTTTGAGTTAAAATATTTTTTAAAAGAAAATTATGAATTTAGAAGTAGTTTTAATACTCGTTGTTTTTGTATTGCTTGCAGTTATTTTTTATCTTTTTTCAAAATTGTGAAATAAAACTAATTCAAATGATAGTTTTAGATTACTTCAAGATCAGATATTAGCACTTAACAAAAGTCTTGATTTTAAATTGTCAGAATCAAATAGAAATACTATGAGACAATGAGAAATAAATACTAGTATTTCAAAAGAAGCAAGTCAAAAAATAGAAGAAATCACAAAAAAATTATCAAGTTTAGAAGAAACAAATAAGCAAATAAAAGATATTTGAAGTCAATTAGAATGACTTGAATCTATACTTAAAAATCCTAAACAAAGAGGTATTTTGTGAGAATATTTTTTAGAAAATGTACTTAAAAATATACTTCCTCCAGATAATTTTGAATTACAATATAGTTTTACAAACTGAGAAATAGTTGACTGAGTTATATTTGTAAAAGACAAGATTATACCTATAGATTCTAAATTTTCTCTTGAAAATTATAATAAAATACTCGGAGAGGATAATTTAGTTCAAAAAGAAATCTATATAAAAGATTTTAAAAGTGATTTAAAGAAAAGAATAGATGAAACAAGTAAATACATAAGACCTAGTGAGGGAACTATGGATTTTGCTTTTATGTTTATTCCAAGTGAATGAATTTATTACGATTTACTTGTAAATAAGATATGAACTTTGAAATCAAATACTATTGATCTAATAGAGTATGCTTTTAAAGAAAAAAAAGTAATTATAGTAAGTCCAACTAGTTTTTATGCATATTTGCAAACTGTTATGCAAGGTCTTAGAGCTCTTCAAATAGAAGAAAAAGCCCAAGATATAAAAAGACATGTAGAAAAACTTTCTCGTCATCTTGATGCTTATGAAGAATATCTTGAAAAGCTTTGAAATAGTTTATCTACGAGTGTAAATCATTATAACAATGCTTATAAAAAATTTAATCTTATAGAAAAAGATGTTGTTAAAATAACAGGTGAAGAAAAAGATAGTAACATAATACAACTAAATAAACCAGAATAAAATAAAAAGCTTTTATCTTAGATTAAAAGCTTTTTATTTTATAAAAATATTATGTGATTATATTTTTATGTATTGCTATTTTTTGAAAATATTGTTTTGTTAAATGTTAAAAAGCCGGAGATATTTATTTTTAGACACTTTAAAAACCTTTTTTAACATTGTAAAAAAAATATTTAACAAGGTTGTTCTAAAATTGTTAGCAAAAATTTTAAAAATCATTAAATTGCTCTAAGTCACTTTATTTTTTTATATTGGTTTTTATGGTTATTAAAGTTATTAAAACTAGAGATTGAGACCTAGTAAATTTTGACAGATCTAGAATAGAAAGAGTTATTGAAAAAGCTGCTGAAAGTGTGGGTGAAAAAGATTTAAGTTTTGTAGATATTGTTACTGATAGAGTAATAGAATCTCTGAATCTAAAATTAGAAAAATTTGATAAATCTCAATTTATAACTATTGAAATGATTCAAGATCAAGTAGAAAGAGAGCTTATGGAATCTGGATATTTTGAAGTAATGAAGCATTTTATTATTTATAGAAATAAAAGAGCAGAAGCAAGAGAATTAGCAAAAGAAAAAGTAGAAAAGAAGCTATTAGAAAACACTTTTAAAATTACTAAAACAAATTGAAAAAAAGAAAATTTTGATATGAGCAAAGTAGAAAAAACTTACAAAATTGTAAGTTATTGACTTGCTCGTAAATGTAGATTTGAAGAGATAAGTGATAGTTTGAAAAAATATATCGTTGAAGGTATGAAAACAAGCGATATAACTAAAATGCTTATCAAATCAGCTATAGACTTGATTTCTATTGAAAATACTTCTTGGCAATTTATTGCTTGAAGATTGGCTTTGATTGATCTATATAAAGAAGCTTCAAACAATAGAAAAATGGATATCAAAAAAATCTATGAAGCAAAACATTATGCTGAATTATTTGATGAGTATGTAAAATCATGATTATATTCAAAGAATTTCTATGATTATTATACTAAAGAAGATATATTAGAAGCTGGTAAATATCTAAAAAAAGATTATGATTTTGAGTACAATTATACAACTATTTTGATGTATAAAAAGAGATATCTTTTAAATCCAAATAAAAAAGTAAAAGAATTACCTCAAGAAATGTATATGAGTATAGCATTATTTTTAGCTATGCCAGAATCAAAAGAAACTAGATTAAAAACAGCAAAAAAGATCTATGATTATTGTGCTTCTGGAAAAATTTCACTTCCAACTCCAACTCTTTTAAATGCTAGAACAAATTTTCATCAATTATCTAGTTGTTTTAAATTTAATATTGAAGATGATTTAAGAGCTATTTATCACTCTATAGAAAATATGGCTCAAGTTTCTAAATTTGGTTGATGAATTTGAGTTTATCTTTGAAATATAAGAAGTAGATGAGGTTATATTAGATGAGTAAAAGGTGCTGCTTGATGAGTAAACCCTTGGATTAAAGTTATTAATGATACTGCTGTTGCTGTAAATCAATTATGAGCTAGAGCATGAGCAATTTCGGTTACATTGGATGTTTTTCATAGAGATATTTATAGTTTCTTAGATTTACAAACTGAAACTTGAGATATTAGAAGTAAAGCTTTTGATGTATTTCCAGCTGTAACATTTCCAGATTTATTTATGGAAAGAGTTGCAAATGATGAAAATTGGACACTTTTTGATCCAAAAGAAATAACTGATAAAACAGGTAAAAGATTACAAGATCATTTTTGAGTTGAATTTGAAGAATTTTATAGAAAATGTGAAAAAAATGATGACTTAGAATTAAAAGAAGTAGTTTCTGCTCGTGATTTATTTAAAAAATATTTAAAAACAACAGTTGAAACTGGTATGCCTTATGCATTCTTTAGAGATACTGTAAATAGAGCAAATCCAAATAAACATGCTTGAAATATATATTCTACTCAACTTTGTGTAGAAATTTGTCAAAATACTAGTCCTTCAAAATTTATAGAAGAAACAATAGAGGACTGACAAATTGTTATTAAATATGAACCAGGAGATAGTGTGGTTTGTAATCTTGCTTCTATAAATGTAGCAAAAGTAAATACAAAAGAACAAATAGAAAAAGTTTTACCTATAGCTATGAGAATTTTAGATAATGTTATAGATTTAAATTTTTATCCTATAAGGGAAGCTGAAAAAACTGCAAAAAAATATAGATCAGTATGACTTTGATTTCTATGACTAGCAGAATATCTAGCTGTAAATAAATTGGCTTATGATAGTAAAGAAGCAAGAGATATAGTAGATAAATTATTTGAAAAATATGCTTATGAAACACTTAAAGCATCAAATGAGTTAGCTACTGCTAGATGAACATATGAAGTATATCAAGGTAGTGAATGGTCAAAATGAATTTTACTTTGAAAAGATGCAAATTGGTTTAGAAATAATTCTCAAATGAGTGCTGAATGGTTAGAATTAATAGAAAATATCAAAAAAACTTGAGTAAGATTTGCTTATCACCTAGCTCCAGCACCAAATACTTCTACAGCTTTAGTTGTTGGTACGACAGCATCTATTTTACCTATTTATAAAAAGTATTTTGTTGAAACAAATGCTATAGCTCCAAGTGTAAATGTAGCTCCAAATCTAAATGAAGATAATTTTTGGTACTATAAAGAGTATGTAAATATGAATATGAATGATGTTATAGATATGGTTTCAGTTATATATAAATGGATTGACCAATCTATAAGTTTTGAATGGATGATTAATCCTGCAAATGTTTCTCCAAAAGAACTTTATGAATATTATTTTAAAGCACATAGAGAAGGTATAAAAACAGTTTATTATGTTAGATCTATGAGCCTTGAAGTAAAAGAATGTAGTAGTTGTAGTGGGTAATAAATAAGCACTTTTAAGTGCTTATTTATTAAATTAATAAAATTTTACAAGATACATTATATATGTTATAATTAATTTGATATTAAATTTATATTAAATTAATTATGCAAAAATCTCCAGAATTGAAGCAAAAAATAAATGAGGTTTCAAAAATTAATCAAGAATCGTGAGATAGATTAGAAGATTATTTTTGAAATACGGGGTTTGTTTTATGAAGTAAAGATTATATGTTATCTTCTTGAACTACTCAAGAAGAAGTTGATGCTTTAGAAATAGAATATAAAAAAATGGTAGAAATTGTTTTAAATTTATCAACTTTAAATATTATAGATAGATTAGAAAAAAATAAACCTAGCTGAACTTGAACAAATCCAAATATTGATTCTCTTAAAAGAGCTTTTAATATTGGATAATGCTATATATAGTGGTATAATTTTATTTATATATACTATATATTGTAAAGTAATCAAAATAAATTAAAAAATAGTCAATTTAAAATTTATATTATTTCTTTGAAAAAACTACATATTGTATATAGTGATTTTAACTATATACAATATGTAGTTTTTAATTGTTTTAAATGGTATAAAATATGGCTATATATAAAATTGTTAAGAGAAATTGAGCTATAGTTAGCTTTGATAGAGAAAAAATAGAAAAAGCAATAATTTCTGCTATAAAATCTTGTGATTGAAATGATTTTTCTCATGTAAGTGCTATGACAAATTTGGTTATTGATTTAGTAGAAAAAAAAGTATGAAATAATATACCTAGTGTTGAAAATATACAAGATACTATAGAAGAAATACTTATTAAAGAATGACATGATAGTATTGCAAAATCATTTATTTTATACAGAGAAAAAAGAAAAGTAGAAAGAATTGATAAAAAAGTTGTTATTGAAGTTTGAACTTCTATGGAGGAATATTTACAAAAATCAGATTGGAGAGTAAATGCAAATGCAAATTCATGATATTCTTTATGAGGTATGATTTTAAATATTTCTTGAAAAGTTACAGCAAATTATTGGCTTAGTCATATTTATCCAAATGAGATTTGAAATTTACATAGAAATGCTGATTTTCATATACATGATCTAGATATGTTTTCAGGTTATTGTGCTGGTTGGAGTCTGAGACAATTACTTGAAGAATGATTTAATTGAAGTGATAATAGAATAGATTCAGCACCAGCAAGAAATTTGCAAGCAGCAGTAAATCAAATGATAAATTTTTTATGAACACTGCAAAATGAATGGGCTTGAGCACAAGCATTTTCTAGTTTTGATACTTATCTAGCTCCATTTGTACATAAATATAAAGAAGAACTTGAAAAAGAATTATTAGAGCTTTGAGTTAATTTTGAATCACAAGATAAAAAAGAAAAATATATATATGATAAAACATATAAATATGTATATCAACAAATGCAAAATTTTGTTTTTGGTTTAAATGTACCTAGTAGATGGTGAACTCAAACTCCTTTTACAAATATAACTCTTGATTGGACTTGTCCAGATGATTTAAAAGAAAAAGCATTATTTTTATGATGAATTGATAGAGGTTATTATAAGAAAAAATATGGTGAATTAGAAGCTGAAATGAAGATAATAAATAAAGCATTAATTGATGTTTATGTTGCTTGAGATCATAAATGAAGAGTTTTTACATTTCCTATTCCAACTTACAATATAACTCCTGATTTTCCTTGGGATGAACCTTTGGTAGATGATTTATTTGAAATGACCGCAAAATATTGATTACCATATTTTCAAAATTTTGTTTGAAGTCAATTTAAAAGAGTTAAAAATAATGAAGGTAATTATGAAACAGTAAAAAATCCAGATGCTTATACTCCAGGTGCTGTTAGATCTATGTGTTGTAGATTACAACTTGATTTAACTCAACTTGAAAAAAGATGAAACTGATTATTTTGAAGTGCAGAAATGACATGAAGTATCGGAGTAGTTACTATAAATATGGCAAGAATTTGATATAATTGCAAATGAAATAAAGATGAATTTAAAAAAAGAGTTAATTATCTTATGGAACAAGCAAAAATATCTCTTGAATTAAAAAGAAAAACAATAACTCATTGGTTAGAATCAGGTTTATATCCATATACTTATAGATATTTAAGAAGTTTTAGAAATCATTTTTCTACTATCTGACTGAATTGAATGAATGAAGCTATATTAAATTTTACTTCATGAAAAGAAGATGTTTCAAGTGATTTTTGAAAAGAATTTGCTATGGAAATGATTGAGTTTATGAGAGATAAATTAAAAGAATATCAAGAAGAAACAGGAAATTTGTATAATCTAGAAGCAACTCCAGCAGAATGAACAACATATAGATTTGCAAAAGAAGATAAAAAACAAATACCAAATATAATACAGGCTTGAACAAATGAAGCTCCTTACTATACAAATTCAACACAATTACCAGTTTGATTTACTTCTGATCCATTTGAAGCACTTGATTATCAAAATGATATTCAATGTAAATATACATGAGGAACAGTTTTACATCTTTATATGTGAGAAAGATTAACAGATAGTAAAAGTTGTAAAAATTTTGTTAAAACTGTTATCTCAAATTATCAATTGCCTTATATAACTATTTCACCGACATTTTCAATTTGTCCAAAACATGGTTATATAGTTTGAGAGCATGATTTTTGTCCAAAGTGTGATGAAGAAATAGGTTATACTTGAACAAAGTTTGATATTGATACAAGAGTTGTTTATACAGATGATGATAAAAAAATTCAACATTTGAAAGAAACAAAGGTTTAGTATGTATAAATAAAGTTAAATAATTTATTTAATCATTCGAAAAACTAGGACCAATTTATTTTATAAATTGAGACAGGAAACAGTTTCTCATTCATAAATAAAAACATTTAACTTTATTTTCAAAATTATTTTATTTATATTGTAATTTTAAATTTATGGAAAATATAGTTTTACAAAGAACTCCTTGTCAAATATATACAAGAGTTATGTGATATCATAGACCAGTTAGTAGTTTTAATATTGGTAAAAAAAGTGAATTTTATTCTAGAAATTATTTTAAAGAAAAAAATGAAAATCTAGATTTTATTAATAAATATTGTTAATTATGCAAATCTCAGCCATAAATAAATTTTCTTTGATAGAGTTTCCATGAGAAGTTTCAGCTATAATATTTACACCAGGTTGTAATTTTAGATGTGGTTATTGTCATAATAGTGAGTTTGTTTTGAAAGAAAAGCTAAAAAATATATATAAAAATTTGATACTTGAAAAAGCATTTTTCAATTTTTTAGAAATAAGAAAATGACTTTTGACTTGAGTTTCCATTTGTGGCTGAGAACCTACTTTGCAAAAAGATTTATTTGATTTTTGTTTTAAAATTAAATCTCTATGATATAAGGTGAAATTGGATACAAACGGAAGAGATCCTGGAATTTTAAAAAAGCTTTTAGAAAATAATTTGCTTGATTATATTGCTATGGATATAAAACATGAAATATGAAGTTTTGATAAAATCGTATGAGTAAAAATAGATGAAAAACCATATTTAGAAAGTATAAATATATTGAAAAATAGTAATATAGATTATGAATTTAGAACCACTATTATAAAATGAATTCATGATGAAAAAATAATAGAAAATATTTCAAAATATATTTCTGGAGCAAAAGCTTATTATTTACAAAATTATAGAGCTTGAAATACTCTTGATCCAAATTTTTCTTGAAAAAGTTTTACTAGATTAGAATTGGAAAAATTTAAAAATATAGCAGATAAATACATAAAAAATGTAAAAATTAGAAACTAAAAAATAAATTTTTATTTTTTAGTTTCTTTATTGCAAAATTACAATATTTTGTATAATTAAATTTAAATATTAACTATAAATGTACATATGAATATAAAAAAAACTGATATTATATGAGAAATAGCTTCAAAATATCCAATAACTGTTTCTGTATTTTTAAAACATGGAATTGAATTTTGTTGTAAATGAAATATTTCTTTAGAAGAATCTTCTAAAAGAGATAATTTTAATTTAGATGTAGTTTTAGAAGAAATTAATACTTTAATTAATTTTAATAATTCTGAAGATATAGATTTATCATCAAAATCTCTAATAGAAATTTCAGAATATATAAAAAACAATTTTCATAACCCTATAAGAGAACTTTTATATCCAACTGAAGTTTTAGCAAAAAAAGTAGCTATGGTTCATGGTTCATCTCATACTGAACTTGTAAAAATTAAAGAAATAGTAGAATGATTAGTTCCAGTATTGGAAATGCATTTTGATAAAGAAGGACAAATATTACATCCTATGTTAAAAGAATTACAAGAAAGTTATGATAAAAGTAATGATTCTTTGTCACTTCATTGTTGAAGTATAAAAAATCCTATAAGACAAATGGAGTTTGAACATGACAATTATGGTGATATGCTTTTAGAATTAAGAAACTTAACAAATAATTATATTTTACCAGATGGGGCTTGTAGGAGTTATCAAGCATTGTATGCAAATTTACAAAAACTAGAGGAAGATCTAATGAGACATACAAATTTAGAAAATTTTGTACTACACCCAAAAGCAATTGAAATGGAAAATAAACTATCTTGAAATAATAAATGTGATTTTTAATATAAATTTATGTCAGAAAAAAAACTAAACTTAATAACATTTTCATGACCTCCTTCATCTTGAAAAACCTCTGTTATTATAAAAATAATAAAAGATTTTTTACAAAAAAATATAAAAATTTGAGTTGTAAAAATGGATTGTCTTATGACAGATGATGATAAATTATATGCTGAATTATGAATTCCTGTTAAAAAAGCTCTTTCGGCAAATATATGTCCAGATCATTTTTTTGTAAGTAATATAGAAGAAATATTTGATTGGGGGAAAAAACAAGATTTAGAAATACTTATAACTGAGAGTGCAGGTCTTTGTAATAGATGTAGTCCATATATAAAAGATATAAAAGCAGTTTGTGTTATAGATAATTTAAGTTGAATAAATACTCCAAAAAAAATAGGACCTATGTTAAAGTTAGCAGACATAGTTATTGTTACAAAATGAGATATAGTTTCTCAAGCTGAAAGAGAAGTTTTTGTCTCTAGAATAAAAACTGTTAACCCCAAAGCTGTAGTTATGCATGTTAATTGATTAAATGGACAATGATCTTATGAACTCTCAAATTTATTATTAGAAGATAAACAATTTTATGAAACTTTGGAGGGGATGTATTTGAGATTTTCTATGCCAACAGCTGTTTGTTCTTATTGTTTATGAGAAACACGCATATGAAAAAGATTTCAAATGTGAAATGTGAAAAAAGTAAATTTAGATGATTAATGATATTATTATGTTGAATTATTTAGAGTTTTTAGATATACAATTAAGAGATATTTTATCTAAAAAACCAAAGTTGGAGGAGTTTTTAAATAATAATTGATTAATTTATAACCTTAATACCAATTTAAAAATAAAAGACTTTTTTAATAATTTTTGAGAAAATTTTTATATAGAAAAAGCTACAACTAAACAAATTCTCTCAAAAAGTTTTTATGATTTTTATATATCTATTTTAAAACAAGAAAATCAAGATAATTTATTGGATGTTCAGGAAATAACTATAATTGCTTGAAATAATAAATATAATAAAAAAGAAAATTTTTCTTTTTTAAATATTAAAAGAGGAGAAATTATATCTATTGTATGACCTACATGATCATGAAAATCTAGATTACTCGCTGATATAGAGTGGATGGCTTCTAAAGATACTCCAACAAATAGAGAAATCCTTGTGAATTGAGTTAATCCACCAAAAACTCTTAGATATTCAAGTGACTTTAAATTGGTAGCTCAATTAAGTCAAAATATGAACTTTATAATGGATTTAACAGTTTTAGATTTTATAAAATTGCATGCTGAAAGCAGAGGTATAAAAGATTCTATTGATATTGCAGAAAAAGTTATACAAGAAGCTAATAGTTTAGCTTGAGAAAATTTTGATTGAAGTACTCCAATAACATCTCTTAGTTGAGGACAATCTAGAGCCTTAATGATAGCTGATGTTGCAATTTTAAGTAAATCTCCTATAGTTTTAATTGATGAAATTGAGAATGCTTGAGTTGATAGAAAAAAAGCTTTAGACTTATTGGTAAAAGAAGATAAAATAATATTGATAGCAACACATGATCCAATATTGGCATTACTTTGAAATAAAAGAATAGTTATAAAGGATTGAGGTATTTTTGATATAATTATTTCAAGTGAACAAGAAAAGGAAATACTTTGAAAATTACAAGAATTAGATAAAACAATTCTATTTTATAGAGAAAAACTTAGAAATTGAGAAAAACTATTATAATATAATATAATTATATTTTATGAAGAGAGCAGATATAAAAGTAGGTTTCGCATGTAATAATCATTGTACTTTTTGTGTTCAGTGAGATAAAAGATATAAATATAAACCTAGAACTTTAGATGAAATAAAAAAAATTGTCTTTAATGAATACACTTTATGAGCTAGAGCTTTAGTATTTACATGATGAGAACCAACTGTTCATCCAGATTTAGTTGAAGCTATATCATATGCTAAATTTATTTGATTTTTACATATTCAGATACAATCTAATTGAACAAATTTTGATGATATTGATTATGTAAAGAAATTAATAAATGCTTGAGCTACAGAATTTAGTCCATCTATACATTGATTTAAAAAGGAAACTCATGATAAACAAGTATGAACGCCTTGAGCTTGGAATAGGGTTGTTAAATGATTAATAAATCTTAGAAATTTAAATTGTTTAGTAATAATCAACTCAGTTATTACAAAAGATAATTATAAAGAGATTCCACTTCTTGCTAAATTATTAATTGATTTAAAAGTTACACAGTTTCAATTTGCCTTTGTTCATATTTTGTGAAGTGCTGACAAAAATAAAGATAGTGTTGTTCCTCAAAAGTCAAAAGTAATGCCATATATATATAAAGCTTTAGATTTGTCAAAAAAATATTGAGTTCCTGCTTATACAGAAGCAATTCCATATTGTTTAATGCAATGATACGAATGGGCTATTTCTGAAAATGTAATGCCAGAAACATCTATAAATGATGCAGAAATGAGAACTGATAGTTACTCTGATTATAGATGGAATGAGGGAAAAGCAAAATGACCAAATTGTAATAAATGTAGTAAAAATCTTATATGCGAATGACCTTGGAAGGAGTATCCTATTATATATTGATGGGAAGAATTTAAACCAATATTAAACTAAAAAATAAGAAATTATTTTTTAGTTTTTTTATTGCAAAAATCCAATATTTAGTATAATAAAATAACATATTATAACTATATATTGTAATTTTAAAAATATGTATTGTATAAATTGTTGACATGATAATACTAGAGTAATTGACTCAAGAACTTCAGATGATTGAAAAGCAATAAGAAGAAGAAGAGAGTGTGAAAATTGTCATAATAGATTTACTACTTTTGAAAAAATAGAAACAACAGATCTTATCGTAGAAAAATCATGAAATAGAAAACAGAGATATGACAGAGATAAATTAGAAGATAGTATATTAAAGGCTATTAATAAAAGAAATATTAGTATAAGTACTATAAATGATTTGATTAGAAAGCTAGAATTTAAATGGTGAACTATAAATGAAATAACTTCAAAAGAAATTTGAAAAGATGTTTTAGAAGCACTTCATAGTTTAGATGAAGTTGCATATATTAGATATGCTTCAGTTCACTTAAATTTTGAAAATGCCGATGATTTTATCAATTTTATAAATAATAAAAAATTTAGTTAATTGTTTTTAACAAGAAATTAACACCATTTTTTAAATAAATATGATTTTTTCATGAAAATCATTAAATTTATTTAGTATATTTTTTAATATAGGTTTTAAGATGACACAAATAATGCAAGCAAATCCAATTTTCAATCCAAAATGAAATGATGATGTTGCACATAGAACAATAATAAAATGAAATACAACAGGTTTATTTCAATTGAATGCAGTTAAATATAATTGGGCAAAAAGTCTTTATCAAGTAATGGTTTGAAATTTTTGGTTACCAGAAAAAGTAAAATGACTTTGAGAAGACGCAGTTCAATTTAAAAAAGAATTAACAACAGATGAAGCTAGAGCTTATAAATGAATCTTATCGTTTTTAATATTTTTGGATAGTATACAAACTGTAAATCTACCAAACTTTAACGAATATATAACAGCTCCAGAAGTTAATCTTATACTTGCTATACAAGCATATCAAGAAGCAATTCACAGTCAATCTTATGCTACAATTTTAGAAACAGTTGTTGATAGTAAAGATAGAGAAGAAATTTATTATTTTTGGAGAAATGACAAACATTTACTTGAAAGAAATGAATTTATTTGAGGTATTTATCAAAAATTCATAGATAACCCAAATGATGAAAATTTCTTTGCTTGAATAATTTGAAATTTCTTGCTTGAAAGTATTTATTTTTATAATTGATTTGCATTTTTTGATACTCTTGCTGATGCTGGTAAAATGGTAGCAACAGATAGAATGATAAATTATATCAGAAGAGATGAATTAACTCATGTTACTATTTTTGCTAATTTGATAAAAGAGATTAAAAAAGAATTTCCTCTAATGTATAATGAAAAACTTATACTTGATATGATGGATGTAGCTGTAAAACAAGAAATAAAATGGTCTAAACATATTCTTTGAGAAAAAATCATAGGTATGGGTCATGAAAATATAGAAAACTATACTAAGTGGCTAGCAAATGAAAGATTAAATATGCTTGGTATAAAACCACTTTATCCAGATGTAATTAAAAATCCATACAAACATCTTGATAGATTACAAGATAATAATAGTGAAAAATGAAATTTCTTTGAATCAACAGTTACAAATTATGCACAATCAAGTGCTATGAAATGAAGTTGGGATTTCTAGATAAATAAAAAAACAAACTGAAAAATAAATCTTGATAAAATATAGATAAAAATATTTTGACAAATATAGTTTTAAAAATAATATTTACAATTTTATATATAAATATGAACAAACAACAAACAACAAACAACAAACAACAAACAACAAACAATAAACAACAAACAATAAACAACAAACAATAAACAACAAACAACAAACAACAAACAATGATTTAATATCTATAAAAAATTTGCTAAAAAGCAAGTATTTATATTTTTTTTCAAAAATATAAGTACTTGCTTTTTGTTGTTCTTTAAAATTAATATGAAAAATATTTTATAAAAGTCGATCAAAAATTTGACTTTAATATATTTATGTTTATAATATAAATGTAATTATAATTTAACAATAAAAATTATGATAAATAATTTAGAATTAGAAGAGATATCAACAGTATGTACTACTGCAGAACAACTTGTAAAATCTGCTGATTTTATGAGATGATTAGATGTTATACTATCAAAAGCAAAAACTTTTAATAGAGAATATATAGTATTTTTATTTACAAAACTTCAAAATGATGAAGTTTTGAGTAGTGAAGAAAAAGAAGACCTTACTAAATTTGTAACAGATGATAAATTTTCAAAATTATGACAAGAATTATTATCAAAACTATCAAATGTTTCAGTAAATGTAAAAACAAGTAATTTAAATGAATTATGAACTTTTTCAGATTTATTAAAATCTATATTTACAGAAGATTGATATAATAAAGTTTTAAATTATGTATGAGAAGTAGCAGATATAGCTAAACTGACTTTAAATACTTATGAATGAATGGATGAAATAGTTTTAAACTCATTAGGATGAAAAAAAATCTATGTAAAATTATTTTTAGAAGCGGATGATAGTATGTTAACACACGAATTATCAAATTGAGCAAAATCAAATTTTCCAGAAAGTGAAATTACAAATAATCCTGAATTAATAACAAAAAATATAAGATGACATTATCATTTTTGACATACTGCATCTGATAATAGATTAAAAGAACTTGGAATGAGATCACTTACTGATGAAGAAATGGATAGCCCAGAACTTAGTAGATATATATTTGTAAAACTATGAAACGATAGAAAAAATTTCCCTGGTTACAGGAGCACTAATGGGAATGGCTTTTGTCGCGTAGAAGATTACGCTTTCTTTTGGTGAGGCTCTGATGATAAAGTCACTGCTTCTTACGTAGTATTCTACAGCGGTTATTCTAAAGGTTTCCGTTATAGGGGTAATAGGTCTCACGGTTTGTGTCTGTTAGGTGTCAAGGATTAAGTAATAGTCCAAGAACGATAGTGATTGGTTACTATTACTTATGCAGAGCTAAAAATTTTATTCCATTTTGGAATAAAATTGCATTCGACCATTCGTTAATTTGACAATTTTTGATTAAAAAAAATCTTTTAAATTAGTAAAATCTAGTTTAGAAGGTTTTTTATTTTTGACGTAAGGAAAAAATAAATTTTTATATATTAAATTTATGTTATGAAAAATTATGATTATTGGAAAAATCAAAAAGCTATTAATAAAGAGAAGATACTACTTTTTTTGTCTTGAGCATTTTATAGAACATTTGATTCTGATTCAAGATTTTTAAGCTATAAATTTTGATTTAAAATAAAACAAACTTGATGATATGAATTAGTTTGATTTCCTAAAAATGCTTTATCAAAATACTTAAGTGAGTTAAAAAAAGAAAGAATCTGATATATTTTATATGAGAAATGTGAAAATAATGACTTTAAGTTGAAAGAGGAATATGAATGATGAAATAAATTAAACTACAATATTGATAATCTAGTTTATCTTGATAAAAAACTAGAAAATAAGAATATTAATATTGATAAAAATGATTTTAAAGATTTTCTAAATGATTTAGAAAAATTGATTTTAAAGTATAAATAAAAAAATTTTGGCGAGCATTTATATTTTAATTTGGAATATAAAGAGTGCCTTATAATCCTAGTAATACACTGGTTTAAAAACTAGTATTAAAAGATTTATATGATTTTTGATTATATAAACAAAGTAAGAGATTACTTAACTTTTCCCTGGTTACAGGAACACTAATGGGATTGACTTTTGAAACGTAGAAGATAACGCTTACTTTTGGTGAGACTCTATTGATAAAGACACTGCTTCTAACATAGAATTCAACAGAGGTAATTCTAAAGTTTTCCGTAATAGGAATAATAAGTCTAACGGTTTGAGTCTGTTAGGTGTCAAGGATTATTTAAATTTAAAAATTATGAGAAATAATGAAAAATTATTACAAAATTTATTTATAGCATATTATGATGCTAGAAAAAATAAAAGAAATAAAAAAACTCAATTAGAGTTTGAGATAAATTTGGAAAGTAATTTATTAAGTTTATATGAAGAACTTATAAACTGAAAGTATATAGTTTGAAAAAGCATTTACTTTATACAAAAAACACCTGTAAAAAGGGAAATATTTGCTTGAAATTTTAGAGATAGAATAATTCATCATTTACTATATAATTATATATCGCCAATATTTGAAAATGAATTTATATATGATAGTTATAGTTGTATAAAGTGAAGATGAACTAGTTTTTGAATAGAAAGAATAAATAAAGCAATTAGAAGTTGTAGTAATAATTATACAGAAGATTGTTATATTTTAAAACTTGATATATCTTGATATTTTATGAGTTTTTATAAAACCACATAGGACTTATTTAAGAAAAAGGACTATATGATTTTTTTATCAGAAAATACAAGAATTAAATCATAGATTAAATGAAAACAATAATAAAATTGATATTAAGTTAAAATTAGATTTTATTTCAATTATAAACTCTTATTTATGAATGTTTAAAAGTTATAAATCATATAAAATGAGGAAAAAGATACTTTTAAATAATGTTTCACCTTATTTTTGGAATTATTTTTATATATCAAATAATTATACTTTAATAAAAATAAAAAATGGCTACATATGAAAACTTACCAGTATACAAGACTAGTTATGATTTACTTATTTTAACTTTTCAGATAATAAAAGAATTTACAAGAGAATATAAATATAGTTTAGGTGATACTATGAAAAAAGAAGTTATAAACTTAATATCAAATATTTATAAAGCTAATTGTAAAATTGATAAATCTAAAAATATATCAACTGCAAGAGAAAAAATAGAGTTATTAAGGCTTTATTTTAGATTAAGTAGAGATTTAAAAATTATAAATATAAATAAATATATTGAAGTTAATATTTTGATAGAAAGTGTATCAAAACAACTTTTTGCTTGGTGAAAATTAAGTTAAATTTAAAAGAGTAGAGCGTTTTTTATTTCGCTCTACTTTTTAGGGGGCAGTTCATTTGGCAGTTTTTTTATTGAATAATTTCTCAAGAAGATTTATATTTTTTATAACCTGAAACTTTATAAATAAATCATCATTCTAAATTTGGATCTTTTTGAATACTTTCTAAATATCATTTAATTATTTTTCAATTTTTAAACATAATTAAATCTTGTCAGTATATACTACTACTTGCTTTCAATACTTTATCATCAAATTCAGATATATTTATTAAATTACTTTTTATAGAAAAAAAGTTTCTTTATCTATTTTTTTTCATTTTAAATATAAAGCTAGTATAAGTTCCATTCTTATATTGAGTCTATATTTCAATCAGATAGTAATAATTTTAATTCATTTTGATTTACATTTTCTGAATTAACAATTTCTTGTGCTAATAATCTGTGAGTTTTGATACTTAGTCATCAAATTTTATCGAATATATTTTTATGATTTAATCTAAATCTATTTAATCAAATATCAGTTGTTTTATATACTTCTAATAATGTTTGATTTATAGCTAATTCAATTGATTTTTCATATCATAAATGTCAATTTTTTGAATTATTTCAAGAAATATTCAAATTCATATTTTTTAAATTATATTTTATTAACTATATTTTAACATTTTTTTTAGAAATTAACAAAAAAAAGATAGCATTGCTATCTTAAATTATCTTCATGTACACTATTTGCTGCAAGACATCATTCTGCTGAACTCATAATAGTTTGTTTAAATTTGTTAGAGTTTGTTGTTACATCTCAAGCAGCATAAAGTCATTTTACACTTGTTTCTTGTCTTGCATCAACTACTAGACAACCTTCTTCATCTTTTTCTAATCATAAATTATCAACAATTGAAGTATTTGGTAGAGTTCATACAGCTACAAATATACCATCTGCTTTTAATTCTTTACCAGATTTTAGTTTTACTCAAGTCATACCTAGAGCATCTCAAACTATTTCTTCAACTTCTTCATTTAAAACCATCTCTATATTTTCTTTACTCATAGCTTTATCTACCCAAGAAGTTTCAGCTCTAAAAGTATCTTTTCTATGAACTAAGTATACTTTTTTACATATGTCTGATAAATAAAGAGCTTCAGTTACAGCAGTATTTCATCCTCAAACAATAATAACTTCTCTATTTCTAAAAAACATTCAATCACAAGTAGCACAATAACTTACTCATTTTCATAAAAATTCTTTTTCACCTTTAGCTCAAAGATGCCTATGATTATTTCAAGTTGCTATAATTACATATTTTGATTTAAATTCTTTTCATGAATCAGTTTTTATATGAAAATGTTCATCATGTTTTGTTACACTTGATACCATTTCATTTATTATTTCACTTCATGATTGTATTGCATGTTCTCTAAAAGAGTCCATTATTTCTTTTCCTGGAGCTGAAATAGTTCCTGGCCAATTTTCAACTCTATGAGAAGTTGCTAGCGCTCAACCAGGTTGAGCTCAAATAATTAAGTTTTTTAGTTTATATCTACTAGCATACATTCAAGCAGGGTATCATGCAGAACCAGCTCAAACAATAATTAAATCATAATCTAAATTAGTCATTTTAAAATATCTTAATATCTAAAAAATAACTCTATAAAAGAATTATTTACACATTTATTTTATCTACTTTCTATACTTTGTAAAGTAAATTTATATAAAATGAGAATAATTCTCATAATATAGAGAGAAAATCAAATTGACTTTAAGTTTTTTTTATTTATATTTATGTTACTTTTAACATTTTATGAAAGGAGTGAGTTATGAACAAACCTGCTCCTATGATTGGAAAAGGTAAGAAGAAGACAGATCGCAGACTTTGGCTTATGAAGTATGAGAGGGATCAGGCTCGAATTGATTCTGAATATTTTCCACTTAACTATAAAAGCAAAAAAAAGAAAGTGAAAATTGTTGCAAATGAATTTACTATTGAAGAAGAAAAGCAAGAATTGTTTGTTTGCAACAATCAAGAAACAGAAAAGAAAAAGTTTTCCATCAAGAGTTATATCTTGTGGTTAATCTTTTGCTTTTTTCCCGTTTTGAAAACCTCCTCTTAGGAGGTTTTTCTTTTATTTATTTATAAAATCATTATAATAATAAAAATAAAATTTAATAAAATATATGAATAGAAAAGTTAGTGAAAGAGAATTAGAACAATTGCAGGAAAATCTTGAATATTCAGGGTGAAAACTTAGAGTGTTTTTAGCAGATATTCTTCCAGAAGATATAGAAATTAGACACAATATGGAAGATAGAATGAAAGAACTTGAAAATTTGGTAAATACTTATGGTTGAGTTGTTATTGTTAAACATATTCAAAATAAAAGTGTTCCTGATTATAATACATTTATTTGAGAAGGTAGACTTGATCAAATAATAGAGGAAATGCAAAGAGAAAATGGAAATATTTTGATATTATGAAATATTTTAAAACCAAAACAAATATATGCAATAAATGAAAAATTAAAACCTATTTGAGCAAAAGCATGGGATAGGGTAGATTTAATATTAAAAATATTTGAGAGAAATGCAAAAAGTAAAGAAGCTAAGTTGCAAATAGAACTAGCTTCAATCAAACATATGTGACCTCGTATTTTTGATATGTGAATGGAGTTATGAAAACAAGCTTGAAAAGGTAGTTGAGAATCAAATACAGAAATAATGAAAAGACATCTTCAAAGAAGACTTATAAATATCAAAGAAGAACTTGCACATTTTGAAAAAGTTAGAGCACAACATAGACAATCAAGAGATAGAAAATGAATAAAAACAGTTTGAGTAGTTGGATATACAAATGCATGAAAATCAACTCTTACAAATAGTTTAACAAAAAAATGAGTACTTGCTGAAGATAAGCTTTTTGCAACTCTTTGAACTAGTGTTTGAAAAATGTTTGTTGAAGCAAGTTATGATTTAAATACTTGAGCATATATACCACCAAAAGAAATCCTTATAAACGATACAATTTGATTTATAAGAGAATTACCACCAGAATTAATAGACGCTTTTAAATCAACTTTAGAAGATTCTATAGAGGCAGATTTATTATTGCATGTTATTGATTGTAGTGACCCAAAACTTGAAAATAAAATACAAGTAGTTGAAGATATTCTTGAAAAAATAAAAGCTAATCAAAAAAGAATTTATGTTTTTAATAAAATGGATTTTTTAAGTAATGATGAATTTGAAACAGAAGAAAATTGAGAGAAAAAAATTTATAAAAATAAAAAAGAGTATTTAACTATAAAATACTCAAATTTAAATCCTATTTTTATATCAGCTTCAAATAAAGAAAATTTAGACGAGTTAAAGTCTAAAATAATTTATAATCTATGATAATATGGAATTATATATATATTTAATTATTTGATTTGTTATATCAATATTTTCTTTTGCATTATTTACTATTTTAAAATTTTCTAAAAGAAAAAAATTATCAAAGGATAAAAAAATTTCCTTAAATAAATTATTTAAGGAAATCTCTTTGAAAAATTCTTCAAAAGAAAAAATTATCGATTATGATAAGCTTTATCATAAAGTATTAATTGAAATGTGATATAATTGAACTTTTTGAGAAATATTAAAAGTAGAACCAAATGAAATATGAGATTTACAAAAGATTTGGGATCTTCATAAACTTAGAAATAAACTTGTTCATGATTTTGATTTTATAGATGAATCTCATCTAAAAAAGAGAGAAAAAGAATACAAAGAAGAATTAAAAATCTTACTTGATTAAAAATACTTTTTTAGACATGGCTATTTTAAGCATTAAATTGTACCAAAACAATTTAATGCTTTTTTAATGTGGTATGAGTATAATATAAATGCCCAAGGAAGAATTTAATGTATGTCGATACAGAAATGATTGAATTTAGGAGAGCTCAATTATTTTCTATTCTAGGGCTTTTTTATTGTATTTAAAATTATAGTCTTCAATACATTTCTTCTATAAATCTTTCAGTTTCATCTATTCATATGCATGGATCAGTTAGAGAAAGTCATTTTGTTATACTATTAGGGTTATTGTCTTTTGGCCAATCTTGTCTACCATCAAATAAATAACTTTCAACCATAAATCATTTAAATGTATCAGATATATTAATTCATTCATTTTTTAATTTTGATATTGATTCTAAAACAGCTATCATTATATTAATTTGTTCTTTATATCTTTTATTTGAATTTTCGTGATTTGTATCAACTATAAATCAAGGATTAATTACTCATTTTTCTATTAATGTTAAGTGAGTTTTTCTAAGACTTTCTATATCAAAATTAGATATATTTATATCATTAATTCTTCATCATCTTAAAATTCAATGTGATAAATTATTTCATGAAGAATCATAAATAGAATCTCATATAGTAAATGAACTAGCTTTTTGTCAAGCTAATATGCTATTTACCATAGTTTGTATATCTCAAGAAGTTGGATTTTTAAATCAAATAGCAATTGGTTCTAATCAAGAAGCAACTTCTCTATGATATTGATTTTCTGTTGATCTTGCTCATATTGCCAAATATGTATAAATATCATTAAATAAATTTGCAAATTGAGGATGAAGCATTTCATCAGCCAAAGGTATTTTGTATTTTTCTATTAAATATACAGCTAACTCACGAGACTCCATTATTCATTTAGAAATATTTGCTTCACCTCCAGGTGTTGAATTACTTAATCATTTCCATCATCAAACAGTTCTTGGCTTTCATGTATAAAAACGCATTATTATTTCTATTTTATCTCAATATTTTTTTCTAAATTCAGAAATTTTTTCAGCATATTTACTCAATGGTTCTATATAATCAGCACTACATGGTCCTATTATTAATACTTTTTTATCAGATTTACCAGTTAAAATCTGACTTAATTCTTGTCTAGAATCTCTTATAGTTTTTTTAGATTCTTCTGTTAAAGGATGACTTTCTTTAACTTCTACTTCACCTGGTAGTTTTCAAGTTAACTTCATAAAAAAAAATTTTAAAAAATAAATTTTATAAAAAAAGACCTTTTTTCAAAGGTCTTTAGTTTTTATAAAAATGGTTTAAATTTTATATACTAAAAAAACATCCTTTGAAGAAGAATTTATTTCAAAAGAAGAAGAAAAAATAATTTTGTCTTAAATTTCTCATTTTTTTTAGTTAAAATTTACACTTATATTTTTAATTATTTTATTTAATATGTCAAATAAAAATTTATTTTTTATATTTTATTACATAAAAAATAAATACAAATATAGCATTGTAAAGCCTTTTAAATCTATCTATTTTTCTTGGTCAAGTAAGTAGTCTATATAACCACTCAATTCATAAACTTCTCCAAATTTTAGGAGCTCTTTTTTGAAATCATATAAAATAATCAAAACTAGAACCAATACCAAGTCATATTTTGATATTTTTACAAGCTTGCATTATCTCAATAATAGATTCTTCTTGTCTTTTCATTCAAAGAGTAGAAAATATAATCTTGCTATCACTATTTTTGATGTATTCTATTATTTCACCTTTTTTACTAGGTTCATAAATAAAATAATCAAAATTTAAGTTTTTAAATTTATCTTTTAATAATTTAGAAAACATTTTTTGCGATTCTACTTTTTTTGAATCTGTAGGGTTATATAAATCTATAATAGTTATTTTTATATTGTTTTTTTCACTATATTGTACTAAGTCTTTTGTTAAATCACTTCAACAAATTCTTTCACCATATTTTTCATAAAGAAATTTTCTTCTAAAAAATAAGTTGAAAAAAAAGTAGGGTAATAGTAATATATTTATAAATTTATTATAATTATTGTCTATAATTTGGTAAGCTATATATAAACCAATTCAATCAGAAGTATTGTAGTTTGCTTGTTTTATAAGATTTTCAAATTCTTTATCTTTTATAGTTTTTAAAAGTATTTCTGGATTTGGTGTAAAAACTATATTTTGAGTTTCTAATTTTATTATTTTTTCAAACAATTCATTGTATTTTAATTTATCTATTTTTATTCAAAATACTTGCATATATTTTAATTAATTTTATTATTTAATAAAGTATAAATAAATAAGTTAAAATGCAAAATTTACAAGAAAAAAAGATAGCAATTGTTTGTGATTGGATAAAAGATTGGTGAGGTGCTGAGATAGTTTTGGAGCAAATGCTTGAAATATTTCCTAATGCAGATATTTTTACTAGTATTTTTTTTGGAAAAAATAATCCTATTTTTAAGAATAGAATTATAAAAACAAGTTTTATTCAAAATATACCAATTTTAAATAAATCACATAAACTAGCTTTGTTTTTTAGGCCACTTGCTTTTGAAAGTTTTGATTTAAGTTCTTATGATATAGTTATAAGTTCTACAAGTGCTGAAAGTAAATGAGTTATAACTAAACCTGAAACTCTTCAAATTTGTTATTGCCATACTCCAACTAGGTATTTTTGGTCACATTACCATGAATATATTAATATGATGGAATTTGGTTTTTTAAATCCAATCTGAAAATGGTTAATGCCAAAAATAGTTCACCGCCTTAGGATATGGGATTTTGTTGCAAGTAAAAGACCAGATTATTTTATAGCAAACTCTATAAATACATATAATAGAATCAAAAAATATTATAATAGGGAAAGTGAAGTTATCTATCCTTGTCTTGATATTGAAAATATACCTTTTAGTCAAGAAAAAGAAGATTATTATTTTTATAATGGTAGATGTATACCATATAAAAAATTTGATTTAATAGTTGATGCTTTTAATGAAAATGGTAAAAAAATAAAAATAGCTACAAATACTGAAAATAAGTTTTATAGAGAACTGAAAGAAAAATCAAACTCTAATATTGAATGGATTTTGACAAATGACCTAGATTTGATAAATAAGCTTCATTCAAAAGCAAAGGCATTTTTATTTCCACCAGAAGAAGACTTTTGACTTGTTCCAATCGCTGCAATGGCAAGTGGAACACCAGTTATAGCATATGGTAGATGATGAGCTTTGGAAACAGTTGTTTCATGAAAAACAGGTATATTTTTTGAAGAACAAACTATAAATTCTTTAAATAAATCTATAAATGATTTTGAAAAAATGGAGTTTGATTCAAAAAGTATAAGAGAACATGCAATGAAATTTGATAAGAAAAATTTTAAGAAAGATTTGATTGATTTTATTAATTCAAAAATTTGATAATTTTATTAAAACATGTTACAATAAATATAATTTTAATATTTAAATATTTTTTATGGAAACACAAACTTTTGGTCTATTTGGTCAATGATTGAATTTATTTTTTTGATTTTGGGGTTTAGTTATAATTGCTGTTATTTATTTTATTGCTACATATAACTCTATAATAAATTTAAAAAATACAGTAAAAGAAACTTTTTCTTCGATAGATACAGTTTTACAAAATAGATATAATTTGATACCAAATTTAGTAGAAGTTGTAAAACAATATATGCAACATGAATCATGAGTAATTTCTAAAGTTACCGAACTTAGAGCTAGTTTAATGTCTAATTCAAACAAGGGTTCACTTGAAAGATTTGCTCAAGAAAATGAATTACAAGCTGGTTTGAAATCTATTTTTGCTGTTGCAGAAAATTATCCAGATTTAAAAGCAAGTGCTAATTTTTTAGAATTACAAACATCTTGGTCTGAAATAGAAGATAGATTACAGTGAGCTCGTAGAGCATATAATGCATCAATTAAAGAATTAAATAATAAAAAAGAAATGTTTCCTTCAAATATAGTTGCATCAATGATGACAATTGAAGATTATAAAATGTTTGAAGCTGATTCTTCTGCTAGAGTTGAAAAATTGGATGCAAAAGCTATGTTTTCATAAAATAAAAAATAAAAATAAAAATAAAATATGAATTGATTAAGAGAATATGCAATTAAAAAATGACTTGATGATGGTAGTGAAATTGCTAAATTAGAATCATTTTTTGATGATTTTGAAATAAAAAGTATATTAGAACAAGTTGATAAAAATCGTATAAAAAGATATATTTGGTTATTTTGATGAATTATATCTTTATATTTTCTTTTTTGAAGTTTGTTTTTTTGAGAAGTTGTAACTATAAATTGAGTTACAAGAGAAGCAAATTTTTTTGATACAGTTATGACATCTTCAGTTTTTTTAATTCCAATAGGATTGATTTATTCTGCTATAGTTATTTTTATATTTCGTAAAAAAATAGAGTGAACAATAAAAGAAAAAATATTAACTAAGTTATCTAAAAAAGTTTATGATAATTTACAATATGATTCTTGAAGAAAATATGCATTTTGAGAAATTAGAGAATTGAGATCATCTAATTTTTTAAATTGATACGAAAGAATAGATAAAATAGAAGATTCAATTGCATTTACATTAAATAAAGATTGAAAATATGCTTCTGTTCAATGATATGAAATTCAAACTTCAGAAGTTAGATGAAGCTGAAAAAATAGAAGAAGAGTAGTTACAAATCATTGTTATTTACTAAAAATAAGATTGCCAAGTGCTCGTATAAATATAAAAAATGATATTTTTATAAAAGATGATAGAAGTGATAATGTGTGAAATAAAATGATAACTCCAATTATTGTTTCTATTTTTATAGCAATGATTTCTTGGACTATTACTAAAATTTTTGCAATAGCAGTAGTTTCTTTTATATTGGGTTTTGTAATAGTTTATATTTTATATCATAAATTTAATTGAAGAAATCGTATTATATTAGAAAATTTAGAATTTGAAAAATTGTTTGATGTTCATGGTAATGATCAAGTTGAAAGTCGTATGATAATTACAACAGCATTTATGGATCGTTTAGTAAAATTAGCAAATAAAACTAAAAGAAAGTATAATTTCTTATTTAGAGATAATGTATTTTATGTAAAATGGAATATATCAAGTTGATATTTAGAGGTTAATACATGGAAAAAAATTTCTAGTAATATAGAAACTTTTGTAAATTGGTATATAGAAATGAAAGAAATAATTTCATTTTTGCAAGATATGCAAATTTTATACCTTTCAAAAACTGATAGTAAATTTATATGAACAGATTTAACCCCTCCTCAATATGAAACTATGAAAGATTCTGATTTAAATTCAATTAATTTTTGATTTTGAAATTTAGGTCTTGGAAATATATGAATTGGAAATTTTCCTTGAAAATTTACTTTAAAATAAAACTAGAAACCTTTGGTTTCTAGTTTTATTTTATAATTTATTTTTAAAATTTTTCAGTATTAATAATTTATCATTTTCTCATAATAGAGGGTTTAATTCTCATAAATCTGAGTGTTTATTATCAACTTCTCAAATATTATGGTTATCGCTTCATGCAGTTATTATTATAGAATATTTTTCTTTAAATTCATATATTGCTTTAATCCATTCTATATTAGCTTTTGAGTTTATTTCTATGCCATTTATTCAATTTTCTACATAATATGGGTATATTTTTTTAAAATATTCAAGTCATTCTTTTTTGAAACTTAAATTTGGGTGGGCTATTGATATTATTGCATTATTTGTTTTTGCAAGTTTTGAACAAACTTCAATATTTGGTTCATATTCTGGTACATCTATTCAATATTTTAATCAATAAACTTGATAATATTCTCAGACTTCTTTTAAAAACATTTCAAAAAAACTTTGAGGATTTATATCTATTTTTCAACTTATTTTTTGAGCTAATATAATATTATCATTATTTAAAAATAAATATTGTCATATATTAAATCTATTTAAAGTCTCTAATTTTTTTCAAATATTTAAAAAGTAATTTAAAAAATCATTTAATTCTATTTTAAATCATAAGTTTTTTAATTTTTCTATTTGTTTTATTATAAGTAATTGTTTTTTTTCAACAGTATTATCTAAAATATCTCTTATGTTTTTTCAAAAACTTCTTGAGTAACAAGTTAAATGAAGACTTTTTTTATTTTTTAAATCTCTAGCTGATATTTCTGTAGAATAGCAAGATTCTATTCCTATTTTTTTAGCATTATCTATGAAATCATTTGAACAAATTACATCGTGATCTGTTAATGCTATAAATTGTAATTTTTTTACATAAGCATTATTTATTATTTCTTCTCCTGAATTTTTTCAGTCTGAAGCTATAGAATGAAAGTGTAGATCAAACATATATCTATATTTAAAAAATAAAATACATATATATAATGTTTATATTTTTAAAAATGTATTTTATTTTATACTTATATGTAATTTTATTTTTTAAAAAGTAAATATTTTCTTTATTTTAAAGTAAAAAATTATATAATTAAAAGTGTAATATATTTTTACATATTTATATGAGTGAACAAATATTGAAAAAAATAGGTTTAAATGAAGAGGAATCAAAAATATATCTTTTTTTAATTTCAAACCCAAAAAAAACTCTTACAGATTTATCAAAAGAACTATCTATAAATAGACCAAAACTTTATAAGATATTGCCTTCTATGCAAGAGCAATGACTTATTTCAAAGGTTTTAATCTGAAAGAGAATTTATTTTATTGCAGAAAACCCAAAAATATTTAATACTTATTTGGATAATATAAAAAAAGATTTTGAGGATTATATTCCTGTACTTGAAAGTCAATTTTCAAATAATTTTTCTAAGCCAATTTTTAAGCATTTATCATGAAAGGCATGAATTAGAAATATTTTTTTGGATATATGAAACACATTAAATAAGTGAGATGTTTTTTATAGATATAGTTCTAGAAATAATGTTAATAAAACAAGTATTGATAGAAGTGAATATGATAAGTATAAAAAAATAAGAGATGAAAAAAAACTAGAAAGAATGGTTATTACTAATGATTATTTAAATAATTTAAAAGAAAAAAAACTAGATAAGGAAGTAGTTGTTATTCCTGCAAATTTTGATATTTTTGAAGATAATATTACAAAGATAATATATGGAAATAAAGTTGCTATAATTGACTATAATACAACAGAATGTTTTATTATAGAGAGTTATATCTTTGCAAATTTTGAAAAAAAATTATTTAAATTGTTATTTAATTTTTTAAAAAAAATAAGATAGCTTAAGCTATCTTATTTTAATATTGTTTTTAATAAAAAAGTTCATATCTTTTCTTTGTTCTCATCTAAATTATAACAATTATAATTTTTATAATGTTTTAATACTATATTTAAAAGATTTAAATCATCAATTGATATATCTAAATTATATATAGGATTTCTTAGTATGATATCATTTTCTAAATCAGGAGCTAGATTTGATATAGTTCCAGTATCAAAAATATTGAAATTTCAATTATTTGGAAATAAATTTGTTCAAGGGTTTCACCAAATACCATTTGGATAACTAAGTCATGTTCTAACTACTTCTATTTTATTATCTTCCATAGTGTATATTTTTTCATCTCAATATGTAAAATAATAAAAATTTCTTTCACTATTTCATATAATAAGTTTTAAAGTATAAACTCAATTGCTTAAAATAATATTTGGGTTATTAATTATTATATTATAGTTGTTAGTTCATATAAAATCTTTATATTCTATAGTACTTCAACTCATAAATGTATGAGTATATGTATTTCATATAAAAGCTTTTAAATCATTAGTTATATTGTTAAATCAAGGAGTTAAAGTATCAATTCATGTTATATCATAGCTTACTTTATTTTTATATAATTCAATTTTAAAATTACTAACATTGTTTTCTGTTATTCATGAAAAACTAAGAGTTTTAGATGGAGCTGTACTATTATCACTTGTTATTTTCCAAATTTCTCATAATCAACTATTTGAAATATAAAGCGCACTATTTCAAGAATCATAATATAATCAAGTAGGTTCTCTTAATCAATCATTTTCATCAAGTAGTTTATGTATAGTACTTCAAGAAAGATATAAAACTCTATTATTTAATGTATCACTAATATATAGTACTTCTCAGTCTGAAGCTACTCATGTTGGATTATTTAAGTATACTGAATTTCAACTTAGTCATTTTTCAAAGAAGTCTCAAAAAACTCATTTTCAAACAATTGTATTTCAACTTGAATCAGTTATTTTATGTTCTTTTTGATGAGAAATATATGTAATTCAATTATGAATAACACTTCAAGTAAGATAATTCGTATCACCACTATTTTCAAAAAAAGGTATAAAGTTTTTTATAAATATATGATTTGAGTTTGTACTTTCACTATTTATATCATCACAAAAATAGTTATTTATTATACTACTTCATACATATGTAAATCATCATCTTGAAAAATCCATCTTACTTTTAAATATTATTCAAGAAGAAGTTAAATTTATGCTCCCAGAGTTATGTATATTTGAAAAAGTTTCATATAGGGTATTTGAAAAATCATTTATATTTGATGCAAATTCTAGTGATTTTTGTTGTAAAAATATATTTTTCATTCCAGAGTTTACAAAAACTCATATGGATACCATAAGTAACATAGAAATAGTTATTCAAACTATAAGTTCTACAAGAGAGAATGCTTTTATTTTATTTTTAGTAGCCATTTGTCTATTATATACTTAGCATTTAAATTATTTTGTTTTATTCAATTTAAATCTTCTAATATTTCTTCTAAAAAATCTATTAATACTAGATTTTTTTTAGCATAAATAATTAGATTTTCTAAGAAATTAATATAATCTATTTTTTCTAGTTTATTCTTGAAAAAATAATTTAATAATTCATCACTTTCTTTGTTTGTATATGACTTTATAAGACTTAGATAAAATTGATCTTCTTTTTTAATATCATTTGTATTTATTTGAATTATTTGAACTCTTGAAATTATAGTATCAAGTATATTATTTTCTCAAGCATTGCTTGTAAAAATGATATTTTGTGCTCAAGGTTCTTCAAATATTTTTAGTAAACTATTACTAGAAGCTATGTTTAATCTAGATATATTTTCTATAAAAAAAATCTGGAATCTAAAAGGAGGTTTTGAATTTGTATAATTCATAAATTCTTTTATTTCTTTTACTTTTATAGTTTCCCCGTTATCAATCAAAGTATACAAATATACATTTGGAATATCGTATTGTTTTAATAAATCTTTTGCTAACGACAATACTTTTTGATTAACTATTTCTAGATTTTTACCTATAAATAAAAAAGGAGACACTTCTTCTCCTTTATTTAATTTTTCTTTTATTTTAGATATTATATTATCCATTTTCTGCAGATTTAATTATATCATTTATTAAAGAATCTATGTCGTTTAATATTTCTTCTTCAGTTACACTATCTTTTGTATTTTCTGTGTTTGTATCAATAATGTTTTCTATGTCTTTTTCAACACTTACATCTGTTTGAGTATCTATTTTAATATTTTCACTTCATATAACTACATTTCAATTTTCATCTATACTTACAGTACTTCAAGAAGAGTTTATATTTACTCAATTTTCATCTATTTTTACACTATTTTCACCATCTTCAATATTTATTTCTCAAGAAGAAGTTATTTCTACTTTTTCTTCATCTTTTTTAAATAAAGAACAAGAACTTAGAATAGATATCAGTATCATTGAAATTATAATTTTTTTCATAATTTTTTGTTTAAAATTTAATTATCTATATTTTAGTATAAATTTTTCAAAAATCAATAAAATTATTTAATTTTATATATCTATTTTTTTAATATAGATTTAATTTAATGCAAATTTAATGTGCTATAAGTATACTATAATTTTATAATTAAAATTATAGTATGATAAGTAAGATAAATTCTATTGCAGTAAATTGAATTATTTCAGATTTGATAGAGGTTGAAGTAGATATAAATTCGGGATTACCTAGTTTTACCATAGTTTGACTTCCTGATCAATGAGTACAAGAAAGTAAAGAAAGACTTAGAAGTGCTCTTAAATCTAGTCAAGCAAAGCTTCCAACAGCAAGGATAACTGTAAATCTTGCTCCAGCAGATATAAAAAAATCATGAGCAAATTTTGATTTAGCTATTGCCGTTGGTATTTTAAATCATGAATGAATTATAAATGATGATTATTTGAGTGATAGTATATTTGTATGAGAATTGTCTCTTGATGGAAAACTTAGAAAGATTTCAGGTGCTTTGCCTAGTACTATTTGAGCTATGGAAAAAAAGTTTAAGAGGATATTTTTGCCACTTGAAAATGTCTTGGAAGCATCAATTGTACCAGATATAGATGTAATTTGAGTATCTTGTCTTAGTGATTTAATTTCTATGTTAAATAAAAATAAACCTTTAAATATACAAGAAAAACTAGATTTTAAAAATATTAAAACTGATGGTTTTTTGGAAAATAAAAATGATTTTAAATATATTTTATGACAAAATCATGCAAAGAGAGCTTTAGAAATAGCAGCAAGTTGAGGACATAATATAATTATGAATTGACCTCCAGGTTCTTGAAAAACTATGCTTAGTAAAGCTTTTGCATCTATTTTGCCTGATTTAACTATTTCAGAGGCAATAGAAGTTTCAAAGATTTATAGTATTTCTTGACTACTTGATAGTGAAAATCCCATAATTTCAAAAAGGCCATTTAGAGTTATTCATCATACAGCTAGTAGTGTAAGTATTATTGGTTGATGAAGAAATGCAAAACCATGAGAAATATCACTAGCACATAAATGAGTACTTTTTTTAGATGAAGTTTTAGAATTTAGTAAAAGTGTTTTGGAAGTTTTGAGACAACCAATAGAAGACGGAGAAATAACTGTAAATAGGATAAATGCTAGCCTGACTTATCCTGCTAAATTTATACTTGTTTGAGCTATGAATCCTTGTCCTTGTGGATATTTAACTGATTCAGACAAAGAATGTATTTGTAGTTTTAAACAGATAGAAAATTATAAATCAAAACTTTCTTGACCATTGATTGACAGGATAGACATATTTATAGAAGTACCAAAAGTAAAAACTAGTGAGTTTAAAATAAGTGATGATTATGATGAAAAAAATTCTTCAAAATATATAAAACAAAGAGTTGAAAAATCTCGTGAAATACAATTAAATAGATTCAAAAATACTCGTCTTACATTTAATAGTGAGATGTCTACAAAAGAAATAAATAAATATTGTAAACTAGATAGTGAGTGTGAAAATATATTAAAACAAGCTATTTCTAGTTTAAATTTATCGGCTAGAAGTTATTATAGGATAATAAAACTTTCTAGAACTATAGCTGATTTAGAGTGATGTGAAGATATAAAAAAAGAACATATTTTAGAAGCTCTTAGTTTTAGGAAGAGAGAGGAAAAATAGTTTTTCCAAGATGCTGGAAAAATTATTAGTATATATATTGTATATAAAAATTATATTATTTTTTGCTTTAATGTTATTTTTATATATATTTTAAAAGTAATTTATATTTAAATTAAAAATATGACTTGATTTCAAATTAAAGATAATAAAATATTTTGTCCATTAAAAAATGATTGGCTTATTTTGACTCCAGAAGAAGAAGTAAGACAAAAATATATTCAAGTTTTGATTCAAGATTATGGATACAAAATTGAGCAAATGGAACAAGAATTTTCTCTTACTAATAGTGATAGATGAACTGGAAGAGCAAGAGCGGATATTTTAGTTTGGAGAAGTGAAGAAGATAGAAAAGCAAGGAAAAAACCACTTATCGTAGTTGAGTGTAAATCTGATAATGTAGTTATTAGAGAAAAAGATTATTATCAAGGTATGAATTATGCTTCTTGGGCTGGAGCTAAATTTTTTGTTACTCATAATTCAAAAGAAACAAGATTTTTTCAAGTTATAGACGATGTTTTACCAAACCTACCAGAAGAAATTTTAAATATTCCAACATTTGATGCAACTGAAAAAGAAATTCATCAACTTTTAACAGAAACAAAAGCATTTTCAAGAGAAGAATTTACAAACTTATTAAAAAATTGTCATAATTCTATTAGAAATAGAGATGCTTTAGATCCTGCTTCTGCTTTTGATGAAATCAGTAAATTACTTTTTATAAAAATCAATTTTGAAAGACAAGATAAATACTGAAAAATATTTACAAAAAAGTTTATAGAAGAACAAGAAGAAAATTTTGATAAAATTATTAAACCAAGTTTAGTTGCTTGAGACCCAGTAAAATTTGGATGAATGAGTTATATTCAATTCATGTTTGAAAACACAAAGCAAAATTTTAGAGATGATAAACTTTTTGAAGATAATGAAAGAATCAGGGTAAAGGATAGCACTTTTAAAGATATAGTAAGTAAACTAGAAAAATACAATCTTTCAAAAACTTGAGATGATATCAAATGAATCGCTTTTGAAAAATTTTTAGGTCAAACTTTTAGATGAGAAATCGGACAATTTTTCACTCCAAGAAGTGTTGTTGATTTTATCGTGCAATTTTTGGAACCAAAAGAATGACAAAAAATCATTGATCCAGCTTCTGGGTCAGGTTGATTTTTGATAAAAGCTTTTCAAGATATTTTAGGTCAAATTGAAGATGATATTCAAAAAAAGAAAGATGAAAAAAGAGAAGAAATAGAAAAAATGGATCTAACTCAAGAAGAGAAAGCAAAAAAACTCAATGAAGAATTTGTTATTCTCAATAAAGAATTAGAACAAAGAGAATGGCATCTTGCTACAAAATGTATTTATGGAACTGATAAAAACAGCCGTATGGCTAGAACTAGCAAGATGAATATGATCATGCACTGAGATGGGCACTGATGAGTTCATCATCATGATGGGCTTTTAAATGTGGCTCAAATAGAAGAAAATATGTTTGATCTTGTTATCACAAATCCTCCATTTTGAGCAAGTGTTTTTGATGAAGTTTGAGAAGTACCAGTTTTACCAAAATATAAATTGTCAGAATGAAAATCAAGCCAAAAAACAGAAATTCTTTTTATAGAAAGATGTTTAAATTTACTCGTTGCTTGAGGGAAAATGTGAGTAGTATTGCCAGAAGGAATTTTAAATAATCCAAGTTTGCAATATGTAAGAGAGTTTACTCAATGAAAAGCAAAAATTTTAGCAGTTGTTTCACTTCCAGTTGAGACTTTTATATCATCAAAAGCCAGTATAAAATCAAGTATTATTTTTATACAAAAATTTAGTGAAGAAGAAAAAGCAAATTACGAAAAACTTTCAAATGAGATTTACGGAAGATATAATGAAGAAATCAAAAAAGTAGAAAAAGATTTTGAAGAAAAGTTAAAAAAAGCTGATAAAGATGAAAAAAAGATTTTAAAAACAGAATTAAAATGACTTATAGAAGAACTTGTTTCACAAGCAAAAAAAGAAGTAAAAAAAGCTTTTAATTATCCTATTTTTATGGCCGAAGTTACAAATTCTTGAATCACTTCAACTGGTGCTATGGATTTTGAGGGAAATGAATTACCACTTGTGATAGAAGAATATAAGAAATTTGAAAAAGAATTATTTAATTATCAAGGAAAATAATATGTTGAGTACTTTTTTATTAACATATGAGAAGTTAGAAGATAGATGGGATATCAAGTGATATATTTGAAAACTTGATAGTATTTTTCCTATGCAAAAATTGGGAAAATTTATCAAAGAAAGAAGTATAAAAGTAAAACTTTGAGATGCTCCAAATGAAACTTTCTCAATTTTATGAGTAACAAACAAAGAGGGGGTTATTGATACATACGATGAGTTATGAAAAAATATTAAACAACCGTATAAACTCGTTGAAACTAATGATATCACATACAATCCTTATAGAGTAAATGTTGGATCTATCTGAATAGTAAAATCATGATTAAAATGAAAATATATAAGTCCTGCTTATGTAGTTTTTTATGCTGATGAAAAATATTTACTTACTGAATATTTGTATTTAATACTTTCATCAAATTGGTTTAATGAAACTCTCAGAGCAAATACTTCTGGATCAGTAAGACAAAATCTTACTTTTGATTTGTTATCAAGTTTAGAAATTCCAGTTCCTGAAGATGTTAAAATTCAAGAAAAAATAGTAAAAACTTATAATGATATAAAAACGGAAATTTCAGAACTAGAAAATGAAAATCAAAATCTTCTAAAAGAAGTTGATAATTATTTAATGAAAGAGCTTGGAATAGAAATAGAGCAAAAAGCAAAAAAGAAGTTTTTTTGTGTTGGGTATGAGGATTTAGAAAGGTGGGATGTTTTAAATTTTATAAATAAAAGAAATTCTTTTAATAAATATGAATATAAAAAGCTCTCAGATATTTATAATTTTAAATCAAGAAAATGGAATAAAAATAATTCTGATGATTGAAAATTTCACTATATAGAAATTTGAAATATTGATGCTGAAATTTGATTAAATTGACATACTGAATTACAAATAAGAGAAGCTCCAAGTAGAGCTACACAAATAGTAAAAACATGAGATTTAATGATTTCAACAACAAGACCATATTTAAAAAAATTTGCTATAGTAGATGATAATTATGATTGAAAAATTTGTTCTTCATGATTTTCGATTATTGAAAACTCAGATAAATATGATTTAGATTTTTTAAAATATTTATTGCAATCAAACTATTGAGTTGATATTTTAAAAGATAATATGACTTGATGATTATATCCAGCAATTACACAGAAAGCATTAGAAAATTTAGAATTTCCAATTCCTACTTTAGATATTCAAAAAAATATTATTAATTGAATCAATAATATAAAAAATAAAAGTAAATTAAATGGGGAGAGAATTGAAAAATTGAAAGTTGATTTGGATGAAAAGATAAAGGGGATGATTTTAGATGGTAAGGATTTATAAGATGAAAAGAATAAATGAATATCAATTTGCAGAATTAATCAAAGTAGCTGTTAATCAATTATCATACTCAAGAAAAATAATAGAATATCCTTGAAATGAAAATGTTTTTTCTTTGAATGATATTCCATCTAATTTTTATAAGAAAATTTGTAATACTTGTTTTATAGAAGCTTGTTTAATAATTTGTAACTTATTAAATGAAAAGGATAAAAGAGTTATTAGTTTTTTTAATTGGAAAGAATTAGTAGAAAATAACTCTTACAAAACAATACTTGATTGATTAATTAAAATAGATGAATTTAAAAGATTAAAAGATTGTAGAGACCAAGTATTCTGACATCAAGATATAGCTAATCATAATAATAATTTTCCAAATGATAGATTAAGATGAATAATAAATCCCATTCTAATTCAAGATGCTGAAAAAATATTAGAAGTACTTGTTAAAATATTTGATTGTTTTACTAGAGAAAAGAATACTCCGTATGATTTAGATTCTTATTTTTGAACTCAAAAATCAGAAGAAGAAATAAAATTTATATTAACATCTGTTAATCCTAAAATAGAAAAAATTTCAAATTAATTTCTAAAAATATATTATGCAAAACCTAACAAAAACAATTAAAAATGTGCTAAATAATCATGATTATCTTCATCTTTATGCACTTACTCAACTGGTAAAAAACGAATGATGATTTGATAAAAGTATTATAAATCATGAAGACTTTTTGAATAATTTTATACTAGAAGATATAAAAATAAACAAAACTTCTTCTACTTTTATAAAAGTGTGACTAGAACAATATGCACTGAGAAAAGAAAGTGATTTAGAAAATTTATATTCTTTTCTGAAATGCAGACTTTCAACTTTTATATTTTGGGAAATAAATCATCATGATATAAATTATTCAAATGAACTTTTTTGAAAAGATGTGTTTAGTGAAAATACCACTCTTTTAAATATGCTTGAAAAACTAAAACAATCTGGAAAAATAGCTTCTTTTACTCCAATAACAGAAAAACAAGTAATTGTTTGATTTTAATTATTTATATGATGTAAATGGCAAACTTTTTTAATGCAGCAAGAAAAATCTTGAAAGATTACGAATATCTCAACTATAAAGAAATAGTTGAATTATGACTTTGAAATGGGAGCTTACATACTGATTGAAAAACTCCTATTTTAACTATGTCTTCAAGACTTTGAAGTGATATCAGAATGAAATGAAATAAATCTACATTTATAAGAATCTGAGATTGAGTTTTTGCACTAAGAAGACCATTAAAAGAAGATAATTTACTTGTTTATCTTAAATATAGATTAAAAAAATTCCCTTTTTGGCAAATTGATGATAAAGATGAAAAATACTTACTTGATATATTTTGAAGAAATATACTAGCAGATGAAAATATAGAATTATTATCATTATTAAAAATTTTAAAAAATAAAAATAAAATTGAAGATTTTAATGTAGTTGATTGATGAATAGTTATAAATTTAAGAAAAGAGGAGAATAAAATTTCTGAGGATTTGAAGAAAAAAATTGAAATACTTAAAAATGATGCAGATAAAATTAAAGCTTTATCTGATAGTATAAATACAAGTTTATGATTTAGTGATTTAACGAAAAAGATAATTTTATAATACCATTTTCTTTTGTAATTTTTGATCAAAGATGAGAAAATATATGATTGATAAATGAACATAAAAATCAAGAAGCAAATATTTTTTATTTACTTAATGGTAAAAATGAGCCTGTAACCTCAGAAGAGGCCTTACAAGTTCTTTTAAATATGCCAGATGATGAAGCAGAGTCGTTATATCAAAATGATTCAACTTTATGATTAACAAGAATTTGTAAGGTAAAATATGAAAATTATTTAAAAACATGTAAAGATGATACAAAAAGAAATTTTTGAGATAAAGTTTATACTAAATTTGAGCTTTTAATAAAATATGTTGAAAAATTATGAATAGAAAATTCAAAAATAGATAAGTTATTAGATAAAGTTTTTTCAAGTATTAATCACTTAGATGAAGAATATAATGCAATAATTTCAAGAGATGATTTTTTATATTTAGTATTAAATGTAGTTTTAGATAATGAAGAAAAATCATCACCAAAATTAAATAAATTATTAAAAGAGTTTTTTGATTGGATTTTAAAAGAATGACTTGAAGATATTTCATCTTCTGAAAAACCAATTTTATGGGAATTATTTCAAAAACAAAAATCTTTTAAAGAAACTTCAGATATTCATAGTTATGAAATTAATGAAAATAAATTTAATTGAGAACTTCAAGAAAATCCATATAAAGAATTTATCTTATTGATTAATGAATCAAGAAAAAAGATTATTTTAAAAGATATTGAGGAAAAAAGAGTTTGACTAGAAAAAATAGTGGATGCTTATTCTAAACTTTTAGATATTTTGTGAAATTGATGAACTGATAATGCTTGAAGAGTAGACAAAATTATAAAAAGATTTTTTCATAGTTCAGATAGAGAAAAGATGAAAGAATACTTAAAATATGATTTTTATGATAATCTTTGAAAAAGAGTTATGAATAATGATTTTGCTATAAGACATCATGAGACTGATAAAGAAAAACTAGAAGATAAACAATTTATAGAGTTTCTTTACTGCGAATATGATAATGCTATAAAATTCATTTTAGGTAAAGCTTGATTTTTAATTTAACTAGCATTTTCTAAAAATCTTTTTATAATACCACCAAAAATTAAATTTAATTTAAAAAGATGAAAATAAGTATTTTTGCTTCGATTTGAGCACAAAACCTTTGAGATGAATTGATATTAAAAAATGAAATAAAACTTTTGAAAAAAGAGCATTGAGAAGATACTAGATTTAGAGTTTTTACATATGATAAAAAAAATCCATTTTTTTTAGATGATAATGTTGTCTATAGTGAATATTTTCCTATAGGTATTAGAAAAAAAAGAAATATATTTAGAAATTTAGTTAATTTTTTTGTTTTTTTATTTACTACTATTAGAGCAGATTTGATAGTGATTTGATGAGGTTGAATTATATATGATGAAGAAGTTCAATCTACTAAAAATCCACTTGATTCTTGGATATTTAGAAGAAGATTTTTTAGATTATTTTTCAAAAAAGTACATTTTTTCAGGGTTTGAATTAATATAAAAAATGAAATAAACTCAAAAAAAGTAAAAAAGATATTTAAAAACTCATATAAAATAGAAGTTAGAGATAATTATAGTTTTGAGTTATTAAAATCTCTTTGAATAAATTCTACTATAGAAAAAGATCCAGTTTTTTATGATTCATGAGAATTAACTACTAAGAAATCTATAATATGAACAGTTTCATCTTATTTTTTTGATAAAACTTTATTTACTGATTTTGATTTATCTTGAAAAAAAATAGGTTTAGCAATTAGAGCTTGATATTTTGTAGAAAAATCAAATATATCTTCTCGTATGGAGGAATGAAGAATTAGGGAAGTAATAAATTATTTAGTCTGAGAATGAGCTCAAGTTGTGTTATTACCTCATAGCTTTCATGATAGTGATGATTTAGCAAATGATTTTTTATTTTTAACAAATTTTGTTTGAGAAACTTGAGTTTCTATAAAACAAGATATGAATGAAGTTTATGAAACTTATAAAAATAAGGAAATAGATATTTGTATTGCGATGAGATTACATTCTATAATTCTTAGCCATGTTTATGAAATACCTTTTATATGACTTAGTTATTCTACAAAAACAGATGAGGTTTTAAATGAGTTAAAAAAATAATATGAAACAAGCTATACTTGATTATCTTTTGACTATACCAAAGTGAAAAGTTACTACATATAAAAATATATGATTAAAATTTTCTGTTCACCCTAGAAAAGTTTCTCAAACTATGAGATACAATAAATTTCCAGAAATATATCCTTGTTATAAAGTAATTTCAGCTAATTGAAAAATAAGTTGATATAATTTGAAGAGGTGAGTTGAGGAAAAAATAGAGAAATTACAAAAAGATTGAGTAGAAATAATAAACTGAGTAATTGATAAAAAATTTATTGTATAAAAAAAAATAAGACTTTTAAGTCTTATTTTTTTATACTTTCCAATCTATTTCTTTTTTTCCCCAACTTTTTAATATTTCATTTGTTTTTTTGAAATGGTTATTTCACAAAAATCATCTATGAGCAGAAAAAGGAGATGGATGAGGGCTTTCTAAAACTATATGTTTGTTTGTATCTATAAGAGATTTTTTACTTATAGCAAAAGCTCACCATAATAAAAAAATCACTTTTTCATGTTCTAAACTAATTATTTTTATGATTTCATCACTAAATTTTTCCCAACCTATTTTTGAGTGACTTGCTGGATTTCAAGCTTGTACTGTTAAAATTGCATTTAAAAGAAAAACTCACTCTTTGGTCCAAGAAGTCAAATCTCCATTATTTTTATTATCAATTTGCAATGAATTATTTATTTCTTTGTAAATATTTTTTAAACTTGGTGGAAGTTTCATTCACTCTGGAACTGAAAAACAAAATCATTGAGCTTGTCCTGGTCTATGATATGGATCTTGTCATAAAATAATTACTTTTATATCTTCAAAAGCTGTTTTTTCAAATGCATTAAATATATTTTCAATAGGAGGATAAATAGTTATTCAAGATTTTATATCTTCATTTATTTTCTTTTCAATATTTTTAAAATATTCTTTATTTTTTTCTTTTTGAATTATTTCTAACCATTTTTGACTTATATTTTCATTTATTTTCATTATTTTTTGAATTATTTACTATTTTTTATAAAATGATTTTACTTAAAATTAGATAAAAATAAATATTAATTATGAATTTAAAAGAAAAAGTAATAAGTGAACTAAAAAATAAAAATTTTCCGGATTTAAAATTTTTATTTAGTAGTGAAGTTTTAGAAATAGTAACAGATATATTGGAGAGCGAATTAGAAAATGAAAAAATTAAATTTGAGGATTTTTTAAAACAAGAAAATAGTTCTTTAACTTTTGATAGTTTTGAAGATGACGGGGTTTTATACTATTTATGGAGTCTTTTAAATCACCTTGAAAATGTAGACACAAGTGATAAATTGAGAGAAATAATAGAAGATTTTAGACCAAAATTGCAAGATTTTTCAAATGATTTAGCATATAGTAAACCATATTTTGAAAAACTAGAATATGTTTTTGAAAATACATCTTTGGATAGCGAACAAAAAAGAATAATGGAAAAAAGAATAAAAGCATACAAAGATAGATGAATAGATTTACCATCTCAAAAACAAGAAGAAATAAAAAAAATAAATAAAAGATTATGAGAATTAAGTGATAAATTTACAAACAATATAGTAGATGACGAAAAAACTTTTGAATATCTGATAACAGATTATGAAGTTATAAAAAATTTGCCAAGTGATGTTTTAGAAATAGCAAAAAAAGCTTGAGAGCAAAAATGATGATATCTTTTTGATAGTGATCCAACTAGCTTTTCAGCTATTATGAAATATTGTAGTGATAGAAAAATAAGACAAGATTTTGAATTGTCATGAAATACTACTTCATCAAAATGAAACTTTGATAATAGGGAATTGGTTTTAGAAATACTAAAATTAAAAGATGCAAAGGCAAAAATATTGGGTTATAAAAATTATGCTGAACTTAGTTTAAATGACAAGATGGCAAATTCTCCAGAACAAGTTTTTGAACTACTTGAATCTATATCTGAAAAATCTGTATCTAAAGCAAAAATAGAATTACAAGATTTAAAAGATTATTTTTGACTACAAGATTTACAAACTTATGATTTAGCTTATTATTCTAGGATACTTAGAGAAGAAAAATATGAAGTAGATGAAAAAATAATAAAACAGTATTTTGAATTTGAAGATGTTTTATCTTACTTACATAGATTTATAGAAAAATTTTATTCTATAGAAATAAAAGAAATCAAAGTTGAAACTTATGATAGTGAAGTTAGAATTTATGAAATATATAAAGAAAATAAACTTATTTCTTATTATTTTTTGGATCCATATTATAGAAAAACAAAGAGACCATGAGCTTGGGCAGATAATTTAAGAGAAAAAGAATATCTTCCAACTCAAAGTGTACCAGTAATATTGAATGTTTGTAATTTTCAAAAAGCTAGTTCAGGAAAAACAACTCTATATTTAAGAGATGTTGAAACACTTTTTCATGAATTTTGACATGCTCTACATGAGTTACTTTCAGAAAGTAAATATAGTGAACTTTCAGGGTTTTGAGTAGAGTGGGATTTTGTAGAGTTACCAAGCCAATTACTTGAAAACTGGGTAAGTGATAAAGAAAGTTTAAAAAATATGTCAAAACATGTTGAAACTTGAGAAAAATTAAGTGATGAAATGATTGAAAAAATAGATAATTTGAAATATTTTATGACTGGTATGTTTTTGGCAAGGCAATGTGAGTTTGCACTTTTAGATATGTCACTTTATTCAAGTGATATTGTGTGAGATATAGATGCTCTTGATAAAAAAATATTACAAATAGTAAATAAATATAGTATTTTTAAAAGATGAGAAGATTATAAGATGTATTGTAGTTTCAATCATATATTTGGAGGTTGATATGCCGCAGGATATTATTCATATATGTGGGCAGAAATAATAGAAGCAGATGTATTTAGTAAAATAAAAGAAATGTGAATGTTTTCTCCAGAAACTTGAGAAAAATTATTAAAAACTATTATATGACAATGAACTAGAAAAAAAGCGAGTGAATTATTTTTTGATTTTATGTGAAGAGATGTTGATAATAAAGCTTTTATGAAAAGATATTGAATATAAAGCAAAAACCAGAGCATTGTTGCTCTGGTTTTCTTTTTTCCTCCTTTTTTTAAAAAATTCTGTCTTTAATCTTGAGCCAGAAAGACCCAAAAGTAAAGACTAGACTTACAATTAACAAAGTTCCACCGATGTAGTCGAGATACAACTCAAACCTGTTGAGGCTTACTACATATATAGTAATAACTTTGAAAACCGTCTTTGTTTTTCCAACCCAGTTTGCTGCTGGATTGGTTGTTTTGGCTCTTAAATTTTGGCCAGCTATGTCTATGATGCAAATCAAGAAAGCAACCAAAATAAAAAAGTTGTTATTTGAAAACAAGCAAACAATTCCCAAGATTATTAAGTCAAGGAATTTGTCTGCTAATGGATCCAAACTTTTGCCTATTTGTGTAACATTGTTCAAACTCCTAGCGACTGCACCATCAAGTGCGTCAGTTACGAAAAGAAATACATAAAACTGCAGAAGTATTGAGCTAACAACAGTTTCTTTGTAAAAGATAACTGTTATTATTGCCAGTGGGATAGAGGCATAAACTCGCCACATTGCAATTCCATTGCCGGAGAGAAGTGGTGCTTCAAAATAGAGTTTGAACCTTTCAATGTTATTTTCAGGTTCTTTCTCGTATTTGTGAACAGCAAAACATTCTCTGATTTTCTTTTTTTTCAGACCGAAGTAAACTACATATAAAACTGTAATCACAACGATCAAGCTGCTCAGGAATTCCATTTGCAGTATTTGGTTTTCATGCAAATGGTAAACAAGCAACAGGAACTCTTTTTCCAGTTTATCAAACATTTTTGTTCCTTTCTATTCAAAAAATTTGATGTTTAATATTGTAGAATAAAAACTAATATAGTCAAATTTAAAAAATTACTTTTGATTTAATATTTTTTTTAATTAATATTAAATCAATTAATTATTAAAAAAAATAGATGAAAATTTTGGCTTTTGAAACAAGTTGTGATGATACAAGTGTTGCAATTTTTGAAGATAATAACTTGATTGCTATGGATACAGCAAGTCAAATAAAAATCCATCTTGCAACTTGATGAGTTGTGCCTGAAGTAGCTGCAAGAGAACATGCAAATGCTATTTTTCAGGTTTTGGATAATGTTTTGGAAAAATCATCTATTTGACTTAATGAAATAGATTATATTTGAGTAACAATAACTCCTTGATTATTACCTTCTCTTTTAACTTGAACTACAGTTGCTAGTAGTATTTCTCAAGTTTTAAATATACCTATTATTCCTATAAATCATATACAAGCTCATATATTTTCAAATTTTTTAGAAAGACAAGAAAATGAAATAAATTTTCCGCTTGCATGCTTAACAGTTTCATGATGACATAATGAAATATATCTTATGAATGACATGTGGAATACTATGAAATTATGACAAACTTGAGATGATGCTGGTTGAGAAGTTTTTGATAAAGTTGCTAAAATGATGTGACTTTGATATCCTGGTTGACCTATTATTTCTAAACTAGCTTTAGAATATAAAGAAAATTGATGAACTTCTATAGATTTATTTCCTCGTGTTTGGCTTGTAAAAAGAGATTTTGAATTTTCTTTTTCAGGTTTAAAAAGTAGTGTAAAAAGGGAAGTAGATAAAAGGATTTTAGAAAAATGAGAATTGAGCTTGGATGACAAAAGACAAATAAGTTTTGAATTTGAGAATGCAATAACAGAAGTATTGGCTTGGAAACTTGTAAATGCTGCTATACAAAATAACTTAAAAACTGTAATGCTTGCAGGGTGAGTTAGTGCAAATACAAAACTTAGAGATGAGATAGATAGATTATCAAAAAAACACAATTTAAAGTTTGTCTATCCAAAAAAACTTGTTTATTGTATGGATAATGCTGCTATGATATGAATCCTTACTTATTATAAGATAAAATATAATCAATTTGAACAAAAAATTTGAGTTGTAAAGATGTAGTTAATTTAACTAAGTAAAATATGTTTTGCTAAAATTCTTCTATAAACTCAAAAACTCGACCAATTTACATAGTAAATTGGGACTCAAACAGTTTTCGTTTATTTTAGAAAATTAGCAAAACATATAATAATTTTTTACATAAAAAAGCTAGAATGTTTATCATTCTAGCTTTTCTTTTATTTTTAAATTATCTTTTAGGTATATATTTCAATTCTCTGTTAATATGTTTTTTATAAGTTTATCTCAGAACTCTAGTCTATTATAGAAATCAGGAGTAGAAATAATAGCATATTTTATTTTTCTACCATAAAATATCTCACTTAAAAATGCTCAAAGTTCTTCTTTATCTATTTCTCATATCAAAAAAATATCAAGTATAGACTTTCCAGGATTCATAAGCTTTGTTTTTACTGAATCATTAACTATTATTAGTTCTAAATCATTTTTATTTTTGAAAAATTCTTTTATCTTATCTATTGGATTATATGATTTTAAAAATATATTTACAAAATCATCAACCAAATAAAATCTAGGATTTACATAAAATATTTTCTTTTTTAGTTCTTCTTTATATTTAAGTATTCAAAGTTCAGTTAAGCTATCTAACTCTCTTTTTATTGAATTTATTTGCTCATCAAGATCACGAGATAATCATCTCATGTGAAATCACTCATTGTTCCCAGATTCATATTCTAGGAAAAATTTTTCTAGTAGTTTTGTTCTACATTTTGATCAAAAGATTTTAGATATATCTATTTCTCTCATTTTGAAACATTTTTTACTGTAAATAATAAGTTATCATCTTTTGAATGTATAAACATTCATTCTAGATAATGATAATGTAAGTGTTCTGCACTTCTTCAAGATGTTGTTTGTCTGATAAATGAAAAATAACTTTTTTCTCAAAAGTAATCTTTCATAAATATCTCTATATTTTTAAAATCTATGAGTTCATCATCGCTTAATTCTGTTGTAAGAATCTTGTGCTCTATTGGAAAAACTAAAAGATTTTGCTTATATCAATAATATGGATATTTGTTATGTCTTATTTCCCAGTGTTTTGTTTTGTGTACTAAAAGAGGTTTTTCATCTTCTTCTATTTTACAAAAAGGACATATATCTTTTGTAAGATATGGGTTTTGGTCAGTATATTTTTTTCTATCCCAAAATATCATATTTTTATAAGTTTTTTTTAATTTAACTTAATTTAACTAAAATAGACTAAAAATCAAATTTTTATTGATTTATAGCACTTTTTAAATATATTATTTTAAATTATTTATTTGTAATTAATTTAAGATGAAGAGTTTAAAACAAGAACTATCTGACAGATGACTATTATATCAATTTTCTAGTGAAGAATTATTTAAAACTTTTGATGAATGAAAAGGGAGTTTTTATTGTGGTTTTGATCCAACTGCTGATTCTTTGCATCTATGAAATTTCATAGGATTTATGGTTTGAGTTCATTTGATGAGAAGATGAAATAAATATATAGCTTTGACTGGTTGAGCAACTGGTATGATTTGAGATCCAGGATGAAAAGATAGTGAAAGAACTTTTTTATGAGAAGATGCTTTGGATAATAATCAAAAAATGATATCAACTCAAATAACATCAATAATTAAAAATCTAGAAAAATATAATCTTACGAAATTTAGTTATGATTTTGTAAATAATAAGGATTTTTATGTTGGTATGTGATATCTTGATTTTCTTAGAGAAGTAGGGAAATACATAACAGTTAATGTTATGATGAGTAAAGATACTGTTAAAAAAAGAATTGAAGATCCTCTAAAATCTATAAGTTATACTGAGTTTTCTTATATGCTTTTACAATGATATGATTTTTGTAAGCTTTACAAGGATTTTTGAGTTACTTTGCAAATTTGAGGTTCTGATCAATGGTGAAACCTAGTAACTTGAACTGAACTTATAAGAAAAAAGTACGATGCTGATTCATATGCTTTAACTTGGCCACTTATAACTGATTCTACTGGTAAAAAATTTGGTAAAAGTGAATGAAATGCAATGTTTTTAAGTAAACAAAAAACTAGTCCATATTTTATCTATCAATATTTTATGAATACTAGTGATGAAGATTTATCTAGGTATTTAAAAATGCTTACATTGATTGAAACAGAGGAGATAGATGAAATAGTTACTAATCATATGAAAAAACCAGAGGATAGAGTAGCTCAAAAATTACTTGCATATAAAGTTGTAGAAATTATTCATTGAACGGATGAAGCTAATTTATCTCAAAAAATAAGTGATTTTATGTTTGGTGAAAATGAAAAATTAGAGATATTAAAATCATTAAAAATAGATGAATTATCTACTTTTCAATTTGCAATGTGATGATTTAATTATTCTTGAGAAAATTTATTTGAAACAATTGTAAAATCTGGACTTGAATCATCAAATTCAAATGCTAGAAATGCAATAAAAGCATGATCTATATTTATAAATGAAGAAAAAGTTACTGATTTTAATTTAGATTTGAATACTTGTTTTATAAATGATAAATTTATATTACTTAGAAAATGAAAAAAAGCTTTTAGAATAATAACAAAATAAAAAGACCATTATGGTCTTTTTATAATTTTAAATTTTCTTCTATTCTTTCAATAATTAATTTATTTATATTATTTGTATCATTGTTAATTATTTTTATTAATGTTTCTAAGTTTAATACAATAACTTCTATATCTGTAGCTGACTTTACAGTAGCAGTTCTTTCTTCTTCATTTAATAATGCTATTTCTCAAAAAATATCTCCAGGGTTAAGTTCAGCAACTTTTTTCCCTCAAATAGATATAGTTACTTTTCATTTTTTTAAGATATATCATTCTCAATTAGACATTTCTCATTCTGCTATAATCAATTCTCACATAGAATATTTTCTATGCTCACAATTATTTACAATAGAGTCTACTATTTCTTTATCAAATCAATGAAAAATCTTTAATGAATATATACTTTCAGGCATAAAAAAATGTTAATATTTAAAATTCTTTAATATATTAACATATTTTTATTTATTAAGCAAATTACATAGTATATCAGTCTTTTTCATATTTTTCTCTAAAGTCTCTTATAAGAGCCCAAAACATATTTTCTGTATATTTAGGAAAGTTTTTTTCATTTTCCCATATTATTCAATATTTTATTTTATTTCTCATTGTATTTTCTCAAACAGGACAATTACAAGGAGAATAAGGAATCTCTTTTTGTTTAACAAAAGTAACTAATTCTTTTTCTCTTATATAAACCATTGGTCTTATAAAAGTTATATCTCATTTGCTCATTTTATTAACAGGAGGCATTATTTTTAATTTTCTTCATTCTAACATATTCATCATAGTTGTTACAACTATATCATCCATATGGTGTCAGAATGCTATTTTGGTTGCATTATATTTTTGGCATAGTTTAAACATTGCAATTCTCCTAGCATATGCACACCATTGACAGCTTTGACCAACTCAATCATTAAGTTTAGAATCAGTAGGAAGATTTATATTTACTTTTTCAAGAGGAATATTTAATACTTCTTCAAAATACTTTCTTTTTTCTTCAAAATTTATATCACAATCTATTAAAAATTCTTTAAATATATAAATACCTCTTATTTCAAATTTATCTTTTACTTGTTTTCTATATTCATTTAATAAATATCATAAAACCATTGAATCTTTTCATCAAGATACTCATAATAATACAGTTTCTCAAGGTTTTATCATTCAAAAATCCATTATTCAACTTCTTAATTTTTTTAGTAGTTTCTTTTCTAGCGCACTCATAATTAAAAAAAATAAATAAAATCTGCAAGATTTTATTTATTTTTTATTTTTAAACAAATAAAAAAACCAATAATTGGTTTTTTTTATTATAAAATTACATAACTTCAACAGAAGTAGTTTCTCCAGTAGAAGTAGTTTCTTCAGTAGAAGAACTTTCTTCCATAATTTCAGTATCTTCAGTCATTTCAACAACATCGTTATTTTCAACAACATCGTTATTTTCAACAACATCGTTATTTTCAACAACATCGTTATTTTCAACAACTATTTCCATATCAGTAGTACCAGTAGAAGTAGTATCTTCTACAACTTCAGTTTTACCACAAGATGCTAAAACTGTTAAAGCTAAAACACTTAATAATGCAATTAATTTTTTCATAAGCATTGTATTATATATATATAAAAGTGCTGTCATTATAAATATATTTGTAGATAATCAATTTTTTCTTTCTTTTTCTCGTTATTTTGAATTTACACTTAATGGAATTATTGTATAATTAATTTTTATTTTAATTTTTATAAATTTATATTGTTTTTTTTATATTTTCTCTTATATTATAGACATTATTATATAGTAATTTTATCATAATGACAAGAAGAAGAGGTAGTACAGTATTTCAAAAAAATATAAAAGATTATATAGTTCCAATTATATGATGAGTTTTGATTTTATTTCTTTTATTCTCAGTTTTTTCTTGATGAGATTCTTCTGATACTAATATAAACTCAGAAAATCAATCATGAATATCAGTTTTATTAGATTCAGAAAGCTCTCAAGCTACTGTTATATATCCTTGAGATTATAAAAAAGATTTAGAAGGTGATTGAACTATATATAAATGAGAGAAGATATTAGTTAAGCAATGAAGTGTTTCTTTGAAATTAGACTCTATAGCAAACTTTAGAATTAATAGATTATGAGAATTAAAATATCTAGAAAATTGAAATTTTTCTGTAACCTCATGAGAAGCTTGGATTGATTCATTATCTAGTTTTAATCTAGATTTAAATTTTGCAAAATTAAAAATAGATGAAAATTCTCATTTATCAGTTTCTCAAAATGAAATGTGATCAACAGTTTATCTTATTTCTTGATTTGTTGAGATAGAAAATTTAGTTTGAAAAAATACTGTTTTAGCTCCTTGAGAAAAAATAACTATTTCTAGGTGAGATGCTTCTAAATGAGATATTGATTTAACATTATTGAAAGAAAATTTGGATCAATTTTTCTTAAAGTCGGATTGGTTTATATTAAATAAATGATCAAGTTATATAGTTTTAGAAGATACATCTGAAATAGAAGAACAATTAAGCCAAACATGATCTACTGTTGAAAATTTATCTTCTTCTCAATTAATAACATTTTCAAATTTAGTTGATGAATCAAATGTTTCAACTCCATTAATTAATATATCTTGAGCATTTACAAGTGAAGATATATCTTCAATAATTCTTAATAGTAAAAAAGCTATTATTGATAAAGCAAATAAGACTTTTAAAATAGAAAATGTTGATGTCTCAAATAAAGAAAATGATTTAGTTTTTAAAGTTTATGATGATTCAAACGATGTAATTTCTAGATTTGTTTATACAGTTTATTATAATCTAGGTTCTTCTTGAAATACTTCAACTACTAATAGTTCTTGATTTAAAGTTAATAATTTTGATGTTGATTGAACTAAGTTTATATTTACTTCACCAACAACTTCAAATACATATACTACAACTGAGACTTTTGTAACTATTAGATGAGAAGTTAAAGCAGAAGGTATTGATTCTATTACTGTAAATGACTTTAAATTAAGTTCATTTAATTGAAAAACTTGGAGGTATCATGCTGATGTTTCTTATAATAACTTAGCTGAGTGAACAAATGTTTATGAAGTTAAATATTTTTCTTCAGGTAAACTAGTTTATACTAATTATTATACAATAATTAAAAAATCAAATACTCCTTCTACACAAAATATAGAAGTAGAAACATGAAATACTGAAAATATTATAGATTCAGTTTCTCAATAAAAAAATACTTGATAAAATCAAGTATTTTTTTATTAACAAGAACATCCGCTTCAGCAAGAACCTCAAGTTCAACAACTAGATCAACTTTCTCATCATCAAATTATACTTATAAACATTGATTTAATTTCTTCATAACTAGGTATAATTCATTCAAATATAGTATCTCTAAAATCTATAGATTCTTCTTCTACAATTAAAGCAGGTTCTTTATTAATATTTAGTTCATTTTTTAAATTTTCATCATTTGTAACTTCAATTGTTATAAAGTCAGATAATCCTAATTCTTCAAGAGCATTTAATACTTTAGTATTAAGTTCTTTTGTATTTTCATTACTTCAATATATTTTTACTTTCATTTTATAAAAATTATCATCTAAATAAAAAAGTATTTGAATTATATATCAAATACTTTTTTTTGAAAATTATTTTTTTATTTTGTTGCTTCAGTAGTTTCAGTTGCAGCAACTTCTTCTGTTTCAACTTTAGCTGGTTTAGAAGCAATGGCTACTATGTCATCAGAGTTAGTTAGAACATCGAATTTTGAAGATATTTTTAGGTCAGAAACTCTTATAACATCACCAATATTTTCTAATTTAGATAAATCTACTTCAAAAGAATCTACTAAATCTTTAGGTAAAACTTTTACATCTACTTCTTTTAAGTGTTCTTCTAATATAGCTCATTCTTTAACAGCTTTTGAAGTACCAACAAAAGTTAAATGAATTTTTGTATGAACTTTTTCACCTTTAGTTATAGCGAAAAAATCAACATGTAAAAAGTCTCCTCTAACAGGTTCTTTTTGAAAATCATGAACTAAAACTTCAATAGATTTTTTTCCAATATTTAAGTTAATTATATGAGATTCTCCAGAAACTCTAAATAATTTAATAAATTCAGAATTATCCATTTTTATAGCAATAGGTTCTTGATTTTTTCAATAAACTACAGCTGGTATCATTTTAGCAGCTCTTATATCTTTTAATTTTTCCTCAGTATTTCTAGCTTGAGCATTTAAATTTAAATTTTCCATAGTCTTGATTTGATATATATAAATAATGTTTTAAATAAAAAGCCTGCAAATTCTAATCATAAAACTAAAATTTGCAAAACTTTTTTGAAAAATTGTTTTTTTATGTTTTAAAAATGTTTTTTGTTATAAAATTTTTTAATAAAATCCCTATTTTATCTAATAATTAACTTGTCATCACTTACTTCAAAATTTAGTTTATATATTCAATCATCATTTAGAACTATTATTTCTCAATCATAATTAACATAAAAATCTTTTATTGCTTTAGTAGCTCATTCTATTTGTCATATATATGTTAAATTTTGAGTATTTTTATAATTTGTGGTATTTGGTTTAAATACCCATATTTTTTCATTTAAAAATAAATAAACATAATTTAAATTTGATCTAGCTATTATATCAACTTTTTTTCATTCTTCTAAAGTATAATTTTTAGGCAATTTATTAAGTATAATAGATTCTAATCTATAAGGATTAGAGAAAAATTTTACAACTGTTAAATCTTTTTTTAATATATAAAATCATCAATCAATTGCTATAGATAATACTTCTCATATTTGAGATAAATCTTCTTTTTTCAAATATGCTTCTGCTGATTTAAAATCATTTCAAGTTTGAGAATGTTTGTTTATTTGATTATCTATTCATAGAGAATATAAGTTTGTAGAATATCAACTTATTTTTTTCATATCTTCCCATTTTGTTTGTCAAACTACATTTACAAAGCTAAAATATCAATTTTTTGTAAATTTTACTATTTTTGAAGTATTTGTTAGTAAAAATAAGTTATTATCTATAAAAAATCAATCAATAAACTCTTCATTATTTCATAGATTTTCAAATGGATATGTTTTAGGTTCTTGAGTAGTTAGTATAGGTCAAATAACTCATTTTTTTTGAATTATATAAGGAATAAGATTATTTTTTGCTATTTTAACTCAGTTTATTCAATCAATCTTTTGAATTAAATTATTATCATTTGATTCAAAAATTTCTATTTTATTAAATTGTTTTTTTAATATGTTAATGTCATCAGTTATTTTTGCCAAATCTCATAAATATAATTCCTGTTCTTTAATATTTGTTATCAATACTTCAGCATCTTTTATATTTTTATCAAACACATCAGGGTTTGCAATATTTTCTGAAGCTATTCTTACAAGATTTCTTACTTCAATTATGTTATTTTTTGCTAATTCTTTATTTTCAGTTTGAGTAGTTATAGAAACTAGAGTTGATAAAGAATAATAAAGAAAGAATACGGCTATTGAAATACCTCATAAAAGTAATATATTTTTAATTAGTTTTGATTTAGATTTTAATCTATCAAAGATAATTAAAAACTTTCATATTATTTTTTTTGAAAATTTATTATCTATAACTTTTATAAGAGTATCATTTATTATATCAAACTTACTTATTTCATTTTTCTCATATTTTTTATTTTTAAATATAAGAGAACTAACTAAGCAATTTAATTCTAATATTTCACTTTTTAGTATATTTTTAATATTTTTATTAAATATTTTAATGTCTTCGGCTAATATAAGTCAATCTATTAAATCACTTTTAGTTAGATAGTTAAGAATCTCAATAGTTCAAGATATTATTATTTCTCAACTTAAAAGTTTTCATTCAGATATATAAGAAAATTCTTTTTTATTTTCTCATTTTTCAGTTAGTTCAATAACCTCAGAATTTTTATTTATTAAACACGCAGATGATTTTCATATATTTGAAAATATATAACTATTTTCATTCAATATTCATATTATCATATCTATATCATCTTTATTTTCTTGATCTAGATTCCAAGTTTTTAAATATGAATTTATATGTTCTAAAGCAATCATAAAGTCATTATAGGTATCTTCCTTACTTACTTTATCTATTAGATATTCTAGGGTATTATTTATCAAATTTTCTGCTAATTTTTCATTACTTGAACTAAGTAATATAAAACAATCTAAATTGTTATCTAGATTTATATTCTTTTTTATTATTGTATTTTGTTTTTCAAAATCTATTTTTTTTACACTTAAATCAAACATTTTTTTTTGATTAAAAATTATTATCTTAACCTCTAAAAAATTATATAAAAAACTTTTAAATTTCAAAATTGAAATAAAAAATTTTATTAATATAATATTAATCTAAATTATATTATAACTTTAAAAAAGTGTTATTAGTAAGATGAAAAAAAGAACTTTCTTGAAAAGTTAAAATAAGTGGTTCAAAAAATGCTGCTTTGCCTATATTGTGAGCTGCTTTGATGTTAAACTGAAAAGTTAGATTAACAAATATGCCAAAAATCTGAGATGTTAAAACTTTTTTGGATATTTTAGAATGAATTTGAGTTAAATATAATTGGGAATGAACGACTCTAAATTTTGACTCTTCTAACATAACAAATCAAAATTTAAATTTTGAAAAAATCAAAAAAATTAGATCATCTATATTTTTACTTTCACCATTACTTCATTTTTTCTGAAGTATAAAAATACCATTTCCATGATGATGTAGTATAGGGAAAAGACCAATAGATGCTCACTTAAATTGATTAGAAGCTATAGGTTATAATTATCAATATGAAAATGATGAGATTATTCTTGATTGAAATTTACAATCATGAGAAAAGATATTAAATGCTTGATTTTGAGTAAGTTCAACTGAAAATCTTATAGTTGCTAATGTTTTAAGACCAGGAACTACTATAATAAAAGCTGCAGCAATAGAGCCTCATGTTATGAATTTGATAAGTTTTTTAAGAACTGCCTGAGCTGATATAAAAATAAGATATAACCATGAGATAATAGTTTCTTGAGTAGAAAAACTAGTTAATGATTTTGATTTTGAAATAGTTTCAGATTATATTGAATCATGAACTTATATGATTATCTGAGCTTTGGCTTCAAAAGAATATATAGATATTGAAAATGCAAGAATTGATGACTTGTATATATTTATAGAAAAATTAAAAGAATCATGAGTAAAAGTAGAAGATTTATGAAATGATACTCTTAGAGTTTTTAAAGCAACTAATCTAAAATCAGTTCAAATTCAAACTAATATTTTTCCATGATTTCCAACTGATTTGCAATCACCATTTGCTATATTGCAATCTCAAGCTGAGTGAATAAGTAAAATTCATGAAGTACTTTTTGAAGGTAGACTTAGTTTCTTGGTTGAATTAGAAAAAATGAGAGCAAATGTTGCAGTTATGAATCCACATGAAGCACTTATTTTTGGTCCAAATAAACTAAAGGGTTGAGTTACAGTAACTTCTTGGGATTTAAGAGCTTGAGCTGCTATGGTTATTGCTTGACTTATAGCTGAATGAGAAACAAAGATTACAAATGTCGAATATATTTATAGATGATATGAAGATTTTGTTTCAAAATTAAAAGTTTTATGAGCAGATTTAGAAGAAATTAATGATTAATATTTTATTATGAGATTATTTTGATTATTTTTATTTATATTTGGTATTATTGTTATATTTAATCCAAATATAATTGCATATCTTATTTGAGGATTACTTGTTTTTATTGGTTTAAATATGTTTTTAGCTTCTTTATTTTTAAAAAAAGCTTCAAAAGAATCATTTGTTAAATTTTGAGATTATAAGATTTTTAGATAGAGAGTTTAAAAAACTCTCTTTTTATTTTTTTAAAAAACAATTTAATGCTTTTTTAATGTGGTATGAGTATAATAGTATACTTTATTCTTATTTTTGGCTTAAATTAAAGAAAAAATGTCAAAAATGTATTTACAAAAATAAAAAAATAATTATTATTTTATTGTTAATATTTTTTATTTTCTTAAAATCTTAAGTTATGTTAAATACGAATAATATAAAATCTTTGACCAAAATTTCCTTAAAAATAGTTATATTTTTGATGTGATTTTGGTCTTTTTTATGATATGTTAGTGCAGCAACAATAGAATCAACATCAATTTGATGAAATTGGAGTAGTACATGAACATGGATATGATGAGTAATGCCATGAGTAAATGATGATGTAACGATAAGAGGAGAAGTTATACTAGATACATATTCAACAATAAAAAGTCTAACTATAAATGAGAATGGTGTAATTAAAAAAGACTCTACTTTAAATCAACAGAGTTTAACAATAAATAGTGACTTTGTAAATAATTGAGAAATAAAATGAAGAATAGAGTATTTTTATGTAAAATGAAAAACGGTAAATAATGGTACAATAAATAATATATGAAATTTTTATATATACTGAGATTTTGAAAATAATGGAGTCTTTAATTCATTTTTAATGCTATGAAAAGATGTTGAGATAACAAAAAAATTAGATTTTGCAAATACTATATATTTAAAATGATATAAACTAAAAGTTCCAAAAGATAGTTATATTAAATTATTAGTATGACCATGAGAAATAAATTCTCAAACAAGTATAAATTGAAATTGAGAAAAAATAATAATTTGAAGACCTGCATTTAATATAACAAGCAATTTTGAAACTGTAGAAATAAATGAGATATTTACAACTTGAATAGGTTGAATGTTAAATTCTAGAAATGTATATATAAATAATGATGTTTACTATGGTTCAGATGTAATATATAATTGAAATGTGATAATATGAGATAATTGAAGATTGTATAAACATTTTTCATCAAATACAACATCAATGACCATAAATTGAAATTTAATAAATTATGGTATACTAGATTGATTATCATACGCTTGATACACATATGTAAATGTAAGTTGAAATTTATTAAATAAATGAAGTATAAATTATATAACATGATGATTATATATTAAATGAAATATAGATAATATAAATGGAAATATACTTTATCCATCAAAAACATATATAAAATGGGATAATATACAAGATTATACAAATTATACCTTAAATATTACAGACCTTTCAGACATAACATTGAATACAAATCAATATTTATTGAATGATAATATAAAAGAAATATGAACTAATATATATTGGAAAGTAAAATGAAAATGATTAATTTTTGATTCAGATTGGTCAGAAAATAGATGTATAAATGTTTCTTGATGTGTAAATATTTCACTACCTTGGGAAGAAGAACAACCAATACAAATTCCAACACCAACAAATTTAAAACAATATATACAATCACCACTTTTAGAAAAAGAAGAAATACAAGTATGAAGTAAAATAGGTAAATTTCAATCTGGAAGTTGAGTTATATTTGAACTTGAAGTAGATAATCCAGAATCAAAAGAATTAAAAATAGAAGTAGAGTTATATGAAAAACTATCTTGAACTACAAGAACTTTTAAAAGTGGAATTATAAATTCATCATGAATAAAGAGTTTTACTATACCATTAAGTAAATGAGATTATACTTGGAAATTGAGACTAGAAGATACAGATTGAAATACTAGTGATTGGAAAGAATTTGGAAATAATGGAACAGATACAGATTTTTCTATTTTTGAATGATTTGAGCCTTATCCTTATGGGTTTAAGTTTCATAATTGAGAACCTGTAGAGTGAACTCTTAAATGATGAATAAGTTATTTATCACTTTGAGAAAATATAACATCAAAATATATAAGAAAAATAGAACCATGAAATTTATGGGATTTATTTTACAAAACATTTGATACTTCTGACTTTGTAAATAATGATAAAAAATTAATGGATGCATTTGAAAGTGTTTGATTAATTAATTGAAATGTATTTAAATGATGAAATTGTTATTGATTAGCATACCTTTCTCTTTTAAATATATACAAACCAGATTATATAGAACAAAATTTCCCTGATTTTTTTAAAAAAATAAAAAATTGAGATTTATATAATAGTATTGAAGTACCTAGTACTTTTTGAAATGAAAATTGGGATATAGACAATGAAACTTTAAAAACTATTTTAACTTTATATCTTACACAACAAAGTTCTCAACATAAAAGAATTCTTTTAGAGTCTCAAATAACTCCAAATGAGTTATTAACTAAACTTAGTAATCCAGATAATAAAAATAAATTATATTTATTAAGTATTTATTGAGAAGATAAAAACTGAAATACTAAATGACATACTGTTTTCCTATATAGAGTTGATTGAAATAAAATATATATAGTTGATAATAATGTTGCTTATCCTAATAATATTTTATTACCAAAAGATTTAAATTATTCATATAATCAATATATTGAAATTAATTGAACATGAAGTTGAACATGGATTTCTCAACTATATTCTCAATTATGATGGATAAAATTTACAGATTTATCACTAATGAAAATAGAAGATTTATATAATTGATGAATTAAGTCAAAGCCATTTTGATTTGCTGTAAATGATTCATTATATACTTTATCATGAAGCTCAGATATAATTCTGACTGATTCTATATGAAGAAAATCTTGATATTTAAATTGAGAAATATTCAAAGAAATACCTTGAGTTTTAGTCGATATACCCTTAGATACTGATGTACTTTGAAATTCTGTAGAAAATACTTTTAAACAAATATACCTACCAGAAAAACTAGAAAACCTAACAATAGAAATAAATGGTAAAACAGATGAAAACTATGACTTAATGATAGCATGATGAGACTATTACACAAAACTAGAATGAATAACTACAAGTTCATGACAAACTGATATTTTTAATATATCAAGAGAAAATAAAAAAATAGATTTTGATGATAATAAAACTTGAACATATAATATATTAGTAGATGATTTTCAAAACAATTCTACTTGAAGTATATATCTACATCAATTTGAAATAATAAAAGAAAAACAAGAACTAAGTATAGATTGGAATAAAGTAATAAATAATGAAAATGATTCTATAACATATAGTGTAGACTTAAATAATGATTGAATCTATGATATAGAAAGTACTTTCAATTCTCTGCCAAAAAGTGAAAATGAGACTTGAAGTATATCATGAAAAGTTTTCTCATCTCCAAGTAATGCATGATATAAAGTATGTATAGACTCAAACAATAACTCTAAATGTGAAGAAAATATAGAACCATTTATAGTTACAGATAATACTTGAAATTATAAATTTGATAATTTAGATAAATGAGATTATACTATAATTCAAGAAACAAGAAATAATTGGGAAATAATAAAACCGCTTGATAAGAAATATACTATTAAACTAAATAATTGACAAAATATAGTTAATCTAAATTTTGAAAATAGTAAAATAAATGGAAATAAAAATAATAAAAAATAATCTTATAAAAAATGAAAAATAAAACAAAAAAAATGTTAATTATAGTATCAATAATATTTTTACCAATATTAACATATGTAATAATAGATTATAAAAATATATATGTGGATATGTATAATTTCTGACAATTAAATAAAGCTAAACCTTATTTAGAATCAATAGATGAAAATACAAAAGATTTTTCTAATTTAAAAAAATTTAATGAAATATATAATGCTGATATACAACCAATTAAAAATTGTTATTATACAAGTAATTCTAACTGAAATGAAAAATATATATTTTGATTTAAATTAGAATCTTATATATATATATATATATATATAAAAAACTATATTTCATTTCCTAAATATAGTTTACCTATAGGTAAATTTTGCGGTTGATGACCTTGTGTTGATGATATAAATAAAGATATATTTGAAAGAATTACATCAAATCCATGTAGAGAATAAAACAAAAATAAAGGAAAAAATTTTTCCTTTATTTTTATATATTGAGAATGAAATCCAACAGTATTAATAAGTAATGGAAGTAGAAGTAATACATGAAGTGTAAGATATGGAACAAATATAGAAGCAGAGATAATACCAATATGACAAACAAGAGTTATAGAATTTAGTATAAATTGACAGACATGAGTATTTACTATAATTAGAGAATAGAAATATAATGAAAATAATAAAAAATAATTTATAAATTATGAAAGAAGTAATAAAAAATAAAACAAAGAAGATATTAATTATTGTATTAATTATATTATTACCAATATTTATATATCTATTAATAGATTGAAAGAATTTATATGTAGATATGTATAATTTTAGACAACTGGAGAAAGTTAAGCCAATACTTGATTCTATATCAAAAGATGTTAAAAATTATCCAACATTAAGAGAATATAATGAAAATTATAATTTAAATTTGATCCCAATTAAGAATTGTTATTATGTAAATTTTAAAAATTGAAAATATCCTTATATTTTTTGATTTAAATTAGATTCATATATATATATATATATATAAAACAAAATTTTTCTCTTATCCAGATTATGATTTACAGGTTAAATTAGCTTGACCATTATTTTCAACAAAACCACTTCCAGATGACTATAATCCAGATTCTACTAGAAGAATTTTTGAAAATGTTATTTCTAATCCATGTAGAGATTAACAAAAATAAAGGAAAATTATTTTCCTTTATTTTTTAGTAGATAAATTTGGAAACAAAAAAGAAACAAAAACTCTCTTTTTATTTTTAAAAAAAATTGTATAATCATAAAAATTAAAATTAAAATATTGTTTTATGTTTTGAGATATAATTATATATGTGCTACTTTTTTTTATTTCATTTTTTCCAATAGTTATTTGGGCTTATGCTTTTTCTTTTACAGATGAAAATCCTCTAAATAAGAAAAGGTTTTTAGCTTGAATTTTAGCTTGAATTTTATCAGTTATACCTATTTTGTATATAGATAAAATTATGGGATTTTTGGATTTTGAATATCTAAATGTTTTTTATTTTGCTACAAGAATAAAAAATTTATTTTCAAGTTTAGAATTTTGAATATCTTTAAGTTTGTTTTTATTTTTGATAATAATACTTTCTTTTTTTCTTGGATGATTTTTTAAAAATAAATCAAAGATATTTAATATTTATATTAAAAATACTTTTGTATTCCTTATTTTTATATTATTTTTAAGTTTATTTTTATTTTTATTTTGATATATATTTTCAAATTTTGATTTTACTATTGAAAACCCTATAAATTTTTGAAATATAGTTTTTGATACTTTAAAACTTATAATATTTTATTATGTTATAGTAGCTTTTGTTGAAGAGGCATCTAAGCATTTCAATTTTTTACAATCAAGTATTTTTTATATAAAAAATACTAAAGACGGAGTTTTATATTCTATTTTTATAGCTTTATGATTTAGTTTTATTGAGAATATGTTATATCTGTATAATTATTATTTATCTTATGGTATTTCTTCTGAGTTATTAAAGTTATATTTTTTCCGTAGTGCTTTTTCAGTTATGGTGCATGTTTTATCAAGTAGTATAATAGCATATTATTTCACTCGTGCTCTTTTACTATATAGATGAAAAGATTTAAGCTTTCCTTATTTTAAGATTTTTTCATTTTGAATATTTGTAAGTATATTATTACATCTTGTTTTTGATGTAGCTTTAACACTTTGATTTGTTTTTATTATATTTATATATTTTATATGATGATATCTTTATGTAAGTAGTTTATTTTATGAAGACTAAAAAAGAGCTTTATAAAGCTCTTTTTTAGTCTAAAGGATATAAATATTTTGTTTCTATTATTTTCCAATTTGGATCAAGTTTTTGTAACTCTTGTAATACTCATTTAAAGTGTAATAATCAATAAGTTACATAAATTTTTTTATATTCACTTTCATTTATTTCTTTTACCAATATTTTATTTCTTTCATGTAATATAACTTCAAATAATTCTTTATTTGAAAATGTATTACTTAAAAATCATTGCATACTATCACTTCATATAATCATGTTTAGTATAGCTTTATTAATGTAAACAAGTATTTTTAATTCTTTTTCATTTAAATTTGATACGGTTTTTATTATCTCTTTATTTGCATCAATAGGAGGAGAGTATGTTTTTACTTTATTATTTACAATATTTTTTTCTTTGTAAAGACTCATTATCTCATCTATACTTAAATCTACATTGAAATCTAGTTCATTTTCTATTCATAAAAATTGTTCATTATCTTGGAAAGTAACTCAATATAGTTTTGAAAAATTTTTGTATAACTCTTCATCAAACTCTACTCAAATTGCTTGATTAAATTTTTTCATATTTTCTTCACTTCCTGGTTTTACTCACTCAAAAAATAAAACTCATCATTCTTTTTTGAATTCTCTTATATTATTTTCAATCTTATCATAAAAATTTTTGCTTCATATATGAACCATTGCTTGAAATTTTACTATTTTATCTCAATTACTTATAGTATATTCAGGCATTTTTGCTTTATAAACCTCATTTAATGAATATGTTACTATAGAGAAAAAACTAGTAATTATTAGTAAAAAAATACTTATTCTAAAAATAAAATCTTTTATATATAAAAAAGAATCTATTATTTCTTTTTTAATTATACTTCTCCAAATTATATGTGAACTATAAAAAATTATAGTATATATTCATATGCTATTTAGAAAACTAATTACTCCAATAATAGAGTTTAGGTAAAAAGTTATTATAACAAATAATCAAACTATTATTATAGAAAATATATCTTTTTTTCTCATTATATAATCTTATCTTTTTAATATAGAACAATAGTTTATTTATTTTTTGATTTTAATAAAATTTTTTTTATACTAGTTTTATAATCTTAAGATTTAATTAGAATTTTATGAAAAAAATATTATTTTTTCTTATTGCAACTTTTATATTTTTGTTTTGATTTATATTTGAAACTAGTGCTTTAGATATAATTTCTTGAGATAGAACTACTATTCCATATTGTCCATGAAATGATTGTGGTTTAGAACAGTGAGTTGAATATACTCAGGGAGTTGATGGACTTGTAACTAATTGAACTGCTTCTTCATATATACAAAGAATAGTTGTTTACTTTCTTACATTTCTAAAACTTGTAGCAGTTATATTGATAATTTATGCTTGATTTAATATGCTTACTTCTGCATGAGATGAAGAAAAAGCTAAAAAGTCAAAGACAATCATTGTTTTTGCTATAATTTGATTATTGATAATATATTTAGCTTGACCAATTACTAACCTTATTATTGATGTTTTAACTTGAGCTTAATAAATTAGAGTAGATTGATTTTTATTTAAAAGTCAATCTATTTTTATTGTAAGAATTTAACTTATATGATAATATTTTATTGATTATAATTAATTAATAAAAATATGAATGATTTAAATTTTATAACTCAAAAGAAAAAGGATTTAAAATTTCCAATTGCCTTTTTATGATTAGTACTTTTAATATCTTTATGATTATTTTTGTTTAATTTAAAAATATCTTCTGATATAGATGATTTAAATACAAAAATTTCTCAAAGGGAAGCAGATATTTCTATATTAAAAAATGACCCTAAAGTTCAAGTTTATTCTCTTATTGATATAAATAGAAATACAATAGAAAATATGGAAAAGAGATCAAAAATTACAGATTATTTAAAACATGTTGATGCAATATCAAAAAAGTATGAAATATCATTTGATAACTTTGATATAACTAATGGTAAAGTTTCTTTACAAGCTAGTACTCAATCTTCTGAAAAATGAATTGCTTATAAAAAGATAAATAAATTTATAAGTGAATATAGAAAAGAGGAATTTGCTTTGCTAGATTTAAAATTTATAACAAATTTTGAATGAATGGATCAAATAAAATTTAATTTAGAATTTGATATTAAATAATTTAATTAATAAGATTTATAAGATGAACTTAACAAATAAAAATAATAAATTATATTGATATATATTAATTTTATTATCACTTTTTATACTAGTTTTATTTACTAGAAATCAAATTTATACTTTGCAAGAAAATTTAGATGAAAAAAATAATAAAGAAGTTTCTTTGTTGTCTAAAAGAAATGAACTGGATAAATTAAATGAAATAAAAATTAAAGTTGAAGAAAAAAATAGTTGAATTGATAATTATATAAACTCAATTAAAGAAGATGAATTATTAAGTTATATTTATTCTAAAGTTGAAGAAGATAATTTAAAATATACAGATTGAATTTCAACAATTAGAAGTTTAAATATAAAAGAATGAAAAATAAATGAGCTATGATTTTATGAATCACTTGTTACACTTAGTATAAGAGTTCCAAATGAAGAAAGAATGAATAAATTACTTGATTTTTTCGTAAAAGAAGATTCAAAATATAAATTTTTTATTGATTCATTTTCTTATCCTAAAAATTCTAGTTCAATAGATTCTAGTTACAATATAACAATACCTTTAAAAATTTTTTATAAATAAATATGGAAAATAATAATATAAGTAATGAAATAATTTTAATAAAAAAAGTTTCAATTATAGATAAATATAATTTTTATGAATATATTTCTGTTATGATTGATTGATGAGTTTGAATTACAGATTCATTAGACTCTGTAAATTCAAAAATATCAAGTCCATATTTTAAACAAAAAATAAAAGAATTGGTGACTTATATATCTTCAGGGGACTCTTTTTCTAAATCTATGAAAAAAATTCCTAGTATATTTAGTGCTTCAGAAGTTTCAGTTATAGAGTCATGAGAGTCGATTTGACAATTATCTAAGTCACTTATGAAATTAAGTGAAGATCTAAAAAAAGTTCATGAACTTAGAAATAAAATAAAAACAGCATTAACTTATCCAGTTATAATATTTTTATTTTTATTTCTAGCTTTATTTATAGTTTTAACTTATGTAATTCCTTCTATAAAGCCATTTTTTGATGATGCATGAATTGAATTACCATTAGCAACTAAATCATTATTAGCTACATCAGAATTTATTATTAATGATTTTTGGTTTATATTTTTATTTTTAGCTACAACAATTGTATTTTTTGTTTGATATAAGAATACAAAATCATGAAAAATAGCTATTGAACATTTTATATTTAGTACTCCATTAATTTGAAAAATATATAAAAATTATATATTAGCTAATATTGCCTCTAATTTAGCTACATTAATTTGATCTTGAATAAATATAGTTAAAGCATTGAGTTTAGTTTCTAAATCTACAAATAGTTATATCTATATGGAGTTATTTGATGAGATAATCTTAAGAGTAACTAAATGATGATGAATAGTAAAATCTATAGAAGAAGTAGATATTAATAAAGAATATTTTACATCTGATTATTTACAAATGCTTTCTGTATGAGAAAAAACAGCAAATCTAGAGAGCATATCTCTTAAAATTAATAAACAATATGAGAAGGAAGTAGATTACTCATTGGCTAGATTAACAAAATGGATCGAACCTTTAGCAATTCTTTTCGCTTGAATGTTTGTTTTATGGTTTGCTTTTGCTATATTTTGAGCTATATTAAAAGTTACACAAACAGTATCTTAAAAAACTAAAAATTAATTTCAATTTTTAGTTTTTTTTTATATAATAAATTAAAATATATTTCAAACTTTTTTTATGAAATTTAAAAATAAAGCTTTTACACTTTTTGAATTGCTAGTTGTTATTTCTATAATAATGACTCTTATGATAGTAGTTTATCTTCCATATAGTCATTATCAAAATAAAGCTAAATTAAAATTAGTTTCTCGTGAAATAAGTCAAAGTTTTTATGAAGCAAGAAATATGGCTGTATCATGAATAAAAGATATAACTTGAAATAGATCTATTTGACTTTATTTTTCAAATCAAGATTGATCAGATGATAAAATAATCTTTTTTAGTTATCCTCATAACATTGACACCAATCTAATCAACAATATTGAATCTAGTGATGTAAAAATAATTAAGACTAATACAATACAGGACAATATAAATATTGATTATTTAGATTGATATGATAATTTACTTTTCTTTTTTAATTCAATATCTTGAGAATCAAGTGTTTATACATTTACATCTTCTTGAAAAAATATAGTTAATAAAGATAAAATTTCTATAAAGTTTTCATATAAAAAATCTATGAGTGAGACTTTAAGAAAAGAATTAATTTATTATAAAGATACAAATATAATTGATTATAAATAAATATGATAAAAATTAACAGGAGTGCTTTTTCTATTGTTGAGATATTGGTTTGAATGCTTATTTTTACTATGTGAGTAGTAAGTGTTTACTCTGTTATTATTAAAACACTAAATTTAAATGACTATAATAAAAACTATATAATAGCATCTTTTTTAGCTCGTGAACAGATTGAACTTGTTAGAAATATAAGAGATAGTAATTATAAAAAGGTACAAGTATATAATCAGTTAAATCCTTCTACATCAAACCATACTAGTGTATTTGAAGTATGAAAATATTATAAGATAGAGAATGATATTTCATATTCTAATTGATTTTCTGTTAAAATAAATGAAATAACGGATTTTTGAGAATGAGTTTCCGAACTTAATTGAAAAATGTTGAATTATGAATTATGTTTAAATAATGATAATTTATATGTACATGATTGTTCATTATCTAATAAAAAAACAATTTTTTTTAAATATATTAAAATTGATCCTATTCAGTATAATGATTTATCTTGATTAAAAACTATAGATGATTGATTTAAAGTTACATCTAAAGTTATATGGTATATGAAATGATATCATGAATTTGAAATTGTTAGTATTTTTACAGATTATAAAAGATTTTAACTATGAAATTTAATAATAAATGATTTACGCTTATAGAAATAGTTATTTCTGTTTCTATATTTTCAGTAATAATGATAACTATGATTTCAATATATATATTAGCATCTGAAACTTCATTAAAATCAGATATTAATAGAGCTATGCATGAAAATGTTAAAAGTGTTATCACAGATATTTCTGAAAATGTTATGAAAAATGGTATTATTTGAGTATCTCAGAACTTATTAGATTCTTGTGATTCTTTATCTTTAGGTTATAAGTTTTGAAATAAATTATGTGTTTCATGAGGTGAATATATTCTTGCAAAAGAAGAGATGTGAATTTTTATAAGAGTAGATGATTTAGATTATTGTAAAAATTTAGATTCACAATGTTATATAGTTAAAAATGGTAAACCATTAACAAATAGTATGGTTACTGTAAAAGAATTAAGATTTTATTTATCAGACTCATATGTACCAAAGATTACTATAAATATAGTTTTCCAGCCTACTATAAAGTCATGAGTTAAACCAAGTTTAATAGAACAAAATAAATTAATTTTTCAAACAACTATAAGTGAAAGACCTTTTTAGTATTTTTAAATATAAAAGTTATGATTAAAAGTAAAAATTGATATTCTGTTATTGTCTCATTATTACTCATAGGATTTATAATGGTTTTATCAATATGAATACTAAGATTGATATTAAATGAAATGAAAATTAATAGAGCAATGTGAGACTATTTAAAGTCTTATGCTTGAGCAGAAAGTTCTCAAGAATTAGCATTACTTAATATAAAGAAGTTTTGATATTGATATGATGGTTTTATCTATAACTCAGTTAATGATAAATCAGTATTACTTTCTACAAATCCATTAAATAAATCACTTTATCACCCTAAAAAAGATTTATTAGTTTCATATTTAAATGATTGAAAGGTTAATAATTATGAATGAGGTTTATTACCATTATCTTACGATATTATTCCACTTTTTTATATAGATGATATTTGAGAAAAGAAGATAACAGATTTTGATTTTTCAATTATTTCTTGAGATTCTTCTAAGCTGTCTTGGAATATTATTTGAAATAATAGTTGAATATCTTGAATTTGAGATATTTCATCTTGATATGAAAAAATATCAAACTCATCTTGATTTTCAATAGATATTAAGGATATAGATGACTTTTTAAATTATTCAGATACTAATTATTTAGTTTTATTTAATTCTTGAAATTCAGACAATATAATTTATAGAATTAATACAAACTCATCTACAGAATTTTTTACTAAACCTAGGCTTAATATAATTTCATCATGAGAGATATGAGATTATAAACAAAATTTGAATACAGTAGTTGATAATACTGAGTTTTTAAATATTTTAAAATATTCTATATATAGTAACTAATAATAAAAATGGCTTATATAAGCCATTTTTATTATTAGTTACTAATTTAATCTTGATTTATAGCTATTTTTTTTAAAAAAAACTTGCATTTGCCCTAATCTTTGCTAAAATACAAATGTTTATATTTATAACATTTTGTTACTATGAAAAAACAAGATTTTATTAAAGCAGTTGCTGCTGATGCTGGTTTAAGTCAAGATGCTGTTTCTAAAGCTTTAGCATCTATGATTGATGTTATTACTACTGAATTAAAAAAAGGTAGAGAAGTTAATGTTACTGGTTTTGGTGCTTTTAAAGTTTCATCTAGAGCTGCTAGAAATGGTGTTAATCCAAGAACTAGAGAATCTATTAAAATTCCTGCTATGAAATCACCTGTTTTTAGAGCTGGTAAAACTCTTAAAGAAGCTATTAGATAATATCTCAAAAAAAATATATTTATTTGTAAAAATAAATATATTTTTTTTTGTTTTTTTTAATTATTAATGTTATAATATAAATAATTATTACTATGTTTAATTTATGGATAAAATTTATATAGATAAATTATCTAAATGACATAATAAATTAGATATTATAAATTCATTGATTATTGATTGAAATATATCAGTTGAGTTTATTTATAAATCTGAATTTCAAAATACAAAAGACTTAAGAGATTTTGTAGAAATTATATGTTGATTGTTAAAATTTCCAGATAATACTATTTCAAGAGTAGTTTTGATAGCAGATGAATTAAATAACAATGCTATTGAATATTGAAGTGATAAGAGTTGATTCAATTTTCTTAGAATCATATCTAAATTTGAAGACTGAATATTGAATTTTAATTTAGAAGTAGAGGATAATTGAAATTGAAGAGCCCCAAAGAAAGCTCTTGATATGGAGACTATGAGAGCACATAAATTAAAACTATGATATTTTAATCATGACTCTATTAGATGAAGATGACTATTTTTAATTATTGTAAAACTTGTTGATAGACTTTATTTTAAAAATTCTAAATTGTGAGGACTTATAGTTTGAGTAAAAATGAAAATATAAAAAGTATCTATTTATTATAGATACTTTTTATATTTTCATTACATTGATATGACATATCAGAGTTGCAATAAAATATTTTATTTTTTATTCTTAAATCAATATAATAAATTTTACTATCTATTATAGAAGAGTATTCTTTATTAAATATTACTAGTTTTTCAATTTGAGACATATAATCTAAATCATCATCTAGAGAGAATATAATTATAGTATCATTTTCTATTTTTACATGCAACTCTCTTTCAACTTCATAGTAATCTAGTTCTTTAATTTTTATATTTAATACATTTTCTTCTAATTTTGAAGTAATGTTATTTATTTTTTCTATAAAAAATGGATTGAAAATTTGTTTGTATTCTATAAACTTATTTTTATCTATTTTTTTTATTATATTTAAAAATTTTAAGTTTTTTGAATGATTTGATGGTATTATTGTACCATTTTCTACTAGAATATAGTTATTATTATTAAGTGATATATTAAAAATTTCTTTGTATGATTCTACTTCAATCTTTAACGTATTTGGCAAGATCATTTTCATATCAACTGACTTTATATTATCTTGGTAATTTTTTAATTTTGAAAATATATCTACTTCATGTACATTAAATATCTTTTCTCATCTTAAATCTTCTACAGATTTATAAGCAATATTCATATTAGTTATATTATCTTTTTTTATTATTTCTATGTAT